>JAPOKK010000014.1 GCA_029977665.1 Pseudomonadota bacterium | reverse complement strand
GGAAAGGGTGCTCGCCAAGCGCCCCGCGTTCGAGTAGCTCGATGGACGATGCGCTGTACAGCAGCGCACTCCCGCGCGCGGTATGCAGGGCCACGCGCAGGCTGCGCCCGGTGCGTGGCAGCTCGCCGCGCGGACGTACGAACCAGCGGCCGTATAGCTGGTTGTGCGTGTAGAGAACGAGATCGTTGTCGAAATGGGTGAGCAGGGCCTTGCCCCGCGTCTCCACCGCCCTGACGCGGCGCCCGGCGAGTTCGCGGGAGCGCCGCTGCAGGTCTGCCCGCGCGAACCACGCCTGCTCGACCACTTCGTCGAGCAGCACGGTCTCTATGCGATCGGCCTCGATACGGATCTCCGGGCCCTCGGGCATGCAGGCATCTCCCTCGTTGTCGCTGCAGCCGTCGTCGGCGGCCATGAGCACGGGTATCCTACGCACCTTGCGGCGCACGGGATCAGAGCGGAGAACCACCATGGCATTCGAGTGGACCAGGGAAACCCACCCCAGCTGGGATGCGGACAAGCAGCGCATCATCGGCGATGCCCCTGCCGGCATCTTCGACCGGCGCTATGCTGCCCTCGCCGCCGGCACACCGCTGCTGGGCGAATGGTGGCGCGTGACGCGCGACGGCCGCACGCTCGGCTACGGCTGGCTCGATGCCGCCTGGGGTGATGCCGAGATCCTGCTTGCGACGGCACCCTCGGCGCGCCGCCAGGGTGTCGGCGCGTTCATCCTCGAACAGCTCGAAGCCGAGGCCCGCACACGCGGCCTCAACTACCTCTACAACGTGATCCGACCCAGCCACCCCGAGGCGGAGGCCCTGCGCGCCTGGCTCGAGCGGCACGGATTCGAGGCCGCACCGGACAGCAGCCTGGTACGCGCCGTACCGCGCGCCTGACGGCTTCGCCCTTGACCCTGGAAATCCTGCTGATCCTGGCCGTGCCGGCCGCGGTCCTGGCATGGCCGCTGGTCAGGCGCCGTTGGCGCGAACGGCGTCGGGCGCAGCTGCGCCGCCAGGCGCTGCCACGGGCCTGGGTCCGGACCCTCGCGCGGGTCCCCCTCTACCGCCGGCTGCCAGCGGAGCTGCGCAGCCGGCTGCACGGCGACATCGCGGTGTTTCTCGCCGAGAAGCGCTTCTACGGGCAGGACGGGCTGGAAGTCACCGACACCATGCGGCTCGCGATCGCGTCCCAGGCCTGCCTGCTGCAGCTCAACCTCGCGACCAAGTACTACCCCGATTTCACCTCCATCCTGATCTACCCGGATGCCTTCGTCGCCGTCGAGACCGAGCACGACGGTGTGCTCGAATCGACCCGCCGCCACGTGCGCGCCGGCGAGTCCTGGTATCGCGGGCCGGTGATCCTGTCGTGGGCCGACCTGCGCGACGACCTCCACCATGGCGGTGACGGCCACAACGTCGTGCTGCACGAGTTCGCACACAAGCTCGACGAGCAGGACGGGCTGGTCGACGGCGCGCCGGAACTCGAAGGCGCCCAGGCACGGCGCTGGCCGGGCGTCTTCCGTCGCGAGTACGAACGCCTGGCGAAGGCGCTCGACCACGGCCAGCACACGCTGCTCGATCCCTACGCCGCGACGGCACCGGCCGAGTTCTTCGCCGTCGCCGTGGAAACGTTTTTCGAGCGTGGCCGCGAGCTCGAACATGGCCATCCCGAACTTTACGCGGCGCTCGCGACGTTCTTCGATCTCGACCCCGCGCGCTGGCCACGGCGCGGCGCACACCCTGCGCACTGAGCTTGGCGCTCCACGCGACAGCCTCCCTGTGCGCCGCGTTCAGGCAGCGGCGTCGGATGCCGGCGCCGGCACCTCCACGTCCGCTCCGGGGGACTCGGTCGCGGCTTCGCCGCCACGCTCGAAATGGCGCAGGCGCGTGGCCAGCTTGATGCTCTGCTCGGCCATGCGCAGAGCCGCGCGCAGCCCTTCGAGCGCCGGATTCAGTGCAGCAACGGGAATCGTGTCGTCGCTCGCCGCGTCGAGCAGCACGCCCTTGAGGTCGTGCCAGCGCCGGCGCAAGGCGGCATAGTCCTGTTCGAGTTCGGCCGTGTCGAAATCGAGCGTCGCCGGGTCGCTTGCCATCAGCAGACGCGTCGCGGCCTGCAGGTAGGCAGCGATGTCGTCAGCAACCCTGCCGCGCCGAATCGCGGCGATGTTGTCGACGCGCGCGGTGAACGCCTGGGCCAGCGTCGCGACCTCCTCGATGTAGCCGTTGATGCGCAGGGCGTTGGGTACGCTCGGAGCAAGCACCGCGGGCAAGCGCTGGCGCTCCAGGCGCGTCACGAACTGTTCGACCGCGGCGCCGAGCTGGTGCAAGGCGTCACGCTCCTGTTCGCGTTCGGCCGGGGCGGCGCCGCCGCCCAGCGCCGCGATGGCGTGGCGACGCCCGATGCCGGCCATGCGTGCCAGCTCGAGCCTGAGCGCGTCGAGCGCGAGACCGGGGGTGGCGAGGACGTTCTGATCGAGGTGCGCCGGTTGAGCGAGCGTTTCGGCGAGCGTGCGGAAACGTCGCCGCAGAAAGCGCACCAGCGGCGGCGTCAGGGGCCACATCAGCGCAACGCCGAGAAAATTGAACGTGGTATGGAACAGCGCCAGCGTCACGGCCGGTGCGGCAGTGAGACCGAGCAGGGTTTCCGTCAGGTGCACACCGCGCAGCATCAGCGGCAACAACAGCAAGGCAACCACGCCGCTGAGCAGGTTGAACGCGACGTGCGCACTCGCCACGCGCCGCGCATTGGGCGTTGCCCCGATGACGGCGAAAGCCGCCGTCGAGGTCGTGCCGACGTTGGCCCCGATAACCATCGACGCGGCCGCAACGATGGGCAGCGCACCGCCGCTGGCCGCGGTCAGGGTGATGGCGATCGCCGCGCTCGACGATTGCGTGAGCACCGTCATGAGGAAGCCGAAGCCGAGACAAGTGAGCAGGCCCACGGCGCCGGCCGGAACCAGCGTCGCCAGATCGAGGCTTGCGGCAAGCCCTTCGAAGGCACCACGCAGCACGTCGATGCCGATGAAGAACAACCCGAAACCGGCCAGCGCTTCGCCGCAGGCACCCAGGCGGGTGGCGGAGCCGACCAGGCGCAGGAACATGCCCGCCCCGATCATGGGCAGCGCGAAAGCCTCCACCTTCAGCTTGAAGCCGACCGCCGCGACCAGCCAGCCGGTCATGGTCGTGCCGACGTTGGCGCCGTAGACGATGCCGAGGGCCTGGGTGAGATTGAGCAGCCCGGCATTGACGAAACCGATGGTGGCGACGGTCACCGCGCTCGAGCTCTGCACGATGCCGGTGACGACGATACCCGAGGCGACACCGCGCCAGCGCGTCGCCGTCGAGCGCGCGAGGATGTCGCGCAAGGCGTTGCCGGCGGCGAGCTTGAGGCCGTCGCTGATCATCGAGACCGCGAGCAGGAACAGCCCGAGGCCGCCGAGCACGGTACCGGTCAGTTCGAGCATCCGGACACGGCCTCGTCAGGCTTTCGGGAGGCGCGTCGTCCCTGCACGCGGGACGATGCCGGATCCGTTAGGGTGAGTTTTCGCATCGCGTTCGGAGACTGACGACTGGACGGCAACGGTTGCGTCTATTCTAATGGCCACCAGCTGATGGCCAGAAGCCGGCGTGGCGCCGGTTGCCGTGATTGTTCCGGAACACGCATGACCGCACCCTCCTATCTCAGCGGCTTCGGCAACGAGCTCGAGTCCGAGGCGCATGCGGGCGCGCTGCCGCGCGGGCAGTTCTCGCCCCAGCGGGTGCCTTTCGGACTGTACGCGGAGAAGTTCTCCAACACCGCCTTCACGGTACCGCGCGCGGACAACCGCCGCACCTGGCTCTACCGCATCAGGCCGTCGGTCATGCAGGGCCCGCATACCCCGCTCGAGCACGACGGCTGGCGCAGCGCACCGCTGGGCGACGGCGTGACGCCACCCGACCCGATGCGCTGGGACCCGCCCGCACTCACCGACACGGGCGATTTCGTCGACGGCCTGGTCACCGTGGCGGCCAACGGCAACGTCGCCCTGCAGGCCGGTATCGGGGTCCACCTGTACGCGATGACGCGGCCGATGACCGCGCGCTGCCTGGTCGACGCCGATGCCGAACTGCTCGTGGTGCCGCAGGCCGGCGCGCTCGCGGTACGCACCGAGTGCGGGCACCTCGAGGCCGAACCGGGAGAAATCGTGCTCATCCCGCGCGGGATGAAATGTGCCGTCGACCCCCGCGACGGCGCGGCGCGCGGCTACCTGTGCGAGAACTACGGCGCGCCGCTGCGCCTGCCCGAGCGCGGCCCGGTCGGCTCGGACGGTTTCGCCAACGACCGCGATTTCCTCGCGCCCACTGCCGCTTACGTCGACGCGGAAACGCCCTGCGAAATCGTCACCCGCTTCCAGGGGCGCCTGTTTCACGCCACGCTCGGTCACGACCCGTTCGATGTCGTCGCCTGGGTCGGCAACGCGCTGCCCTGGAAATACGACCTGCGCCGGTTCAACACCATGGGCTCGATCAGCTACGACCATCCCGACCCGTCGATCTTCACCGTGCTGACTGCGCCGTCCGACACGCCGGGCATTGCCAATCTCGATTTCGTCATCTTCCCGCCGCGCTGGCTGGTCGCCGAGGACACGTTCCGCCCGCCCTGGTACCACCGCAACGTGATGAGCGAGTTCATGGGGCTCATCTATGGCCAGTATGATGCGCGTAAGAGCGGTTTCGAGCCGGGTGGCATGAGCCTGCACAACGCGCTGGTCCCGCACGGCCCGGAAGCGGGCGTCCACGAAGCAGCCAGCACGGCGGCGCTCGCACCGCAGAAGCTCGACGACACGCTCGCCTTCATGTTCGAGACGCGTTACCCGCTGGCGCTCTCGCGCTGGGCACTCGAATCGCCGGCGCTGCAGGACGATTACGCCAACTGCTGGCAGGGACTGGCGCGGCATTTCCTGCCCCCCGCCTGACGGCATGACACGCCGCTGCCCCGCCTCGCGGCATCGGGCATCGTCATGGTGAGGTTGATGCGTGCGCTGCTCGCGAGCAGCCCGCGCGGACGCGCCTGGGCGGGCTTCGTGCTGGTCATGGTGAGCGTCGCCGCGCTCCTGGCACTGCCCCGCCTCACCATCGATCGCAGCGACGATCGCCTGATCGACACCAGCGCCCCCGGCTGGCGCGATTTCGTGCGCATGCAGGAAGACTTCGGCGCCGAGCAGACCCTGATCATCTACCTGCGCGCCGACGACCTGTGGACCGAGGCACGCCTCAAGCAGCTTCAGCAGCTCACTTTCGACCTCGAGGATCAACCCGAGATCCTCGCCGTCAGCAGCCTGCTGTCGGCCACCAACATTCGCGACAAGGGCGAGTACGTCGATGCCGGTCCGCTCGCCACCGTCATCCCGCGTAACCCGGCGAGGATTGCCGAGCTGCGCGACGATGCCGCCTACAGCCCGGTGATGCGGCGCAACTTCATCTCCGACGACGGCCTTGCCACGGCCATCAACCTGAGCTACCAGGCGCGCCCCGGCGACCCCGACTGGGAACTCGAGATCCACGACATCGTCGAGCGCCTCGTCGCGCCCCTGCGCAACGACTTCGAGGTCGCCTTCCAGCTCGGCCGGCCACGCCTCAACGTCGAGATCGGCCGCGGCCTCACCCACGACCTGCGCACCCTGATCCCGCTTGCCCTCGCCATCCTGGTCGTCGTCATCGCGCTGTTCCTGAAGTCGCTGCGCGTGGTGCCGATTCCCCTCGTCACCGCTGCGCTCAGCGTGCTGTGGACGCTCGGCTTCATGGCCGTGACCGGCATACCCGTGACGCTTCTGACGGCGATGATCCCGGCGCTCGTCATCGTCATCGGCGCGGTCGAGGACGTACACCTCGTGGCCTCCTACCTCGAAGGCCTGGACGGCGCACCCGCGAACGGCGCCGTGCCAGCCTCGCTCACGCGCGCGCAGGCGATTGCGCACATGGCACGGCAGGTCGGACTGCCGGTCCTGATTACGTCGATCACGACCATGCTCGGCTTCGCCGCCAACGTCCTCACCGAGATCCCGTTGATCTTCGAGTTCGCCATCGCGAGCGCCTTCGCGATGTTCGCCAACTTCGTCGTCACGGTGCTCACCGTGCCGCTGCTGCTCGCGTGGTTCGGACCGCGCACGAGCCGGCTGCGCCACGCCGGCGGCATGCCCGGCGGCGTGATCGGACTCATCGTGCGCGCCGTCGAGGCCCTGGGCGGGCGGGCGCCGCTGCTCGTCGTTGCCGCCACCCTGATGCTGCTGGTGTGGTTCGGCGCCAAGGTCTTCGATATCCGCGTCAACAACGACCCGCTGTCCTACTTCCCGGCCGACCACGCCTTCGTACACGACGCCGAGCGCGTGCACCGCGACCTTGCCGGCCTGCACGTTTTCAGCGTGGTCCTGCGCGCCGACGAGCCGGACTACTTCCGCACGCCGCGCGGCCTGAAGACGATCGCCGGCGTGCAAGCCCTGCTCGACAACCAGGGGCTCTACGACAAGACGCTCTCGCTGGCGACGCTGCTCGCGCTGATGCACCAGGAGATGAACGCGGGCAACGCGCGCTACTTCCGCATCAGCGAGCAACAGGAGGACATCGACCTCTACCTGTCGACGCTCGCGCGCCCCGATCTCGAACCCTTCGTGACCGAGGACTTTCGCACCGCGCGCATCAGCGTGCGCCACAACGTCAGCGATTCGGTCCGGCTCAATGCCTCGGTCGACGAGTTGCGCCGCATCGCGGCGAACGTTGTCGGCGACCGCGTCGAGGTCGCTTTCACCGGCAAGAACCTGATGGTCAACCGCGCCGCGGCCTCGCTGGTCGAGGGCCAGATCACGTCCCTCGCACTCGTGCTCGCGATCATCTTCGTGCTCTTCTCGGTGCTTTACACGTCGTGGCTGGCGGGCCTGCTGGCGCTGGTGCCGAACGTCATTCCCATCGTTCTGAATTTCGGCCTGATGGGTTGGATCGGCGTTCCGCTCAACCCCGGCACCGCGATGGTCGCCGCGATCGCCATCGGCATCGCGGTCGACGACACCATCCACCTCATGACGCGCTTCGGCGCCGAGAGCAAGCGTCACATCGACGAACGCGAAGCGGTGCGGCACACGGTGCGGGGCGAAGCGGTGCCGATCGTGTCGACCTCGATCGCACTGGCCCTCGGCTTCGCCGCGCTCGCGCTGTCGGACTTCAGCGTCGTTGCGCAGTTCGGCCTGCTCGCGGCGGCAACGATGATCTACGCAGCGCTGGCCGACCTGCTGCTGATGCCGATCCTGCTCATGCACCTGCGGTTGGCCACGGTGTGGGACATCATCGCGCTCGAACTCGACCGCGAGGTGCTCGTGAGCTGTCCGCTGTTCCGTGGCATGTCGCGTTTCGAAGTGAAGAAAGTCGTGGTGCTATCGGATATCGAGCAGTTCGCACCGGGCGAGGTGATCATCGAGCAGGGCAGCGTCTCGCGCGGCATGTACGTCGTGTTGAAGGGCCGTGGCGCGGTCGGCCTGGAGCGCGACGGCCTGTGGCTGGATATCGACGAAGTCGGTCCGGGCGACATCGTCGGCGAGATCGGCTTCTCCGGTGACGGCGTCGAGCGCACGGCGACCGTCCCCGCCGTCGAGCCGATGACGGTGGTCCGGCTCGACGCGGAGAGCGCACATCGTGGCCTGCGTTTTTACCCGCGTATCGCTGCCAGCCTGCACCGGAATATCTCCAACGTGCTCGGCACGCGTCTCGTCGAGTCGCACCGGCGGCTGATCGAATCCGTGCGTCGGCCTGAGGCCTGATCGCGCGGACCACGGCGCGCCGGCGCGCCATCAACTTTTACATCTTCGGACGAAGCGACTTGCTACAGTGGTCCGCGTTCCGATGCCGCGAAGAATGCGCCACACCCCATGCCCGAGCCACGCTTGAGCCTCATTCACGACGGCCAGTGCCATCCCGCCGCGCGCATCGCGGAGTTCAGCGCGAGCGGGGTGCGTGCGGAGTTCGACCACGACGACGTGCCCCTGCTCACGAGCGGACAGGCAGTGACGGCCAGCCTGCGCCTGCACGATACCGAGCGTGCGGTCGAAGTGCCGGCGACGGTCACCTTCGTGGCCGGCCGCGGGCCGTGCATGATCGTCGCGCTGCGCTTCGACGCCCGGCCAGCGATCGCTGTCCCTGCCGAGCATGCGCGAGCGGCGATCACCGAGCGCCGCGCGGCGCCGCGCAGAGTCGCGCTGCCCGCCGGGCTGCGCGCGATCGTGCACCTCAACGGCGATGCAACCGAGACCCTGGAAGTGGGTGTGGCCGACCATTCGCCCGGCGGTATCGGATTGCGTATCGACGGCACCCAGGCCCGCCTGCTCGCCGACCGGGACGCGTTCGCCCTCGATCTCGTGGTCGCGCCCGGACAGGCATCCCATGCGCTGCTCGCACACGTGCGCCATCGCACTGCGCGCGACGATCGCATCCACGTGGGCTGTACCTACCGCACGACGGCCTGAGCACGACGACCGATGGCGCGCGCGATGCGCGCGGCAGCATCCTGACGAGAGCGTCGCGGCGCCGTGCGTTCACAAGACTTTTGCGCGAGGTGACTATAGGATTCGGTCCCGGCCGCCGCTATTGGTGCAACGCAACACAAACCGCGCCATGCGCGGAAGGCAGCCGTCGTGAGCCACCCCGCCGATTCCACGTTGACCTGCCGGCCCAGCCGCAACGGGTCCGGAAACGCCGTGTGGACCGCCCCCGTGCAGCCCCTGATCCGCAAGCTCGCCACGGCGGAGTCGGCACTGCACGCCGCCCACCTGTTGCGCCTCGGCGAGCACGACCGCGCGATGCGCTTCATGGGGTACGTGAACGATGCGCACATCGAGCGCTATTGCGGTGAGGCAGGCCGCAACGAGCGCTGCGTACTGGCCTACTTCGAAGACGGCGTCGTGCGCGGCGTCGCCGAGGCCGTGTTCGAGGCACGGCCCGCCTGGCGTGGCACCTGTGAGCTCGCCTTGTCGGTCGAGTCCGGTCACCAGGGCCGCGGCATCGGCACCGAGCTGATGCGCCGGGCCATCGTCCTCGCGCGCAACCGTGGCGCGACGCCGGTACGCATCCTGTTCCTGCGCGAGAACCGGCGCATGCGCGCTCTCGCCCTGAAGCTCGGCATGTCCCTCGCTGTCAACGGCACCGAGATCGAGGCCAGCCTGCGACCGCAGTGGCCCAACCAGTTCACCGTGCTGGCCGAGAACCTCGGTGATGGTCACGCTTGGTGGTCGCGCTGGCTCGCCGGCAACACGAGTCACGCGAAGCGCGCGGCCCACGTCTGAACCGAAAGCCTCACGGCAGCGGCCACGCCGGTGCGGCCAGCACCAGGCGCGTGTAGCCCGGCTGCGCGCTGACGACATCGGCCGCGTACATGGCAGGATGGGCCGCGGCGCCGAGCTCGCGTAGTGCGTGAGCGACCAGGTCGGGCCGGTCGGCATGGACCTGGTGGCCGGCGCCGGCGGCAATCCAATGATCGGCCCGAGCGGACAAGCGTCGCATGCCGGCCTGCATCTCGTGCCACACCTGTTCGGCACGCGCCCCACCGGCATGCTCACCGAACTCGGCACGGGCCCGGGAGATCACGACCAGCGGCGCATCGAGCACGCGGCTGCCCGCGCCGACGAGCGCGCGGGCGCTGCGCTCGAAATCGCGCATCTCGGCACGATAGGCAACGCGCGCCTTGGGCAGCATCATCAACTGCAGACCCAGGGTGCGCATCGACGGCGCAAACCCGGCCGCCGGCCGCGGCATCGAAAACACGCGCCCGCCGCCGGCGAGCGCGGCGAGGTAGGCGCGCGGCAGCGCGCCCGGTGGCAGGCGCGTGAACTGCTCGGGCGCGGCGGCGTCGAGCAAGGCGATGCCGGCGGTCTT
The DNA here is from genome assembly GCA_029977665.1 of Pseudomonadota bacterium. Classification (GTDB taxonomy): domain Bacteria; phylum Pseudomonadota; class Gammaproteobacteria; genus JACKNG01. Next base: position 21,674 of record JAPOKK010000014.1, on the reverse strand, counting down.
CTCGGGCCAGCGTGTGGCGAACTCGCGCACGATCAAACCACCGTAGGAGTGACCCGCAAGCAGATAGGGTGGCCGTTCGCCCGCCGCTGCCAGCAGCATCGCGAGTTCGGCCGCGCTGCGTCGCGCGGTCCGCGGCATCGGGCCGGGCTCGCTCCAGCCGTAGCCGGCGCGATCGTAGGTGCACACGCGTGCATGCCCGGCGAGTGCCTCCCGCACCGCGTGCCATTCGAGTGAGAAGCCGCCGATCCCCGACTCGAGCACGATGAGCGGCATACCCCTGCCACGGCAATCGAGATGCAAGGCGTGGGTGCCGATATCGACCAACCGCCCCGGGTAGCGGCCGAGCACCGACGGCTCGCTCGCCTGCGCCACACTGGTCGCCACCAGCGAACCCAGCAGACACATTCCGGCCAGCAGGCACACCGCCCCCGCTCGTGCGACAGCGCCACCCATCTTCAGCAGCGCCGGCGTGGCCGCCCCGCTGAGCGCATCGTGATATGTCGTCATTCCGGCGTCCTCCGGTCACGCGCAAACACGCGGAAGTGCTCGTGCAACCACAATGCCAGTGGCGAGAGTCCAGCCAAAAAAAGCCGCAGCTCCAGGCGGTTACATGCTGCCGCGGGCACGGTGGGGTGCCCTCTCGGCGCTGCCTCGCGGCACCGCGGTGGCGCCGCCGGCACCGCGATGGTGCATTGCAACATGCGCAGCCACGAACGGCTCGTGCGTCGCGCATCCGTGTTGCGCCGCACTCGCGCGCTCCCGTATCGTTGCGAACCTTTTCACACGCGCCCGCTCGCCCGACACCGCCATGCACGACGCCGCTCCCGCCTACGACAGCCACCCGCTCAGCCTGGGCATCGCTGGCTTCACCTATGCCGACCTGTACGAGCCCCGCGCACTCGCGCGCCTCGCGGCGGCATTCGACGACTACCTCGTCGCCGCCGACGCCGCCGTCGCCGGCCGCTTCCACGCCTACCGGGACTGCCGCGGCGAAGGCATGAGCCCGGAGTCCGTGTCGGAGATCCTGGTCGAAAGCGCCCCCCACGTCGGGCGTTTCCTTGCTCGGCTATTCCGCATCGAGGACGCCTGGCACGAGCAGCAGGCGCGCATCCGCGACGAAGACGCGATCGTGTTCGGCTTCCGCAACGAATTCATCGCGCCGCTCGCCAAGGCACTCAAAGGCGAAGACCCGGCCGGCTACGACCGTGAGGGCCTGACCATCGAAGCCGCCGTGCTGCGCACCGCGGCCCGCGAAGGCGCGCGCCTGGCGGAGGACGACGAATACCTCACCGCGCGTGCCGCCGCCCTGCTCAGCGGACGCGTCCCGCTGCCGCCGAAGTTCCTCGCTCGGCTACGCGACGCCCACGACGCCTGGTCGACACTCGACGACGAGACCCTGCTCACCACCGCGCGCGGCGCGCTCGAGCGCTGGTGCCACCTGGTCAAGCATGACCCCGATTTCGACGCGGTCGCGGCGCACACCTGGGTCAGTTTCAAGGAACCCGCACGCACCGACGTCAAGCACCTCGTGCACCATCCCCAGCGTGAACACGCCGGCTACACGACCTGGGCCGCGGACGATGCCCGGCGGCGCCGCCGTGACGGTTTCTCGCTGACCGATCCGCGTCACCCCCTGCGCCGCGTGCTCTACGAGGTCGACCACTGCATCTACTGCCACGACCGCGACAACGACACCTGCTCGAAGGGCATGCCGAACAAGAAGGAAGGCGGCTTCAAGACCAACGCACTCGGCGTCCCCGTCACCGGCTGCCCGCTGGGCGAGAAGATCTCCGAGATGCACGTCGTCAAGCGCGGCGGCGACAACATCGGCGCGCTCGCGCTGGTCGTCATCGACAACCCCATGTGCCCGGGGACCGGGCACCGCATCTGCAACGACTGCATGAAGGGCTGCATCTACCAGAAGACGGAGCCGGTGGACATTCCGCAGATCGAGACCAACGTCCTCACCGAAGTACTCGCCCTGCCCTGGGGCTACGAGATCTACGCGCTGCTCACGCGCTGGAATCCGCTCAACATCGCGCGCCCCTACCGGCTGCCCTACAACGGTAAGAAGGTGCTCGTGGCGGGTCTCGGCCCGGCCGGCTACACGCTCGCGCATTACCTGCTGAACGAAGGCTTCGCGGTCGTCGGCATCGACGCGCTCAAGCTCGAGCCGCTGCCGGCAGCGCTGACCGGCTCGCTGCATGCGCCGCCGCAGCCGGTGCGCGATTTCCGCACGCTCTACGAGGATCTCGACACGCGCACCGTGAGCGGCTTCGGTGGCGTCGCCGAATACGGCATCACCGTGCGCTGGGACAAGAACTTCCTCAAGGTCATCTACCTGACCCTGCTGCGCCAGCGTACCTTCCGCGCCTATGGCGGCGTACGCTTCGGCGGCAGTGTCACGCTGGACGACGCCTGGGAGCTCGGTTTCGATCACGTCGCGCTCGCCACCGGTGCCGGCAAGCCTTCGATCATCGGGCTGAAGAACAATCTCATCCGCGGCATCCGCAAGGCCTCGGACTTTCTCATGGGCCTGCAGCTGACCGGCGCGGCCAAGGATTCCTCGCTGGCCAACCTGCAGGTGCGCCTGCCGGCCGGCGTCATCGGTGGCGGCCTGACCGCCATCGATACCGCGACGGAGGTGATGGCCTACTACCCGCGCCAGGTCGAGAAGGTACTGCATCGCTACGAACGCCTGGTCGGCGACCTCGGCGCCGAGGCCGTGCGGGCCCGCTACGACGCCGAAGAGCTCGCGATCCTCGACGAATCGCTGGCCCACGGCCGCGCCGTGCGCCGCGAGCGCGAGCGCGCGCGGCTCGCCGGCGAGGCGCCCGACTTCGCGGCGCTGGTCGCCGGCTGGGGCGGCGTGACGCTGTTCTACCGCAAGGGGCTGGAGGATTCGCCGGCCTACCGGCAGAACCACGAGGAAGTCAACGAGGCGCTCAGCGAGGGCATGGAGATTGCCCCGTGGATGAGCCCGCTCGAGGCCCTGCCCGACGAGCACGGCGCGCTTGCCGCGGTGCGTTTTGCGCGCAAGACGCCCGACAGCGACGAACAGGTCCTCGAAGTCCCGCTGCGCAGCCTGTTCATCGCCGCCGGCACTTCACCCAACACCATCTACGAGCAGGAGCATCCGGGCACGTTCGCCCTCGACGGCAAGTTCTTCCGCCGCTTCGATCGCGCCGGCGGCGCCCTCGTGCCGGTCGCGGACGATGCCACGACCGTCCCCAAGCTGGCGACGCCGTCCCCGTTCACGTCCTACAGTGAGGGCGGGCGCCACGTCAGCTTCTACGGCGACAACCACCCTGTCTACGCCGGCAACGTGGTCAAGGCCATGGCGAGCGCGAAGCACGGCTACCCGCATGTCGTCGCCCTGTTTGCCGACGACCTCGCCGCACTCGACGAGCAGGCGCAGCCGCGCCGCGAAGTCGACCTGCATCATTTCTTCCAGGCCCTCGACGAAGCCCTGCTCGCCACCATCGTCGCCGTCAACCGGCTCACGCCGACAATCATCGAGGTCATCGTGCACGCGCCGGCCGCGGCGGCCAAGTTCGAGCCCGGCCAGTTCTACCGCGTGCAGAACCCCGAAGCCTTCGCGCCGCGCATCGAGGACACCGTGTTGTCACCGGAGGGCCTCGCGCTGACCGGCGCCTGGGTCGACAAGGCGCAGGGGCTCATCTCTCTCATCGCGCTCGAAATGGGTGCCTCCTCGCGCCTGCTCGCACGCTGCCGTCCCGGCGATCCGCTGGTCGTGATGGGCGTGACCGGCGCGCCGACACACATCCTGCACGACGGCACGGTCCTGCTGGTCGGCGGCGGGCTCGGCAACGCGGTGCTGTTCTCCATCGGCAAGGCCTTGCGCGCGGCCGGCAACCGCGTGCTTTATTTCGCCGGCTACAAGCGCCCGCAGGACGTGTTCAAGATGGCCGACATCGAGGCGGCGGCGGACGTCGTCGTCTGGGCCGTCGATGCCGGCGCAGGGGTCAGCCCGATCCCCGCAGGACGGCCACAGGACCGCAGCTTCGTCGGTAATGTCGTCGAAGCGATGGTCGCGTACGCCGAAGGCAAGCTCGGCGACGTGCCGATTGCGTTGTCGGACGTCGACGAACTCATCGTCATCGGTTCCGACGCCATGATGGGAGCGGTCAAGCGCGCCCGCCGCGAAGTCCTCGCACCGTGGCTCAATCCCGCGCACGCGGCGATCGGATCGATCAACTCGCCGATGCAGTGCATGATGAAGGGCGTGTGCGCGCAATGCCTGTGCAAGCACGTCGATCCGCAGACCGGCGAGGAATCCTTCGTCTACTCCTGCTACAACCAGGACCAGCCGCTGGACCACGTCGACTTCCCCAACCTGCGCGCCCGGCTGCGGCAGAACTCGGTGCAGGAGAAACTCTCCAACCTGTGGCTCGACCACCTGCTCAACCGCGGCGGCGCCTGAGCGGCGCCGCCGTGCCCCAGCCGCCCGCGGTGAGCAGGGTGAGAAAGTCCACGCGCGACACCACGCGCGGATATTCCTCGGCGGCCACACCACGTATGCTGGCGCGAGGCGCGTGCCGCGCCACGACAACCAGGGGAGAGGAATCATGACCGCAACCGCAACCTGCCTGCTCGGGCTCATCGCCTGGGCGCTCGTCCTGACGCTGCTGCTGCTCAGCGTGCGCACCGTGGCCATGCTCAAGGGGCATGCCATCAACACCTTCACCCAGGCCGGAAGCGAGCTGGACGCCCTCGGTCAGCGCGTCACCCGCGCCCACGGCAACGCGCTCGAATGGCTGGCCATCCCGGTCGGCCTGCTGCTCTACGCGCAGGCCGCGGGCCTCAGCGCGGTGACCGACGGCATGGCGATGATCTTCCTCGGCGCGCGCATCGCGCAGTCCGTGGCCCACCTCATCTCGACCAGCCCCGCCATGGTCCTGGTGCGCGCGACGTTCTTCACCGTGCAGCAGGTGATCAGCATCATCTGGGTCGTGCAGCTGCTCGCCTGAGTGCCGCGGCGGACGGCCGGCGGAACCTGCCGCCGACCGTCCGGGCCACGGGCCGGGCGGGAACGTCGCGCCCCGGGCAGCATGCGGCGTCGGCGCGTCGATCCCGATCAACGCACCATCGAGTTACCGCGGTATCCTTGACCGATGAGCAACTGCCACGCCGAGAAGGAGCCCGCGCCCCGCGCCGCCGGCGGCTGCTGCGCGGAGAAACCCGTACCGCCGGCCCGCACGGTGCCGAGCTGCTGCGCGAGCGAACCCGAGCCGCGCACGGTGCCGAGCTGCTGCGCGGGCGAGGAAGCCGGCAGCGGCCCGCGCCGCGTCGACTGGCTGCTGACTGGCAGCGCGGCGCTGATCGTGCTCGGCTACGTCCTGCACCTCGTGCTGACCACGCTCGAGGTCGACGTGCCGGTGGCCGGCACCTTCGCCATGGGTATCCATCACGTCGTCAACACCATCTGGTGGGGCGTGCTGCTCGGCATGCTCATGATCGGCGTCCTGTCGCGCATCCCGCGCGAATTCGTCATCGGTACGCTCGGACCGAGCGGCGTCGTCGGCATCGTCCGTGCGACGTTCGCCGGCGTGCTCCTGGACCTCTGCAGCCACGGCATCCTGATGGTCGCGGCCAAGCTCTACGAGCGCGGCGCGAGCACCGGGCAGGTCATCGCCTTTCTCATCGCGAGTCCGTGGAACTCGTTTTCCATGACCCTGATCCTGTTCGCGCTGATCGGCGTTCCCTGGACGCTCGGCTTCATCGTTCTGTCGATGGGCATCGCAGTGACCAGTGGCCTCGTGTTCGATCGACTGGTCGCCGGCGGGCAGCTGCCGGACAACCCGCACCGGCGCGACCTGCCGCAGGGCTTCCGCTTCTGGCGCGAGGCGCGCACCGGGCTCGCGCGCGCCGAGTGGGGCCCGCGCAGCTGGCTCGCGATATGCCGCAGCGGGGTCAGCGAGTCGCGCATGGTGCTGCGCTGGATCCTGCTCGGTGTCGTGCTCGCCGCCGTCGTGCGTACGGTCTTCGACGCCGAGGCGTTCGGCACCTGGTTCGGTCCGACGCTCGGCGGGCTCGCGCTGACGCTGCTCGGCGCGACCCTCATCGAAGTCTGCTCCGAGGGCTCGGCGCCGATCGCGGGCGACCTGTTCGTGCGCGCAGGGGCGCCCGGTAACGCCTTCACGTTCCTGATGGCCGGCGTCGCCACCGACTACACCGAGATGCTGGTACTGCGCGAAGTGACGCGGTCGTGGAAATTCGCGCTGTTCCTGCCGCTGGTTACGCTGCCCCAGGTGCTCGCGCTGGGCTGGTTGCTCAATCACGTCGCGACCTGAGCGACGGGCGCGGTACACTAGCGCGCAGCGGCAACTCCAAAGAACAGGGTCGAAACGGCCCGTCACGCGGCAACCGACGTACGTGCGAGGACATGCGGCATGGCGGCGCAGGCCATGCGGGCGGCGGTCGACGGCGCCACGCGCGGAGCTGTCGCGGCCGGCCCTCGCCATGCCTCGTCGTGCCTCGTCGTGGCCTGCACGGGGGCGCCTGCACGCAACAAGCCCGGGGGAGAAGCATCGTGGAGCTGATCGACGTCATTCGCACGACCAACGCCTGTCGTTACTACAAGACCGACGAGGTATCCGACGCCCTCGTCATCGAAGTCCTCGACGCGGCGCGCTGGGCCCCGACCGGCTCGAACAAGCAGCCGGTGACGTGGGTCGTGGTGAAGGACGCCGCGAAGCGCCGCGCGCTGCACGATCTCTACCAGCCATTGTGGGACGGCGTGATGCAGAAGTACGCATCGGGCGCCATCGGCGCCGGCTTCAAGCCGGGCTTTCTCGAGCACGTCGATCATTTCGCCAAGCATCTCAAGGACGTTCCGGTGATGATCGTGGTGTGCGCGGCGGTCAACGACATCACGCCGGTCGACGCCAACCTCGGACGCCTCACCGTGACCGGCGGTTCTTCGATCTACCCGGCAGTACAGAACCTGATGCTCGCGGCGCGCAACGAGGGCCTGGGATCGACGCTGACCACGATCCTCTGCCTCGCCGAACCCGAGGTCAAAGCCCTGCTCGATATCCCGGACGAGCTCGCCACCTGCGCGATGATCACGCTCGGCTGGCCGGCGAAACCCTTCCCCGGCCGGCTGCACCGCAAGCCGCTCGCCGATATCGCCTTCCTCGACAGCTACGGTACGGCGCTGCCCGGCGCCTGAGCGCCTGCGGTCGCGGCGCCGCGTGGCTCACAGCAGCACGTGGCACAGCCCCGGCGCGGCGATCAGGACCAGGCACAGCACGACCATGAGCGCGGCGAATGGCGCCGCGCCGAGGAAGATGTCGTCGAGGGAAATGTGCTCGTCGTCGAGCGCGGACTTGATGGTGAACACGCTCAGGCCGAGCGGCGGCGTGAGCAGACCGATCTCGACACCGATCACGGTGACGATGCCGAACCACACCAGATCACCGCCGAGCGCCTGCACCGTCGGCAGCGCGAGCGGCACCATGATGAGCATGACCGAGGTCGAATCGAGCACCATGCCGAGCACGATCAACAGGCCCAGGTAGAGCACCGCGTAGCCGCCCAGGCCGAGGCCCGACGCGGCCACCGCGTTGCCGAGCGCACCCGGAATGCCCGACAGCGTCAGCATCATGCCGAAAGCCGAGGCGGCCACGACCAGCAGCAGGATCGCGCTCGAGGTGACTGCGCATTCGCGCAGCATGCCGAGCAGGTCACCCGGCCGCAGGCGGCGCATCGCGAACGCCAGCACGGCAGCGATCAAGCTGCCCGCGGCGCCGGCCTCGGTCGGCGTGAACAGGCCACCGTAGATGCCACCGAGAACTGCCGCACCGAGTATCGCGATGGGCGTGAGGCGGCGCAGCGCGCCGCCGCCGTCGCCACGCCTGCGCGGCGCCTCGGCAACGTCGCGCACGATCGCGAACGCGGGCCGACGGTAGGCGACGACGATCACCGTGAGCGCGAATGCCGCGGCCAGCATGAGGCCCGGCACGATCGCGGCGATGAACAAGGCGTTGATCGATACCTCGGCGACGAGACCGTAGACGATCAGCAGCAGGCTAGGCGGGATCAACATGCCGAGTACCGACGAGCCGGCGACGAGACCGACGGCAAAACGCGCGGTGTAGCCCTGCTCGACCAGCGGCGGTACCGCCACCTTGCCGAAGATGGCGGCCGAGGCGATCGAGATGCCGGTCATCGCCGCGAACAGGGCATTGGCGACGACGGTCGCGACACCGAGGCCGCCGGCGATGCCGCGCAGCAACCAGTGCGCGGCAAGCAGGGCATCGCGACCGATGTCGGCACGCCCCATCACCAGCCCCATCAGCACGAACAGCGGCACCGCGCCGAAGACGTACGAGGATACCGCGCCCCCGGCTGCGAGGCCCAGCGCCTCGAAGGCGATCACGGCGCTGCCCTTGAGCAGGGCGATGCCGACGGCGGCCGATGCGAACAGTGCGAACGCGACCGGCGTGCCCAGGGCGAGCAAAACCAGCAGCCCGGCGACGGCGAAACCGCCGATGGCCGGGCGCGCCTCGAGCAAGGCGCCGGGCAGTACGAGCAGCGCGATCAGCAAGGGGGGCGCGAGCAGGTAGCCCCTGGCATGGCGAGCGAGCCAGCACAGGTGCGTCACCAGGTACGCGCCGGCCTGCGCACAGAACAGGGCGCAGCCGAGCACCACGGCGAACTGCGCGGGCCACGATGGCACGGTGAAATCGCCCGCGACGCCGAGGAACTCGTCGTCCCGCCACGCTCGCCACAGCAGCGGGGTGGTCACCACGCCGATGGCCGCGGCGGCCAGCAGTGCGACGAGTTCGAACAGCGCCTCCAGCGCGCGGCCGCGCGCATCGTGCAGCGCATCGAGATGTCGCAGGAGCACCCCGGCGCGCATCAGCGCGCCGCGCCGCGCAGCCCACGGCAGGACGAGAAAGACGATCGCCGGCATGGCAATGGTGACCAGCTCGGCGACGCCGCGCAGCGGCCGCTGAAAGAACGTGCGGGCGATAATGTCGACGTTGATGAGCGCCGCGATCGCCGCGACCAGCGCAGCGGTACCCCATGCCATCGACCCGGCCATCAACGCGGTCATCAACCCGGCCGCGCCAGCGTCGGGCGCAGCCGCGGAGGCCGGCGTGCGCGGCGCCGGTGTCTCAGGGCGCAAGGTCGCGACTCCAGTCACGCACGGGCTCGACGCCCTCCTCGCGCAGCGCCGCGACCAGGGCGCGCAGCACGGCACGGGCCGGCAGGCCGCGCGCCTCGTTGCGCGTCGCCCATTCGACCGCGAGCGGCGGCAGGCCGTCGATCCAGCGCTGCTTTTCGGCCGGCGGCAGGGTCGAGACCTGTGCGCCTTCGGCCACCAGCGCGGCCAGCGCCCGGTCGTAACGCGTGACGACCTCGGCCGCGGCGCGGCTGGAATACTCGTGGCCGAGCGCCCCGAGGATCTCGCGTGCCTCGACCGGAAGCTCGCGCCAGACGTCGAGATTCGCGACCAGCGCCCCGGTGCACTGCGCGCCGATGCCGACCAGCGTGACGTAGGGTGCCACCTCGTGGATGCGGAACGGATGGGCGCCGGTCAGGATCGAAAGCACGCCGTCGGCGACGCCCGTCTGCAGCTGCGTGTAGTAACTGGACAGGGCGCCGTCGACGGCGATTGCCCCGGTGCCACGCAGCCAGGTCGCCGCCGCACCGGGCGCGAGTATGCGTCGCCCGGCGAGGTCGTCGAGGCTGCGCACCGGAAACGTCGTCAGCAGGTGGTAGGTATCGACGCCGCTGGCGCCGAGGAAATGCGCGTCGTACTTCTCCCAGCCCTCACGCAACGCCGGCAGTTCGTCGTGCAGGCGGTTGATCACGCGCAGCAGCGCCGGCAGGTCGTCGGTGATGAACGGCAGCGCGTAGGTGACGTTCTGCAACGGCAGCCGCGAGGACTCCCACAGGCTGCCGACCCAGCCAAGATCGGCAAGCCCGGTCTCGACGCCGGCCAGGCTGTCGTGCCAGCGGTACAGCGTGCCCCACGCCGGCGTCCAGCTGAGCGAGACGTCCGCGCGGCGTGACGCCAGACGCGCGGCGAGTTCGGGCATGACGTGGTCGCGGATGACGCTGACCCAGGGCAGGCTCGGCGGGTGGGTGGTGGCGACAACGAGGTGCAGATCCCGCGCCACGGCGAACGGCGCCGTCGCCAGCAGCACGAACGCGCCGGCCGCACGGGACAGAGTGCGGACGCCCCCGCGGATGTTGATCGAGATCAAGCGCGCCTCCCCCCGGCCCGGCTGCCTCAGCTTGCCCATTGTGGCGCAAGTTGCGGACAATCGCAGGACACCTGGTCGCCGCCGGCCACGGCTGGGCTGCCCTCGTCGCAGGCGAGGGTCGCCCGGGAGTCGTGCCGGGACCAGTCCGCAGACGATCCGCGCGCCGACCCGGCGCTACCGTCCGTTTTCGCAGGGGAGAGTTCACATGAAGTTCCATTGGTTCAACCTGATGCCCTGGCCGTATCTGCCAGACGATTTCACCGAGAAGCACCGCAGCGTCTGGGTCGATGTCGATTCGCGCCTGTTCGACCCGGTCAAGGCCAACCGCATCTACAACGACTACCTCGACCTGCTCGAACTCGCCGAGGACGTCGGTTACGACGGTCTCGGCATCAACGAGCATCATCAGAATGCCTATGGCCTGATGCCGTCACCGCAGCTGATGGCCTCGACGCTCGCGCGCCGCACGCACAAGGCCGCGATCCTGCTGCTCGGCCAGTCGCTCGCGCTCTACGATCCGCCGACCCGCGTCGCCGAGGAGATGGCGATGATCGACTGTATCTCGGGCGGCCGGCTGATTTCCGGCTTCCCCGTCGGCAGCTCCATGGACGACAACTATGCCTGCGGCGTCAATCCCGCCACGCTGCGCGAGAAGTACCACGAGGCGCATGACCTGGTGCGCCGCGCCTGGTCGGACCCGGACGTGTTCGCCTGGAACGGCAAGCACTACAAGCTGCGCTACGTGAACCTGTGGCCACGCCCGATCCAGACACCGCCGCCGATCTGGATCCCGGGCGGCGGCTCGGTCGAGACCTGGGACTTCTGCGCCGAGCACAAGTACAACTACAGCTACCTGTCCTTCCAGGGCTACGTGCGCGGCGCGCAGCTAATGGAAGGCTTCTGGCGCCGGATGGAGGAACTCGGTAGCGATTTCAATCCCTACCAGGCCGCGTTCGCGCAGCAGATCTGCGTCGCCGACACCGATGCCGAGGCCAAGCGCCTCTACGAGAAGCATGCGCGCTACTTCTTCTCGCGCTGCCTGCACGTCTATCCCGGCTACGCCGATGCACCCGGCTACCGTACCGAGCCGACCATCCGCGCCGGCCTCGTCTCCCAGATGGCCGGCCAGTCCTCGGCGCTCAACCAGGCCGCCGCGTTGTCCTGGGGGGAGATGATCGAGAAAGGCTTCATCGTGGCCGGCAGCCCGGACTCGGTGGCCGAGCAGATCGAGAAAGTCGCGACCTCGCTCAAAGTGGGTCACCTGGTCTGCCTGCTGCACTTCGGCGATATGCCGAACGAGTTGTGCCAGCACTCCACGCGCCTGTTCGCCGAGAAGGTCATCCCGCAGATGCGCGGCATGTGGAAGGACTACGAGGATCACTGGTACCCGAAACCGATGCCGCTGGAGGACCGCGCGGTTCCGCGCCAGGTCACCGTGCCGGACACCGCCGAGGGCCGCGAGATGCGCCTCAAGGAGGTCGGCTGATGGACATGCACACCATGAAAGTGGGTCCCGAACAGCGCGAGGTCTGGTACTACCGCGCCGGCCAGGGCGAACCACTGCTCTATCTCCACAGCATGCTCGGCCTGCAGGGTTTCGAGCCGGCGCTGGCGCGCCTTGCCGAATCGTTCGACGTCATCGCGCCGTTCGCACCGGGCTGGGGCCCGGCGAAGGACCAGCTGCCCGAGTTCGACGAGGGCCCGCTCGACCTGACGTTGCATTGCTGCGACGTGCTCGACGCCCTCGGCGTCGACCGCGCGCATGTCGTCGGCATCAGCATCGGCGCCTGGATGGCGGCCGAACTCGCTGCCATCGAGCCGACCCGGGTCGCTCGGCTGGTGCTGGTCAACCCGCTCGGGCTGTGGCTGGACGACGCCGGCGGCGAGGATCCGTTCGCGCAGCATCCGGGCTTCCCGTCACAGGTCCTGTTCACCGATCCGGACGGGCGCAAGCGCCACCTCATCGAAGGTCGCGACAAGGTCGATGCCCACGTCGACGAACTGCTCAGCCTGCGCGCCAGCGCCAAGTTCCTGTGGCCGATCCCCGACACCGGCGTGAAACGCCGCCTGCCGCGCATCAAGGCCGCCACGCTGGTCGTGACCAGCGACGGTGACGCGATCGTGCCGGCCAGCTACGGCCCGGCCTGGCGCGATGCCATCGGCAGCGCGCGCTTGACGACACTGGCCGGCGCAGGGCACCTTGCCGAACTCGAACGGCCCGAGGCGTTCGCCGATACCGTGCGCGCATTTCTCGAAGACGAGGCCATCGCGGCCGTCGCCTGATGGCGCCCGCAGGCGGTCGGCCACCAGCCTACAGGGCGGTGGCCGACCGGTAACCGTCCGCAGGACAAACGAGGGGAATTTCATGAGCAACTCAATCAAGGGCAGCTGCTTCTGTGGCGCCGTTCAACTGGAAGTCAGTGGCGAACCGGCTGCCATGGGCTACTGCCATTGCGGGGACTGCCGCCACTGGTCGGCCGGCCCCATCAACGCGTTCTCGCTCTGGGCGCCGGAGAACGTCAAGGTGACGCAGGGAGCGGACCAGATCGACACCTACAACAAGACCGAGAACAGTTACCGCAAGTGGTGCAAGCAATGCGGCGGACACCTGTTCTCCGAGCACCCCGGCATGGGTCTGACCGACGTTTACGCGTCGATTCTGCCCGACCTCGACTTCAAGCCCATGATGCACGTCTTCTACGGCGAAAAGATGGTCAGCGTGAAAGATGGCCTGCCCAAGCTCAAGGACGTACCGGCCGAAATGGGCGGCTCGGGCGACACCCTGCCCGAATAGTCCCGTCACCCCGCGCCGTCCACGGCGCGGGGTAGCCACCGCGGCAGGGCGCGTCGCCCTGCGCGCTCAAGCCTCTGCATCGCGCGCCGCTAAGTTGAGCGAAATCATCGCTTGGATCGATTTATGGCGCGCCGCTACTCGACGAGCCTGCTCGCGGCCATGGCCCTGCAAAGCGGCGCCGTGGTGTGCGTGCTCGCCAACCTGCCGGCCGCCATCGGCGCCGGGATCATCCTCCTCTCGCTGGTCCTCTGCCTCGCTTACCAGCGTGACTGTCAGCGGGCACTGGCGATGATCGCGGCTTATCTCGAGAAATGGCGCACCGGGCGTATCGGCCAGGTCGCGGCGTTCGACAGCTGGCTCGAGACGAGCCCCATCAGTCCGGCGCTGCGCGCGCATATCGCCGCCACGCGCAGTGCCGTGAGCGAGTTGGCCGACGACGCCGCGCGCCACGTCGAGACGGGCGCCCCCACGTCTCGCTTCACCGAAGCGTTCCGCGCGCGCTGTCCCCACAGACTCGACGCCGTACTGGTCCAGGTCGACGAAGACGGGCAACTCGCGATCGCCGAAGTACTCGACGGCGGTCGGCGCGTCACGCCGAAGGACAAGCGCATCCTGCACGAATCCCACCCGGCACGCGACGCGCTGCTGGGCGGCGGGAGCTGGTCAGGCGTGGTGTTCCGCGCCGGCACGGCCTGGTGGTGCCAGGCGCAACCGCTCGCCGAGCAGGGCCACGTGACGGGCGCGTGTATCGTCAGCCTGCCGCTGTCCAGTCCCACGCATGGCGCTGCGTTCACGCTCGAGGACGGCCTCCTGCTCAGCGAGCTCTACCTGTGCGACGTCTTCTCGCGCCAGCGTGCGGCCGCCGAAACCTCGATGCGCTACGCGCGTTCGCTCATCGCCGGTAACGAGCGCGGCGCCGAGTTGAGCAACGAGACGCGCGCGCTGGCCGACATCACGGGCCGCAGTCTCGAGGATTTCGACCGCATTCGCGGCGCGGTCTCAGCGCAGCTCGCGGCGTGCGTCAACGTGAGCGACGCAGCCGAGCAGCAGTGTGCCGAGACCGCGAGCGTGGTCAGCGGCAGCGCCGCCGATATCAACGCGCTGCGCGCCATCGTCGCCGCCACCGACGACGAACTCGACCAGCTCGTCGCAGCCGTCGACGAGGTCTGCCGCTCGGCCGATGCGATCGATGGCATCGCCGACAGCATCACCCTGCTTGCGCTCAATGCCTCGATCGAAGCCGCGCGCGCTGGTGAACATGGGCGGGGATTCGCCGTCGTGGCCGACCAGGTACGCTCGCTGGCGCGCAGTTCCGGTACGCACGCCAACGAGATCAAGACCCGCGTCGCGCTGCTCAGCACGCGCTGCGATGGCACGCGCGACGTGGTCGGGCGCTACCAGTGCGCGGTGCAGGAGAAGATCGCGGATGTCACGCGGGCGAACGACGAAGTGAGCACGATCGGGGCAGAGATCCATCGCATCGCGGCGGCGATTCGCGAGACGCGCACGCTCGTCGATAGCGAGAGCGCCGTCTACCGCGCGGCGCGCCACTCGCTCGACGAGGTGTTCGAGAACATCGCGGCGCTCGGCGCGCTCGCGGCAAGCAACTGCACCGATGGCGCGGTGCTGCTGTCGCAGTCGCGCCGCAGCATCGACGCCATCGGCAAGGCCATCAGCCGCGGGTAAGGACGGCCCGGTGCGCGACGCACCGGGCGCGCGTCTCCGCTACGATCCGCCGTAGATGCCGCCGTCGAGCGGCAGCACCGTGCCCGTGATGTACGCCGATGCGCGCGCGGCGAGGAAGATTGCCGTGCCCGCCGCGTCGTCCGCGCCCCCCATGCGCTTGAGCGGCACGTTGGCCAGCACGGTCTCCTCGCCCATGGACGTCACCATCGGCGCCAGCATGTCGGTATGGAACGGCCCCGGCGCGATCACGTTGACCGTGATGTTGCGCGGGGCGAGGTGCGAGGCCAGCATGCGCGACAGGTGATGCAGCGCGGCCTTGGACGGCGCGTAGGAGAAGTTGTCGAAAATCGACGTGTGCATGCCGTCGACCGAGCCGACGTTGATCACGCGCGCCGGATCGCCGTCGCGTGCCGCCGCTTCGAGCTGCGGCAGCAGCTTCTGCATGAGAAAGAACGGCGACTTCACGTTGAGGTCCATGACCTTGTCCCAGCCCTTCTCGGGGAAGGCGTCGATGCTCGCGCCCCACTGCGTACCGGCGTTGTTGATCAGCACGTGAAGTTCGGGCTCGCGGGCTGCCAGCGTTGCCGCGACACGCTCTATCTCGTCCATCCGTGACAAATCGGCCGGCAGCGCGTGGCATTCCCCTGCGCCGGACAGCGCGGCCGCCGCGGCTTCGCACTGCTCGGCCTTGCGCGCAGTGATGTAGACGCGCATGCCCGCTTCGACATAACCGCGAGCCATCATGAAGCCGATACCACGCGAGCCGCCGGTGATGAGTGCGACCTTGCCGTTGACGTCGAACAGGTGGCTGGTCATCGCGTTCTCCTCACAGGCTGGCCAGGAAATCGAACGTGCGCTCGAACGCACCGTCATCGACTTCGGCGATGGCTGCATTGAAATCCGTCGCACCGGCATCCCTCACCCGCGCCAGACCGGCACGCAGAGCGGCCTCGTCGCCGACGATGGCAAGCTCGGCGGGGCTCGCCACGCCCTCGCGGTCGAGCATCGCACGGTAGCTCGGCAACTGGCCGTAGATGGCGAGCGCGGCACCGATGCGCTCGCGCGCCTCCTCGGGGCGGTTGGTCAGCACGATGGGGAAGCCCGCCACCACGCGCGGCGCTGCTCGGCCTGCAGCGCTCGCGGCCTTGCTGATGGTCGGCACGACGTGCTCGGTCAGGGTACGCACACCGGCCATCCAGGTGATGGTTCCGCTCGTTTGGCGGCCGGCGAGCCCGAGCATCTGCTCGCCCAGTGCGGCGACGATGACTGGCACTTCGCCGGCGCCCGCGGCACCCACGGTCAGCCCGTGCACGCGGTATTCCTCGCCGTCGAAATTGACCGCGTCACCGCGCAGCAGCGGGCCCAGCACGGCCAGGTACTCTTTCATGTGACGTGCCGGACGCGCGTAGGACAGGCCCAGCGCATCCTCGATCATGACCTTGTGCGCGAGACCGATGCCGAGCACGAAGCGGTTGTCGCAGGCGGCGGCCGCGGTGACGGCCTGCTGCGCAATGGCGGTGGGATGACGCGGATAGGTCGGCGTCACCGCCGTGCCCACCTCGATACGCGTCGACTCGCGCCCCGCGATGGCCATGGTCATGATGGCGTCGAGCGAGAACACGTTCGCCATCCACACGTTGTCGAAACCCGCCGCCTCGGCGCGCCGCGTCAATGCTACCACCTCGTCAACCGTGATCGAGCGCCCGATGGCGTTGACGTCGTCGCCGCTCGGGCGCGCGCCGGTCATGATGCCCATTCTCATCGTCATTCCCCCCCGCTGGTTTCGATTCGATCTGCCGCGCGCCCATGTCCGAGGCCGCGGTGCGGCGCAATCCGCTCAGGGCGCGCCCCCGTCCGGACAGTCGCCACCGCAGAAAGTATCGCGGATCGGGTCCGACTGCATACGCATCACCGCCTGGGCATAGAGCGGAATGCCCTCGCGGGGCGCGCCGTCGGTCTCGGTGGCGGCGACGCAGGTTGCGGCGAAGCTGTTCTCGATCGGTGCACCGAAGTTCTCCGGCTGCAACTCGCTCGGCGGATCGGAAATCATGCGCGCGATCATGCGGTCGACCAGCGGCACGATGAGTTCGTAGCAGAACCCGACGTGAATCTTGATCAGGTTGGCGTCCTGGACCGACTGGCCCGAGTCCGCGCGCACGACCGCGCTGCGGTACATGAGGTTGTCGTTGGGGATGACCTCGGCGCCGTCCGCGCCGAGGTAGCCGTGATCGGAGAACGACGCCGGGCCGGGATTGACCAGCGTGATGCGCACGAGGCCGTCGGCGATCATGTCGCGCACGCGCTGGCGCGCGCACTCCACGTGTTCGAGTTCGAACGACAGGTCGGTCGGCCGTTCGACGCCCCCCACGGGCTCCGGGCCGGGGTCGAACGCGTAGCTGATACCGTTGCAGTCGGCGTCGAGGTAGGGGGTGGTGTAGAGCGGCGCCATGGCCCGCGCGAAGGCCAGTTCCATGGCCCACATGCGCGCATTGTTCAAGGCCCCGGCGCGGGCCGTCTCGAAGGCCGCGTAATTGAGCTGGATCTTGGCGTGGTAGATGAACGCGAACTGCAGCGTGCCGAGGATCAACAGCAGCAGCACGAACACGATGATGCCGAACTCGACCATGGCCTGGCCGCGGATCCGGCTGCGCTCATTCATCACTCTCACCGGACGAGCCGGCGGCGGACGAAGCGCCGTCGTGGCGGCCGAGAATCGCCATGATCGCTTCGTAGGCTTCGGTGCCCTGCTGTGTCACGGGGTCGTCCGGATCGACGTGCGCGCCGAGCTTGAGGAAGCTGTTGGCCGCCTGGCGCAGCTGCACCACCCCCATGTTGAACCAGGCCTTGGCGAGATCACCGTCGCGTACCAGTGCCTCGCGGTAAGCGGCGACGGCAGCATCGGGCTTGTCGACACGGGCGTAGATATTGCCGAGACGGAACCACAGCTCGGCATCCTGCGGTATGGCGGCAACCAGCGTGCGGTAATGCGGCTCGGCCACGGCCCATTCATGCGCCGCGTAGGCGCGCTCTCCGGCGTCCCTGGCCGCCGCTATCTGTGCGGCGTCCGGCTCCGCCGGTCCGCCGCCGACCCCCGCACAGCCCGCCAGCAGCCCTGCCAGCAGCCACGTAAGCAGCCCGGGCAGGCCCACCGCGCGCGAGCCGATCAGGACTACCCGGCTGCGTTCGCGTGCCGGCATCAGAACGTGCCTTCGCTCATGAACTTCATCACGATAGGGAAGGCCAGCACGATGAACGTGACCGGAAAGATGAACAGGATCAACGGTCCGACCAGCTTGATCGGCGCTTCCATGGCGAGCTTCTCGGCACGCTGGAAGCGCTCGTTGCGCCGCTGGTCCGCCTGCACGCGCAGCACCGTCGCGAGGCTTGCGCCCATGCGCTCGGCCTGCACCACGGCGCTGACGAAACTCGTGACCTCGGTGATATCCAGGCGTTCGGCCATGCGCCGTAGTGCGTCGGCTCGCGTGAGGCCCGAGCGCAGATCGCGCAACACGATGGCGAACTCGTTGCGCAGCGGGCCCGGCGGTGCCTTGTCCATCGCCTGGGCGAGCGCGCCGGACAGGTTGAGGCCTGCCTCGACGCACATGGTGACGAAATCGAGATAAATCGGCATCGCCCGGATCACGGCGATCTCGCGCCGCTTACGCGTGTCGGCCAACCACACGTTGGGAAACAGGAAGCCGAGCAGCGGCGCGACGATGATCGCGAGCGGGAAGCTCTCGCCGAGCGCGACGAGGCAGATCCACGTGACCAGCGGCGCCACGATGGCCATCAGTATCTGCAGCGCGACGAACTGCTCCGCGGTCAGCAGGTAGCCGACGCCGGTACGCTGCAGGCGGGTCTCCGTGTGCTCCATGAACTCGTAGGGCAGGAAACTGCACACGAAGTTGTCGATGATGCGGATGAACGGCCAGACCAGCTTCAGCAGGGGCGGCAGCGGGTCCATGAAAGCGCGATCTTCCTCCTCGACCAGCGAGTTCACCCAGTACACCAGCAGCATGAAGCAGGTACCGCTGACCGCCCACGCGGCCATGATCACCCACGGCATCGGCCCCTCGAGCACGGCTTCCATCAACATGGCCTCCCGGTGCGACGCCACGTACCCACCCGGCCGGAGCACGCGCCGCACGCTTCCGACCCGGCCCCGCGCAAGGGCCGGCGGTCATTCTGCGAATTGCTGTTCTGCGCCATCTCTCGCCATCCTCCGCCGCGGCCGCCAGGCTGCCCGCTTAGACATCGATCGAGGTGATCTTGCGGATCATGAAGTAACCGAGCAGTTCCATCACGATGATGATGGCCAGCACGGTCCAACCCACGCCGGTCGTCCACAGCTTGGCCATGGCCTCCGGTTCGAGGAAATTCAGCAATACCCCGAGCAAGACCGGCAGGCCGGTCATGACAATGCCCTGCAGCTTGCCCTGTGCGGTGAGGCTCTGGATCTTGCCCTCCATGGTCGACTTGCGGCGCAGGGTGTCGGCCAGTGATTCGACGGTCTCGGCCAGGTTGCCGCCAACCTCGCGATTGATGCGCAGCGCCGTGGTCAGCATGCGGAAATCCTGCATCGGGATGCGCTTTTCCATGTTGGCGAGCGAGATGTCGAAGTCGACGCCGAGGCGCTGCTCCTTGGTCAGGATCTCGAATTCCTGGCTGATCGGCGGCGGTTGCTCGGCGACGAGATTATCGAGCGCGATGTTGAGACTCGCGCCGGCTCGCAGCGAGCCGGCCACCATGGTCAGCGCGTCCGGCAACTGCGCCTCGATGCGCGCGAGACGCTTCTTGCGCATCGAGCGGTAGACATAGGCAGGCAGCACGACGAGCAGTACCAGCACACCGACCGTGGCGACGAGATCGCGTACCAGCAGCCATACCAGGGCAGGGATCACGACCAGCGCGATGAGGTTCAGACGGAACAGCCGGTTGGGGTCGACGAACATGAACATGTCGGCCATGTTCGCCGAGGCGGAGGTAGTGAAGTCCTCGCGGTAGGCCGCCATCTTGCGCTGCGCCTTGACCGACACCACCAGCCAGCCGAGTGCCGTCGCGATGAAGATCGCGACCACCGCGAGCGGCAGCGCGATGTTCCCGACCAGTCCGTAGAAGACTTCGAGCATGCTTCGCTCAGCCGTTGAAGATACTCATGTCCACGTTGATACCGCGCTTGCGCAGATCTTCGTAGAACTCGGGAACGCGACCGGTCGGCTTGAAATGCCCCTTGACCTTACCGTTCTCGTCGAAGCCGGTCTGCTCGTAGACGAAGATGTCCTGCATCTGCACCGTACCGCCTTCGACGCCGGTGATTTCGGTGACGTTGACGATCTTTCGCGAGCCATCGGAGAAGCGCGTCTGCTGCACGACGATATCGACCGCCGAGGCGACCTGCTCGCGAATGGCCTGCACGGGCAGGTCCATGCCGGACATCATCACCATCACTTCGAGACGCGATATCAGATCGCGCGGCGTATTCGCGTGTGCCGTGGTCAGCGAGCCGTCGTGACCGGTATTCATTGCCTGCAGCATGTCCAGCGCCTCACCGCCGCGACATTCGCCGACGACGATGCGATCGGGGCGCATGCGCAGGCAGTTCTTGACCAGGTCGCGGATCGTGACCTGGCCCTTGCCCTCCAGGTTGGCCGGACGTGCTTCGAGGCTCACCAGGTGAGGCTGCACCAGCTTGAGCTCGGCGGCATCCTCGACCGTGACGATACGCTCGTCCGGCGGAATGAAGTTCGACAGCACGTTGAGTAGCGTCGTCTTGCCCGACCCGGTACCGCCGGAGATGACGATGTTGCGGCGCTGCTCGACGGCGACCTTGAGGAAGGCCACCATCGCCGGGCTGATCGCACCGAACTTGACCAGGTCGTCGGCGGTCAGTTTCTGCTTGGCGAACTTGCGGATGGTCAGGCAGGGACCGCGCAGCGCCAACGGCGGGATGATGGCGTTGACGCGCGAGCCGTCGCGCAGGCGCGCGTCGACCATCGGCGAGCTCTCGTCGATGCGCCGCCCGAGTGGCGAGACGATGCGCTCGATGGCCGACATGACCGCGTCGTCACTCGAAAACGTGACCTCCGACTTGGTCAACTTGCCGTTGCGTTCGACGTAGATGTCGTCGTAGCGGTTGACCATGATCTCGGTGACCGATTCGTCGTCGACCAGATCTTCCAGCGGTCCCAGGCCGACCGCCTCGTCTAGCACTTCCTTGGCCAGGCGCTTGCGATCGACGTCCGCCGGCAGGCGCGCATCGAGCTCGGTGATGATGTTCTGGATGATGCCCTTGACATGCTTGCGCAGCTCCTCCTCGCTCATCGCCGTGACGTCGGTGCGTCGCAGGTCCATGGCCGCGAGGAGTTCCTCGTGCACGCGGTTACGCCACTTGAACTTGTCCTTGTGGCGCAGTTCGAGGATGGTCCGTGACAGTTCCTGCGACTCCTCCAGCGCCGCGTGGTGCGAGACGCCGATCACGGTCTTGAGGAACTGGTCCTCGTCGTCACTCGACTCCTCCGGCTCGCCCTCGAGGCTGCGCACCACCGTGGCGCCGAGCGGCTTCTCCTTGCCGGCGCGCTTGCGCATCTCGCCGACCTGCAGGTAGTAGCCGGCGATGTGAATCTGATCGGTCGTGTGCAGCGGTCCGTAATGCTCGACCGGCTTGCCGTTGACCTCGACAGTGGCCTTCTGCGAGACGCAGTCGACGAACAGGCCTTCGGCGGTGCGCTGGATCTCGGCGTGCTGCGGGGCGACCTTCCAGCCGCGCAGCTGGATGAGATTGCTGCGTGACTTGCCGATCGCACAGACATCGACCGGGCATTCGACGCTGCTCAGTACCTCGCCCTTGCCGTTCTTGATGATGACGTTGAACATGATCTCAGGGGAACCTCAATCGACGAGATTGAACGTCGAATCTCGCATGGTGCTTCAGCCTCTCGATCTCTGCATGCAGG
>JAPOKK010000412.1 GCA_029977665.1 Pseudomonadota bacterium | reverse complement strand
GGGATTCGACGGCATAGGCGTGGCGGGGTTCGGAGCGCGCGGGTGAACGGACCGCAAGCGTAGCATGGGGTGGCCACGTTGCATTAGAATCGGGCGCTGAATCCGGCGGCAAATGTTCCACGGGGTCATAGCCCTATGACGGTAAGTCAAACGACTGCATGAGATACCGCAACCATCCATGCGCAATGCCGCGCCGGCGCGCACGCGGCCTGGCACGGCTCGGATCACTCGTCGTGGCCGCGTTGCTCGTCACCGCGCTACCGCCTGCCCGGGCCGCGACCGGCGGTTTCGAAATCGAGGTCAACAAGACGGCGCGCCTGCTCATCGTGCGCGCGGGCGCCGAAGTGCTCAAGACGTTCCGCGTCGCGGTCGGCCGCGGCGGCCGCGGCGACAAGAACATGCGCGGCGACAACAAGACCCCGATCGGCACCTACCGCGTGGTCGGCTACAACGACCGCAGCCGCTTCGACACCTTCGTGCGCCTCAACTACCCCAACGTCAAGGACGCCTACTACGGGCTGCGCAATGCCGTCATCTCGCGCTACGACTTCGACCGCATCGTCGCCGCGCTGCGCGAAGGGCGCACCCCGCCGCAGAATACTGCGCTCGGCGGCGCCATCGGCATTCACGGCATCGGCGAGGAGACGCCGGAGAAGATCCGCATCCACGATCATCTCGACTGGACGGAAGGCTGTATAGCCCTGCGAAATGCCGATATCCAGGAGCTCAAGCGTTTCCTGACCCTGGGTACGCGGGTGGTGATCCGCGAATGAGATGCTGGCGGGCCGCCTGCCTGCTCGGCTGGCTGTGGTCGCTGAGCATTGCGGCCGGCGCATCACCGCCGGTCGTCCCCTCGGAGGCCCTGGTCGCCCGCTACCAGACGGACAAGTCCTTCGATGACGTCGTCTTCGAACTCGATTTCGCGATCACCGAGCGCAACTTCCGCATCACCGGGCGCAATACCATCGGCAAGGGCCTGCGCGAGCGCGGCTACGAGGATTTCCCGGACGTCGAGGTGATCCATTTCTGCAGTCTCGAGCTCGCGCGCGAGGTGTTGTTGCTCGATCCCGGCTTCGTCGCGCAAATGCCCTGTAGAATCACGGTTCACGAGGAGGGGAACATGACGGTGGTCAGCCTGATCAAGCTGCCCGTCGACCATCCCGACGAACGCGTCAACGCCTTCGCCCGGCGCATGAACGCGACCCTGACCGAGATTGCCGAATTCGCCGTGTCGCGCTGAGAGGAGAGCCGCGTGAAGAGATTCCAGGATTACGATTACTGGCTGTTCCTGGCCTGGCTGCTCATCACCGGCTTCACGGTCTTCGGCATCATCGTGTGCTGGAACGAAGGGCTGTTGACGCTCCTCTACGAAAGCGACCGCAGCCATATTTCACTCGTCATCGGCCTGCTCTACCTGATCGGCTGCGGGCATTGCGCGCGGCGCGCCTACTACCTTGCCGGCGAGATCGAGCACGCCCGCGCGCTCGACGAGCACATCGGCGATCGCGTCGCGCTGCTGCGTCCCGGTGACGATGCCATCAGCATCGACGGTCACCGGCTCGATCCCCGCAGTGTGCTCGGCGAGCATCTGCGCGTGCTCGCGCGGCGCGGCGAGGATCGCATTGCTCAGGCGCAGGACGGCGAACAGTCGACCCTCGTCGCCACGCTCATCGCGCACGCCAAGGGCTCGCAGGACATCGGCTGGTTTCTCGTCGACGTGCTGCTCAAGCTCGGGCTGCTCGGCACCATCGTCGGCTTCATCCTCATGCTCGGCTCGGTCGCCGACACCGCCTCGCTGGACGTCAATACCATGCAGAAGGTGCTCAAGCAGATGAGCAACGGCATGGGCACCGCCTTGTACACCACGATGGCGGGCCTGGTCGGCAGCATGTCACTGGGTCTGCAGTACCTGCTGCTGGACAAGGGCGCCGACGCGCTCATCGAACGCATCCTGCGTCTCACCGACGCCAAGCTGGCGACGGCCTGAACGGCGCCGGGCATCCGCCATGGCCGGCTTCTCCAGCAACTGGCAGCGCACGCGCAGCGGTTCCGATCCGTTCACCGACCTGCTGTTCAACGCCCTGCTCGGCTTCACCTACCTGTTCCTGATCGCGATCATGTTCATGAACCCGGTCGCGAAGAAGGGCATCATCGATCCGAAGGCCGAGTACATCATCACCGTCGCGTGGCCGGACAAT
>JAPOKK010000056.1 GCA_029977665.1 Pseudomonadota bacterium | reverse complement strand
TGGCCAGTGAAATTGCGATCGTTGAAACGCGAATACTCGACATGCTCTTTCAGCCCTTGTCTTGTTGGCTGTGGCGCGGATTGAAGTCATTGTGCCGGAGGCCGTATCGAGACTCTGGCCAGGAGTGCGCTCTGCGTGACGATGACCGTGTTGAACAGCCTTTCCAGGTTATCTCTCGAGCTGCCATCGGTCGGGTTCCTGCCGCGGTTCGTGACGAAACAATCGTCTCCCAGGTGGTGATGCCAGCGAAGCAGCTTGCAAGTATCGGCAACGCGATGGTCGTGCGGCCGCGTCGGCGCTCGGCGATGATCTGTTGTCGCTGATACATGGTTCGCCTCGAGCGCGAGTGTCGCGACGTCCAAGTTCTGCAAAGCAATACGTCTGCGTCTCGAACCGGTGATTGCAAGGCACTTGGCCGGGCGGTCGTATCGTTCTGTTGCGGCGGATCCGAACCTCGGTCCGGCGGGCACCCACACGCCGCCGCGGCGCGTGGGCGTCGCCATCAACCTGTCAGCCGCGGCGGCGTTTCGCCAGGACGGCGCCCAAGGCGCCGCCGAGCAGCCACGCCGCGCCCGGCAGCGGTACCGTGCTGACGCCGTACTCGAGGTTGTCTATCGCCCAGGCACCGTCGCCGCCGGCGTCCATCTCGATGCGCGTGATGCGCGGCATGTCGTTGCGGAACAGGCCGAAGAACTCGGCGCTGTTGCCACTCACGGCGGTCGTCTCGAACGAGGTCGTGGTGGTGCTGCCGCCAACGAAGCTCACGACGACTTGCGTCCCGCTGTGATCGATGTCGCGAAACGCCAGGTAGTCGATCGGGGCGGCGGAGAAATCCAGCGCCAGGTAGGCGCGCTCGTTGTGCTCCAGGGCGAAGCTGCCGACCGGGTTCGAGCCGCCGACTCCCCCGGCCGTGCCCTCGATGCGCGCACTGCCGGCCGAGGACGTATCGGTGATGACCAGGCCGCCCGGGAACAGGCCGGCGAGCCCCGAGACGTTCTGCCCGTCGCTGAAGCCGGTCTCGAAGTCCACCTCGTACTGGGCGCTGGCGATGCCGCTGGCGAGCAGCCAGGCGTCGCGCGTCGCGTCGATGTCCGTACCGGGACTGTTGAAAGTCTGTAAGGCGGCGAAAGCCGCCGGCGTCGTCCCGAGCAGCAGCAGGCTCGCGAGACTGCGTAGGTAGCGGCTGCGGGTGGCGCGGCGATGAGACATGAAACGACTCCTGAGAACTAAGCGGCTCCCGAGTCTAACGGTTGAGGCCGCGTAGGACCGGTAATCGTTCGCGGCGAGGCCGGGTGAGTCAAAAAAAGAGCCCCGGGGAGAGGGGCTCGATGAGCGAGTGCGTGCGCACGGCTGGGGAGTGATGTGGAAGCCGCCGCACGGGTACTGCCCTTATCAACGTAGTTGCTCGTGCCGCGGTAATCACCCTACGTCCACGTATGTCACCGGTTCGCGGTAGGTCGCTGCCATGCGCCGGGGGGCACTTTGTGCGCCGGTTCATAAAACGCGCAATCGTCAAAGAATGTTACGGAATCCCGCCTAAGCTCCGAGTTGAGGACGGCGTGCGGTGAACGGGCGGAACACATACCCGGGCTACGCGCCGATCCGCGGCCACGAGACCGACGGAGGGACCAATCATGAACTCACGCAAGAGAACTGCGCACGCGTCTGCCGTGTGCATGCTCGGTGCCTGCCTTGCCCTGTGCAGTGGGCCGCTTGCCGCACGCGAGGTCAAGAAACTCGTCATCACCGACTTCACGAATACGTGTGGCGGTGACGATGTCGGCGCCTGGAACAACATGGTCGACGGTTGGTACGACGAGATGGACGACGAGAGCTATACCAAGGACGGCGCGTACGTGAACGGCAACATGACGCTCGAACGTTTCTGCGATCCGGACTGGAACGGCGACTGCGACGACGACCACTACATCGACGATGCCGACGCCTTCATCCTCGGCACGCACGGCGCCGACTCGGGCGATCACTGGCAGGGCGTGATGCGCTGGAGTTGGAACGGGCATTGCCGCGTCGACGGTGGCGGCAGCTTCGATGAGATGTGGGTCGGCGACTGGGATGCCGAGTTCGTCACGCTCGCGTCGTGCAACAGCGCGGACGACGACAACCTGCCCGGTATCCGCAACGCGATGTTCGACCCGTTCGACACCCCCGGTCACGGCCGTCGCGCGCACCAGTGGGACGCGTTCCACGGCGTGATGTGGATCTCCAACGGCCGCCGCGGCGATTACGACGACGTTGCCGATGACGGCCACGACGGTTCGATCTCCGACGCCTGGGTCTACAACCAGAAGGACAGCAAGCAGTGCCCGGTCGCCTACGCCATCAGCAGTTCGCGCAACGGCTGCCTCGTACGCCTCAACTACGAGCGCTACAACTACGTCTACGGCGATCCACCCGGGCACAACTGGTACTGCTGGAAAGCCTACGCCAACTGCGATCCGACCGGCGAGACGGCCTGGAATCCCTGACGGCAGACACGGCCCACCGCACCGACCGTCACGCCATCGAACCCGGGAGACAGCACCATGTATCACGCTTTCATCCGCACGCTGCCGGTCCTGCTGGCGGCAGCTTCGTTCAGCCCCGTCCTGCTCGCCGTGCCCGACGGCGGTGACCGCCCGGTCACGCCGCCGCTCGATCCGCCGGGCCTGGAGCGGCTTCGCCAGATCATCGACGCGGCGATGCCCGAGGACGTGCAGGAAGACAACGGCAAGCTGCTCGCCAGCCTGCTCAAACCGCGCGTCGCCGCAAGCGATCCTTCCGGCGCGTTCAACGTCATGACCGCGCCGCGCGCGCTCGGCATGCGACGGCCGCGCCCGAGCAAGGATTGCTTCGCGCCGCCACCGCGTTTCGCCTGCGAGCTCGTCGAAGGCACGCGCGAAGGCGGGGGCGCGTTCAAGAAGGTCGAGGCCGACAGCCTCGGCAACCTGAGTTTCCTCAGCCGCCTGCCGGACCCGTCCAACGGTGCGCCCGAGCAGGCCGGCGCGCCGCCGCTGCCGAGTTTCAGCATGAGCGACAAGGAAGCAGTGGCGGCATTCTTCGATGTCTTCACCAAGGTGTTCGGCGTACCCCCGGAGGAGGCGCCGGACAGCACCGCGTGGCAGGTCGAGAAGCTGCTGCTCGGTCTGCAGGACGGTAACGAACCCGGCAAGCCGCCCGAGATCCACACCATCGCCGGCACCGTGCAGGTGCCGCGCATGCTCGAAGTGGCGGGACTCAGCGTGCCGCGCGTGCCGGTGCTCGGCGCACACGTGCAAGGCTCGATGGACGACCTCGGTCGCGGCATGCCGTTCCGCATCGAAGTGCAGGAGTGGACCCGGTTCACGTTCCCGCCGGCGTTGCAAAGGGCCCGTGCGCGCGGCCGCAGCGAGCTGGTCGGCGAGATTGCCGAGGCACTCGTCAACACCTTGCGCAACGCGCCCAAGGACGTCGCGATAGCAATTGCCTACGCCAAGGTCGGCCAGTTCGACGAGCTGGGTTCCTACGGCGGTCCCGATGCCGACGATGCGGGAACGCCCGCCGACGGCATCCCCGATGCTCACCGATACGTGCCGGTGCTGCTCACCTCGGTGAGCCCGATGGCGCCGGATGCCTCGGAGGAAGAGCAGGCCGGCGCGTTCAGCACCGCCGGCCAGGAGCTGGTCACGCCGTTGTTCGAGCTCAACGAGTAGGCACCGCTTGGGGTTCCGTGGGTTCGGACGTTGCGCTGCGCGCGGGCAGCGCGGCGTCCGGCCCGCGGGGCCGCATTCCATTCGACTAAGGAGGAGAACCTCTCATGACGAAGCCTTTCATCACGGGCGCCTGTGCGACACTGCTGGCATGCGTGACGGGCGCCGCCCACGCCGCCGTTACGTTGCCGTCCGGCGACGTCTTCCTCGATGGCACGCTCGAATTCCTCTACGGAGACAATGGCTCGGCGCGCATCGATCCTGCTCTGTACGTCGACAGCAACGAACTGTTCGCTCCGGGTGCGCTGGCCGAGGTCTATGCGACCCCGGTCGGCGCCGAGTTCGCCACCGGGCTGGTCTTCGACTACAGCTTCTCCGGCGCCGGTACGGACACCCTGACCGTCGTCTACGGCATCACCAACCAGACCGGCCTGAACTGGACCGGGTTGCGCTTCCTCGCCGACGTCTCCGGCGATCCCTTCGACGGCCTGCTCGAGCTCGCCAGCGTGCGCGGCGCGCCGCTGACGGCCGCCGATCCCGCCGCGTGGGGCATCGACGACTTCGACACCGGCAACCTCTACATCAACGACATCCTCGGTGCCGGCCAGCTCGACAACAGCGACGGCTGCGGGGGCGTCGCCTGCCCGGCGGAGGGCGCCCTGCAGTGGAACCTCGACCAGCTCGCCGACGGCCAACGCTGGGTGATCACCGTGCAGTTGTCGGACGCCGGCCTGGTCGGTTCGCAGCGTTGGATCGAGTTCGCGCTCGATGACGGTGGGCCGACGGGCGAAGTCCTGAGCTTCTCGGGCCAGGCGATGGTCGTGCCGTTGCCGGCAGCCGCTTGGTTGCTGCTCGGCGGGGTACCACTACTGGCCGCGCGGCGGCGTGCCGTGAACGCGGGTTGACCTTGCAGTCACGGTAAGAGGTGGCGGGCCGCACTGCCCCAGCGGCAGGGCGTGGAGACGATGCCCCGCGGTAGACGAACGCCTGGTTCAGCCGCGTGGGCAGATCGCCACGCCGAGCAGGAACAGCGTGCCCAGGACGAGGTAGCCGATCGCCGCGCTCCAGAAGCCGAACGGATCCTCCTCACGCGCGACGAGGCCACGGAAGTAGGTCTGCCCGGTCAGCATCGAGGCACCTCCTGCGGCCAGCATCAGCCAGCCGAAGCTGCTCAGGAGCGTGACGTAATCGGGTGATACCTGGCACATGTTGCGGGGCCCGTGCGATGGGTGAAAACGGTGCTGCTCGACCCGGGTTAGCGGCCGCGCGCCGAGCAGGTGCAGCCGGGCGCTCGGGCGCCGCATGTAGACTGGGGGCGCCGATACTCCTCGCGCACCGGCATCTCCTCTCTACCCGCGGAGCGCCCCAGCCTGATGTACAGCCGCGCCGACGTGCCGTCACCACGTTTCCGTCGCCTGATTCCGCGCCTGCTTTCGGTGCTCGTACTGGCCGGCGCGGCCGGCTGCCAGCCCGCGTCGCTGGTCAACACGCTGCTGGATGACGCGCACTATCGTGTCGAACGCGACCTCGCCTACGGCGACGATGCGCGCCAGCGCCTGGATTTTTATCGGCCCGAAGGTCGGGCCCATCGCGAGCCCGTGGTGCTGTTCGTCTACGGTGGCAACTGGCGCAAGGGTAGCAAGGCGACGTATCTCTTCGTCGCTCATGCGCTGACCGCGCTGGGCTACCGGGTCGCGATTCCCGATTACCGCCTCTACCCGGCGGTGACCTGGCCCGTGTTCGTCGACGACGTGGCGCGCGCGCTGACCTGGCTGACCGGGCCGGACGGGCCTGCCACCGGCGCGCCGGTGATTCTCATGGGGCACTCGGCCGGCGCGCACACGGCGGCGCTGCTCGCGACCGATTCCGTTTATTTGCAGCGAGCCGGTTTCGACGGCGCATTGGCCGCGTTCGTCGGCCTCGCCGGACCCTACGAACTGCCGTTCACCGATAACGTGCGGCCGGTCTTCGCCTCGCTCGAAGACCCGGCCCCCGTCCAACCCGTCGCGCTCGACGTCGCGCGCATGCCGCCGACGCTGTTGCTGCACGGCAGTGATGACACCCGCGTCGTGCCGCGCCACTCGCGTCGCTTCCGCGATGCACTGGCGTCCGCCGGCATACCGGTGCGCCTCCAGATCTACGAGGGTATCGGCCATGTCGAGCTCGTCGCCGCGCTCGCGGCGAGCCTGCGCTGGTTGGCGCCGACTTACGACGACGTGGCGCAGTTTCTGCGCGACCGAAATCCACCGTCGCATTGAGTGGCGCGTGCGTGAGCGGGACCGTGGGACGAAACGCGGCCGCGCCCCGGCGTCAGCATTCTTGACAACGGCCGAGCAGGCGGCGCACGCCACTCAAACGTGTGACACGGTTCGCGTAGGTTGCCCGTAACCGTTTGATTCCTTGCAAACACGATGGCCGCCGTGCGCGCAGCGGGCATCGAAGTACGCACCCGCTGCCGGGGGAGGCTTCCTGGCGGTTGTCAGGATATTTTACAGCCAGGTGTATTGTTTGGGACCGCGGTAGATCATAGCTATTTGAATTTAAAGAATTATTAGTGGCTGGCCCGCATCTTGCGGCGATCTTCGTGACGAACGTCCTTTTCGCCGCGCAGGACGGGACGGCTTCGCGCCACTTATCTGATTCCCGCAAGGAGACCGCTCGACATGAAGAAGATCCTGATTTCCGCGAGCCTGCCAGCCCTGCTGCTCGCTTTCGACGTCAACGCGACGGTGATCCTGAGTCCGACGGCGATCAGCCAGAATACGCTGGGCAATCGTGATGCCAACGTCGACATTGGCAACGTCATCGACCAGTCGGGCCTGTCGAGCGCCTTCACCAGCGGTGTGACCGATTTCGACACCTACCTCGGCGGCAACCCGACACATTCGTTAGCCGCGGGCGACAACGAATGGTTCGCACCGGACGGCGAGTTTCTCGGCTTCATCGATTTCGACCTCGGCGCGGTGTACGACGTCGATCGCGTCGCGATCTGGAACGAGGATGCGGCAGGCGTGTCACGTTTCGAACTCATCACCTCGCTCGATGCCACCTTCGCCGCCAGCACGAGCTTCGGCTTCTTCTCGCTGACGAACAATCCGCGCGATGTGGACTACCTGGCCGACGTCATTTCGCTCGGCGCGGTCAGCAGCGCTCGCTACGTGCGCATGAGTATCGAGGGTTTCTACCCCGACGAGCAGAACTTCGCCGACCAGGCCTCGCTCGGCGAGGTCGCCTTTTCGGTCACCGCGGCGAACGACGTCCCCGAGCCGGCCAGCCTCGTGCTCGGCGGACTCGGCCTGCTTGCCGCCGGCACCGTGGGGCGCCGGCGCGGCTGACGCCCCGACGCGCCGCGGCCTCGTTGCCGCGGCGCGTTGCATTCAGGGCCCAGGTGCCGCCGCATCACGCTCACCGTCGACAAGCGTGATGTCGCGACGGGCACGGGCAGCCGGCCCATCGTCCTGAGCACAGCCGGTCTCGCCACCGTTCGTGTGCACGCCGACACGCGCCAGAAGCGACGCGTAGTCGGGCATGGTCTCGAGCGCGCGGTAGCGGTCATAGAGGGGCACGAACAGCGTCGTGCCAGCGAGGTGGTCGAAGACTGCCACGAGTGCGGCACCGTCGGTGATGTCGCCATCGTCCAGGCAACATTGGCCGAAGCGTTGCACGACCCGGTCCAGGCTGAGGGCCGGTGTGGCGGTGCGCAGGGCGAGGTCCGCCTCGAGAAAGTAGGCCACGCCGCTCCAGTAGACGCGCCTGTAGCTGCCGGACGCGTGCATGTCGCGGCTCGCCGCGGCCAGCGAGCGCGGTGCGGTGGCGCCTCGCAGTGCCGCTGCGCCGCGCGCGAAGCCGGCCGCGATCCGCTGCCATGCGGTGCATTCGGCAATGAGGCCGTCGCGCGCCTGTAACAGGTACTGGTAGTAGGTCGCGAGACCTTCGGACAACCACACGTCCGCCCGCCCCGGGTAGGGAATGAGCAGGTGGGTCAACTCGTGCGGCGCGGTCCAGTCGGTGAGAAAGCGTTCGAGCGGGAAGCCCGGGTCGACCCAGAAACGCACGCCCTCGCGACCGCGGCGCAGGACGCGCGCGAACGGCACCGGTTCGCCGGCACCCCGGCGCGTCTCGACGATGATGCGGATGTCGTCGCGGGGCAGTGCGCCATGCAGCGTCCGCACGGTGCGCGCGGCGCGCTCGAGCCAGCTCGCGAGCTTGTCGCGCTCGGCAGCGGTGAGTGCGGCATCCCAGGAGATGTCGAACGGTCTACCCGGGCCGGTCAGGCGCTCGGCGGCGCCCGGCACGGCGTAGGCGAAGAGCAGCACGCACAGCGCGCGGCTGACTCGCGCCGGCCAGCTGAGCCGGGCGGGCGTTCGCAGTGAGGCGCGCCAGTTGATCACGTGTGTCGATTATAGACGCCACCCTGACGGGCGGGCGCGCGGGTCTCGTCGGCGTGCGCCGATGCGGGGGCGCGGCCACCAGCGTGGTCGATTTCTGGTATACCAGTCGCCTTTGTCCCCGGGGAGTCTCCGTTTCGATGATTGCATTCCGTTCGTTTGCGTCGGCGCTCGCGCTCGTCGCGACCTGCGCCGTCCACGCCGAGAGCAGCGCGCCGGCTGATACCGACTGGCCGAGCTACAACCATAACGTCAATGGCCAGCGCTGGACCGCGCTCGACCAGATTACCGTCGACAATGCCGCGCGCCTCGGTGAAGTGTGCCGCCTGCCGGTCGAGCAGGCCGGCGCTTTCCATACCGGCATCCTGCACATCGGCGACACGCTGTACTTCACCACCGCGACGGATACGCTCGCGGTGGACTCGGCCGACTGCACGCTGCGCTGGCGTCACCATTACGAGATCGCCGATCCGAGCGGTACGGCGCTCATGGTCAACCGCGGCCTGGCCTACGCCAACGGCCGTCTCTACCGCGGCACCACCGATGCGCGCCTGCTTGCCATCGACGCCCGCAGCGGTGAAACGGTGTGGCAGTTCCAGGCCGGCGATCCGCAGCAGGGCGAGTTCTTCAGCAGCGCGCCGCAGGTCTACCAGGGCCTCGTGATCATCGGCACCGCCGGCGGTGACTGGGGCATACGCGGACGCGTAATGGCCTACGACGCGGCGACGGGGCGCGAAGTGTGGCGCTTCTACACCATCCCGCGCGGTGACGAACCCGGCGCCGATTCATGGAAGGACGCCGACAGCGCACGTTACGGCGGTGGCGGGACCTGGTCGACGTTCACGATCGATCACGCGAGCGGCGAAGTGTTCGTGCCGGTCGGCAACCCCGCACCGGACCTGTTGCCCAAGCTGCGGCCCGGAGACAACCTCTACACGAACTCCATGGTCGTGCTCGATGCCGCAACCGGGGAACTCGAGTGGTATCACCAGCTGCTCGCGAACGACGGCCAGGATCTCGATCTCGGCGCCGCGCCGATGCTCTACTGGAACAGCGCCGGCGAGCCGATGGTCGCGATAGGCGGCAAGGACGGCTACGTCTACGGCGTCAACCGCGAAACCCGCGAGCGCGTGTTCAAGACCGCCATCACGACGATCAGCAACGCCGGTCTCGATCCGACCACGGCCGGTATCGAGGTCTGCCCCGGCGTGCTCGGCGGCGTGGAGTGGAACGGTCCCGCGCTCGACAAGACCAACAAGGCCATCGTCGTCGGAAGCGTCGACTGGTGCAACGTGCTCAAGGCCGACGAGGGCTTCACCTTCAAGCCCGGCCAGCCCAACATGGGCGGCGTGTTCGAGCTGGCCGAGGAAAGCCGCGGCTGGGTCGTCTCGCTCGATGCCGATATCGGCGCGGTGCGCTGGAAGCACGAGACGGCCGCGCCGATGGTGTCCGGCATCACCCCGACCGCGGGCGGGGTCATCTTTGCCGGTGACATGGGCGGCCGGTTCTTCGCGCTCGATGCGCGTGACGGCAGGCGCCTGTTCGAAGCCGATACCGGTGGCGCCATCGCCGGTGGCGTGATCACCTACATGCGCGACGGGCGCCAGTATGTCGCGGTGACTTCCGGCAACGTGTCGCGACTGACCTTCGGCACCACCGGCAGCCCGACGCTGCTGCTCTATGCGCTCGATGCCGCGGGGGGCAGCGCGCCGGCGGCTGCGACTGCTGCGCCCGATGCGCCACTGCGCGAGCCCGACGCCGCGGCCGGCCGCACGCTGTTCGCGAAGGTCTGCGCAGCCTGCCATGGCGGGCGCGGCGAAGGCCTGTCCGGTCCGGCGCTGCAAGGCCTGGCCGAGCGTATGGGCTTCGAGCGCACCGTCGAGTGGATCAGGAATCCCTCGGCGAAGATGCCCAAGCTTTACCCGGCGCCGCTAGACGCCCAGGCGGTGGCCGACGTGGCCGCCTACGTCCAGGGCCTGTGAGCCGGTACCCGGGCGGCCCTGGCAGCGAGGCATGGCAAGGGGCCGTGCCTCGCCACCGCCGGCCAGCCATCGCCCGGCGCCGATCGTCGTCCTCGCCGATTCATGACGGCCACCCAACCACACCGGAGAGACAACCATGAACGCAACGCTCGACCAGCATCTCTCGAAAGCCGTCGCTGACGGCGCCGCGCCCGGCATCGTTGCGCTCGCCGCGACCGATGCGGGCGAGATCTACCGTGCCGCTTTCGGTCGCAGGGGGCCCGGCGAAGCGCCGGCAATGACGCCCGACAGCGTCTTTCGCATCGCCTCGATGACCAAGGCGATCACCGCCGCTGCGGCGATGAAACTGGTCGAGGAGGGACGCATCGCGCTTGAGCAACCGATGCGCGAGATCGCGCCCGAGATCGGCGAGGCGCGGGTGCTCACCGGCTTCGCTGCCGACGGTAAGCCGCAGACGCGGGCGCCGAAGCGCGACATCACCCTGAGGCACTTGTTGACGCACACCTCCGGTTACTCCTACGACCTGTTCAACCAGCACGTCAACAGCTACATGGCCTACCACCAGCTGCCCTCGATCGCGAGTTGCCTGTACGATTCGCTGCGTGCGCCACTGGTGTTCGACCCGGGTGAGCGCTGGGAGTACGGCATCGGTATCGACTGGGCCGGACGCATCATCGAGATCGTCAGCGGTATGACGCTCGCGGACTACCTCGAGCGTCATTTCCTCGCACCGCTCGGTATGCGTGACACGGCTTTCGAGCTACGCCCCGACATGGCCGAACGTCTTGTCGACGCGGCCGCGCGCGGGGCGGACGGCAGCGTCGCGCGCATCGATTTCGAGTTCCCGAGCGACGCCGATTTCCACATGGGCGGCGGCGGCCTCTATTCGACCGCGCCCGACTACCTGCGCTTCACGCGCATGATCCTCGGCGGCGGTGAACTCGAGGGCGTGCGCGTGCTCGCGCCGGAGACGGTCGCGCTGATGGGGCAGAACCACATCGGCGACATTGTCGTGCCGCCATTCGAGAGCGACAACCCGGCGATGGCCCTCTCGGCCGATGTCTTTCCCGGGCAGGTCGCGCGCTGGGGGCTCTCCTTCGTGCTCAACACCGAGGACCTGCCGGGCGGACGCGCCGCGATGAGCATGGCGTGGGCCGGCGTGCACAACACGTTCTTCTGGATCGACCCGACGCGCCGCTTGACCGCCGTGCTCATGATGCAGCTGCTACCGGCCAACGATCCGCTGGTGCTCGGCGCGCTGGTCGGCTACGAACAGGCGCTCTACGCCGCCCTCTCCTGAGCTACGCCAGCGCGCTGCGCTAGCCGCGCGGCGGCGCCGCGTCTTCCGCTGCATCGGACGAGAGCAGGTCCGCCGATTCGGGCTGCGCGAGTTCTTTTTCCACCTGCTCGGCGACGTCGTCGGCGGCACTGATGTCGATCTCTTCCGGATCGGGGCCGGCCGACACCGTCGCGGCAGACCGCGGCGGCAGCGTGCTTATGTCTGCAGGCGGCGCTGACAGGTTGAGGTTGTACGCCGGTGCCGGCATGTCGATGCCGGCTTCGTCGAAGGCTGTCTTGACCAGTCGCCGTGCCTCCGACGCCACCCTGGCGAAGTTCGCCGTGCCCTGGTCGACCCAGCCGTAGATCTCGAGCAGCACCGACGAGTCGCCGAGTCCGACCACGGCGGCCGACGGCGCCGGCTTGTCGACCACGCCGTTCATGCGCGTGAGCGTCGCGATCGCGAGCTCCTGTGCGCCGTCGAGTTCGACGTTGGTACCGACGCCGACCGCCACGGTGAACCGGCGCAGCGGGTTGCGCGTGTAGTTCAGCACCTTGCCGTTGAACACGAGCGCGTTCGGCAGGCGCAGGTGGTTGCCGTCGGCGTCCATCAGCGTCGTTTCGCTCGTCGTCATGCGCAGTACGGTGCCAGTCGAGCCGTCGATGTCGACGACGTCGCGGGCGCGGAACGGTTGGCGGATCGCGAGGAGTATGCCCGCGAGGTAGTTCTCGACGATGTTGCGGAACGCGAAACCGAGTGCGATACCGACCACGCCGGCGGCGCCGAGTGCGGTGCTGATGACGGCGCCGGCGTCCATCAGCAGCAGCGCCGCGACCACGCCCGCGAGCAGGACCAGCACGAACACGGTCTGGCGCAGCAGGTTCTGCAACAGCGTGCGCGAGCTGAGCAGCCGATAGAGAAAATCGGCGTCGCGCAGCAAGCGCGCGGCGAGCCAGAAGCCGGCGAATACGAGCAGCGCCGAGAGCAGCAGGGGCAGGCTGCCGAGGGCGCCCTGCAGGCGCGTCCGCACTGCGGCCCAGGCATTGTCGAGCCGGCGCGCGAGGTCCTTTTCGACGGTGATCTCGTTGACTACCAGCAGGACGCCGTCGAGCTTCTCTGCCATGCGCACCGCATCGTCGGCGGCGGCGACGCTGGGCGCGACGCCGCGCAGCACCACGACGCCGGCCGTGACCTCGGCACGGATGTCGCGGAACGCCGTGACGGCGGCGAGGATCGCGCGCAGGCGCTCGCCGAGCGCGGCGCCCTCGCTGGCGATCTCGCCTGCCTCGGCCTGGCTTGCCTGCGCGGCAAGGCGATCGGCCTCGTCCGCAGAGAGCGCCGCTGGCGGTGTCTCGTCCGGCGGGTGCTGTGACAGCTCGCCCTGTGCGCCGGATGCCACCAGGGGCAGGATCATCAGCATGACGAGGAGGGGGTAACGCATGGATGCCAGCTCAGATCGAACCGCGACGGGCTGTCGTTCGCGGCGAGGCACGTGTCACGCCGCGCGCGAGCAAGGCTCGTTTCAGGAAATCGAGAACCCTTCGAAGCCGCGGTCCGCCGCGGCGTTGCATTCGTCGCGGTAGGCACCGGCGCCGCCGAAGTAGAACAGCACCACGCGCGGTTTGCCGGGGATGTTGCCACCCATGAACCAGGACCCGGCCGCCCGCGGCAGCACCGTCTGGTTAACGAGGTCGTCCATGTGGTCTCGCCACGCCGCGACCGCCTGCGGCGTGGGTTCGATGGTGCGATGGCGGCCGTCGCGCAGGTGGCCGAGCGCACGGCCAATCCATTCCACGCAACCATCGATGACGACCGGGATGTTCGCAAACGGGCTCTGCGGGCCGCCGACCATGAACAGGTTCGGGAAGCCGTCGGAGCAGATACCGAGGTAGGTCTGAGGCCCGGCCGCCCAGTGCTCGTTGAGGGACACGCCGCCGCGGCCGCGGATGTCCATTTGCTTTAGGGTTCCCGTCACCGCGTCGAAACCCGTCGCGAAGACGATGATGTCGGCGGGATACTCCGTCTCGCCAACCATGACGCCATCGCGCGAGATGGCGGTGATCGGGTTGTCGCGCACGCTGATCAACTGCACGTTGTCGCGGTTGTAGGTCTCGTAGTAGAAGTGGCCGAGTGGCGGGCGCTTGGCGCCGAGCGGATGGTCCTTCGGACACAGCAGCTCGGCCGTTGCCGGGTCTTCGACGATGGCCCGAATCTTCTCGCGCACGAATTCGGCGACGACTTCGTTGGCCTGCTCGTCGGTGAAGATGTCGTCGAAGGTCTCGAACAGGAAGCGGAACGTGCCCGTTTCCCAGTAGCGTTCGAGGATGCGCCGGCGCTCGGCTTCGTCGACATCGGCGACATTACGACCGGCGGCCTCGAAGTCGAAAGCGAAGAAATGCCGGCGCGTCTTCTCCCAGATCGTGTCGTAGTTCGCGCGGTAGGCCTCGCGCTCGTAGTCGGTCAGCGGTGCATTGCGCGCCGGCAGCACGTAATTGGGCGTGCGCTGGAACACGGTGACCTCGGCCGCGGTCTGCGCAATCAGCGGAATGGCCTGCACGGCGGTCGCACCGGTACCGATCACGGCGACGCGCTTGCCGGTGAAGCTGACCGGTTCCTTTGGCCAGTTGCCGGTCAGGTACCACTCGCCGGCGAAATCGTCGATGCCCGGAAAGTCGGGCTTGTACGGCGTCGACAGCGGACCGGTGGCGGTCACCAGGTAGCTGCAGGTGTGCGTGCGGCCGTCGCTGGTATCAACGCGCCAGGTCTTGGTCTGCTCGTCGTAACGGGCGGAGCGCACGCGCGTGTCGAACTGGATGTCGCGGCGCATGTCGCAGAAATCGGCCACGTACTGCAGGTAGGCGCGTGCCTCGGCCTGGCCCGGGTAGCGCTCCGACCAGTCCCAGGTGTCCTGGATCTCCTTCGAAAACGAGAACGCGTAGACCCAGGCCTCGCTGTCCGTGCGGGCTCCCGGGTAGCGGTTGTAATACCACGTGCCGCCGACATCCGAGGCGGCTTCGATGACCCGCGCGCTCATGCCCAGCTCACGTAGCTCGTGCAGCATACGCAGGCCGCCGAAACCGGCACCGATGACGATGGCATCGAAGTCGACTTCGGGTTGCCCGCGCGTCTGCTTGCCGACGTTGCCCTGGGTGCTCGATTCCGCGCTCGCCACTGTGCTCATGGTTCGTCTCTCCTCGTTACCGTGTTCCGCGCGCGTGCGACTGGCGCGACGCTTGCCCCGACAGGGACCGCTCCGCCGGCCAGCATAGGACATGCCGCGAGCCGGTTCGAGTGCGGCAGGTGGCCGTCACGTTCGCGGGCCGTTCACGGCTCGCGCAGGTAGCGGAAATCGTTTCCGCGCATGATCAGCCGGTGGCGCGGCCCGGGAAGTTCGAGATCGAGCGATTCGTAGGCGATGTCTTCCTCGTAGACGGTGCAGCGGCCACCGTCGACCTTGACCACGCGCGGTACGAAGCGCTCGACGTCGCTGGCGGCGAGTGCCGCGACGAGCGCCTCGAGTGACGCGTAGTTGCTGAAGCGCAGCAGTGTGACGTAGGTCGGCGCCGGCAGGTCGATCTCGCCAGCGGCATGTGCGGCGAGCGTCGCCGCAGGCGTCATCCAGCGATAGTCGATGATCTCGTCGTTGTCGACGGTCACCGTCGCGTTCTCGGCGAACGGGGCGAGGAAGAACCAGGTCGCGAAACGTTTCGGCAGACCGACGGGGGTCGTCCAGTGCGCGAACGGCAGCAGGCTGTGCGGCGCCGGGTCGAGCCCGGTCTCTTCGCGCGTTTCGCGCACTGCGGCGCGACGCGCGACGTCGAGCTCCGTGTCGTCCGTACCGGCATGGTCCGCCTCGTCGACGCGACCGCCAGGGAACACCCAGGCGCCGCCGTGGAACGCGATGCTCTGGTTCCGGCGCAGCATCAGGATCTCGAGCGCGTCACCGCCGTGGCGGGCGATCACGACCGAAGCGGAGGGGCGTGCTGGCGCGTGTTGGCTGGTCATGGCCGCGCATTATAGCGGGGCGTGCCGCACGCGAACCGGCGGCGGTGGCCGCTGACGCGGCACGGTGTGCGACTGGACAGGCGGGACGCTGCGCCCCAGCCTGTCGCTGTCGCGTCATTGCGCGGCGGCTGATTCCCTGGTCAACCTGCGGAGGACGTTCATGACCCACGCACCCACACTCCTCATTACCGGTGCTTCGAGCGGCATCGGCGCCGCGACCGCCCGCGAGGCCGTCGCGGCCGGTTGGCGTGTCGCACTCGCCGCACGCTCGGCGGAGCGTCTCGATGCGCTCGTCGCCGAACTCGGCGCCGGACAAGCGGCATCCTTTCCACTCGACGTCACCGACTACGCTGCGCAGGAAGCCGTTGTCGCGCGCGTGGTCGAGACCTTTGGCGGGCTCGACGCGGTCTTCGCCAATGCGGGCAGCGGCGGCGAGCCGGGAGGCTTCTCCGGCGCGCCGGTCGATTCCTGGCGACGCATCGTCGACGTCAACATTCTCGGCGTCGCCTACACGCTGCGCGCGGCGCTGCCGGCCGTGCGCGCCGCGCGCGGGCACGTGCTGATCACCGGCTCCGTGGCCGGGCGACGTGTGCTCGCGGGGTCGATGTACGCGGCGTCGAAGTGGGCGGTCTCGGCGATTGGCTACAACCTGCGCGAGGAGCTGCGCGGCACGGGTGTCCGCGTGACCCTGATCGAACCCGGCATCACCGACACGCCGTTCTTCGACAGCCCCAAGCCGGACGGCCTGCGCGCCGAGGACGTCGCGCGCGCCGCCGTCTATGCCCTGCAGCAACCGCCAGGCGTCGACCTGCACGAGATGGTGATCCTGCCGACACCGCCACGAAACGACGCCTGACCGGATAGGCGAGCGGCGCCGCCGGGCGCATCGGGCGGCCCGTCGAACCAGCGTGGGGGGGGTCGCGAGGCTGTCGTGAGGAGCCAGGGATCAGCGCGTGTGCTGCACGCCGCGCGTATAGACCCAGCGTCCGCCGTAGCGTTCGAAGCTGCTCGTCTCGTGCAGGCGGCTCGCGCGCCCGCCCTGCTTACTGCGTGCGACGAACTCGACTTCGCCGGTCGTATCCGCGACGTTGCCGCCCGCAACGCGCTTGATGGTCAGGCCGAGCCAGCGCAGTCCGGGGACCGGCGCGAGATCGGCCGGCCGGGTTGCCGGGTGCCAGGTCTCGCGCAGGTAGTCGAAGCGTTCGAGCACGTAGGCGGTATAGCGCGAGCGCATCAGGGCTTCGGCGGTCG
Organism: Pseudomonadota bacterium; assembly: GCA_029977665.1. Lineage (GTDB taxonomy): Bacteria > Pseudomonadota > Gammaproteobacteria > JACKNG01. Next base: position 1,643 of record JAPOKK010000056.1, on the reverse strand, counting down.
GTGCGAGCACGGTACCGTCGAGACAGGGCGCGCAGCACTCGGCCAGGGCCAGGCCACTGCCGCAGGGACAATCTGCTTCCTTCATCGGGATCCGCTCTCGCCGGGCACTTCTCTCGCGCGGTGTCGCCGACACGCGGGACAGGCGCCATCGTGCGGCATAGGATGCCCCAAACTCACTGCCGCAACACGGAGGCACGCCCATGAACGATCATCCAGCCATCGAAGCCGACGCCAAGCGCCTCATCGGCGCGCTTGGCGAGACCTTGCCCGACACCGTCGACGCCTTCGGCGCACTCGCGCGGGCGACTTTCACCGACGGCGCACTCGACGTCAGGACCAAGGAGTTGATCGCGCTCGGCATTGCCATCGCCGCCGGTTGCGACGGCTGCATGGCGTGGCACAACGCGGCGCTGCATCGCCTCGGCGTGACGCGCGAAGAGGTTGCCGAGACCGCCGGCGTCGCGGTCGAGATGGGCGGCGGCATCGCGCTGTACCGTGCCGCGAAAGCGCTAGAGGGCTACGATCAGTTCCTCGCCGCCGCGAGCGACTGACTCCCAGATGCGCCCGCTGGCGCCGCGGCCACCGTTCCCCGTGCAGTGGACAGCAGCCGCGGTCTGCGCTGAAATGAGAACCATTGGGCAGGCAGTGCATGCAGCACGCGCCTGCAAAATAGCGTAGAGTGTAAAATCGAACCGGCCTGCGACATCTTACAGGCCCCGATGACGCACGCTCTTGTCGGTCCTTACACCGGCCAAGGCGCAGCAAGACACTGCGCGGCCCTGCCGACACGGGCACCGCCTCGAAGCGCGACGCGCGCCAGCGCGTGTCCGGCCAAGACGAAGCGGGCGTGGATTGACGATGCATCACCGGAACGTGATGCGCGCCGGCGCCAGGGGTGACAGCACCATTCGTGTTGTCCCCGCGCCAGCATGGACGGGACGCGTCCGCCTGCCTGCCTGACCGCGCAACCACGCGGTGACGGGCGGGCCGCGGTGTGCGCTCCGAGAGACGGTGTAACGGTGCAAGCCGGCCGCGACGCGCGGCTTCGCACCATGTTTCGGCGCGGGAACGCACACGCGCTGCCGGCATCATGGCGCGCGGATCCCCGATCCGTGATCCGCGCCGGCCGTGCGCGGTGATGCGGGACGGGCGTCACGACGGCGGGTCTGGCCTGCCGCGATACCAAAGCCCCTGACCGAGCAGGTTACGGGCACGACATCGACCCGGCCCCGGGGCCGGGCGGTTTGACGAAGTTTGCCGCGCCGAGCAGGCGCGTTGCAGTGACTGGTTCCGAGGACCATGGACGAACAGAGCACAACGACCAAGAAGCGCCGTCGGCGCCGCCGCCGCCCGCCGCGTCCGGAGGGAGCACCCCCGGCGTCGCGCGGCGAGGGCACTAGCGACAACGCCCAGCCGCGCGCGGACGGCGCGAAACCGAGTCGCCGTTCGCGCCGTTCACGCGATCGCTCCCGCGACGGCGGCAACGACAATCCCGAGCGTCGTGCGGCGGCATCTCCCGCGCAGGGCGGCCAGGGCGAAGGGCGTGCGGAGGCGGCAGCTGCCCCCGCCGCGAAGAACAACCGGCGCCGGCGTCGCCGCGGCCGGAACCGGAGCGGCGAGACGGCCGCGCAGACGGCACAGCG
>JAPOKK010000169.1 GCA_029977665.1 Pseudomonadota bacterium | reverse complement strand
TTTTCTGTTGGGTTTTGTGGATGGAACGAACAACTTTTTCGTATCACGGAGATAGGAGACCACGGCGCCCGCGAAATAGAGGCGCGGAGCATCGATCCGGATATCCCGCTCGACCGCGCGGCCCTGGTCGGCTGCGCGGTGACGACCGGCGTAGGGGCCGCGCTCAACACCGCGCGTGTCGAGCCGGGCTCAGCGGTCGTGGTGTTCGGCGCCGGCGGTGTCGGGGTCTCGATCATGCAGGGCGCGCGCATCGCCGGTGCGCGCCAGATCATCGCCGTCGACCTGAACGATGCCAGGCTCGAATCGGCGCGCCATTTCGGCGCCACCGACACACTCAACGCCGCCGACGGCGATACCGTGCGCGCGTTGAAGAAGATGACGCGCGGCGGGGCGGATTACGCGTTCGAGGCGGTCGGTGTGCCGAAACTGCTGGAGCAGGCGTTCTATTGCCTTGCCCCGCACGGTACCGCGGTGCTGGTCGGCGCGATCCCGCACGGCGAGCACGTCTCGGTCAACGCCACGCACTTTTTTGCCGAAAAGCGCATCATCGGCTGCATGATGGGCTCGAACCGTTTCACGGTCGATGCGCCTCGCTACCTCGAACTGTATCGCCAGGGCCGGCTCGACCTCGACGGCATGGTGACCCGCCACGAACCGCTGGAACGCGTGGGCGAAGCGTTCCGCGCGATGGAAGCGGGCGAGGTCACGCGTACCGTGCTGACCTTCGACTGACGCCGCCAAGCAGGCGGGCACGCGGCCCGCCTGCTTATCCACAAGTGTCTATCCACAGGTGTCTGACACTTTTGCTCAAAAGTTGCCAGACAGCACAGGCGGGCGCGGTTTCAGGCCGCCGAGCGCGTGCGCTCGCGCTTACGGCTGCTGCGGCCGTGGCGCAGCAGCTCGCCGGAGTAGGTCTCCGTCTGGCTGTCGTTTTCGATCGTGACTTCGCCGTTGATCAGCACGTAGCGGTAGCCGCTCGCGCGCTGCACCCGGCGCCACTCGCCGCCCGGCATGTCGTGCACCACCTCGGGCGGCAGGATGCTCAGGTTCTCGTAGTCGTAGACGACGATGTCGGCCGGTGAGCCGACCTGCAGGGTGCCGCGTTCGGGGCAGCCGGCGAGCTGCGCGGGCAGGGCGGACAGCCGCCAGTGCGCGTCCTCGAGGCTCAGCATGCCGTGCTCGCGCACGATCGAGGTGAGGGTCTCGGTCGGGTAGCGCCCGGCGGTGAGGAACTTGGTGTGCGCGCCGCCGTCGGAGACGCCGAACAGCACGTAGGGGTTGTCGACGACTTCTTTCAGCAGGTCGACACGCGTGTTCGGCGGCATCGAGTAGAACTCGGTCTCGAGGCCGTCGGCGACGACGATGTCGAGCATCGCATCGACCACGTGCTTGCCGGTCTTCTCGGCGACGAGGCCGATGGTGTGGTCGAGCCACTGCTGGGTCTCGTCGGCCTTCGGGCCGACGACGACGATGTTCTCGAACGGTCCCAGCACCAGTGCCGGGACCTGTTCGCGCAACGCCGGCCGGCGCGCCGGATCGGCGAGCTTGGCGAGGCGCTCTTCGTGCGTGCCGACGGTCGCCTCGCGCCAGGCGGGGCATTCGTCGAACAGGTTCCAGTCCTCGAACGTGAACGTGTAGCCGGCGTCGGTGGTGAGGCCCTGGCCGTACACGCGGATGCCCTGCTCGCGGCAGCGCTCGAGCCAGGCCAACACCTTGCGGTGCACCTGTGGCATCGCGTCCTGTACCTGCACGACGTTGAAAATCATCGGTCGGCCGCTGATCTCGGCGAGTTCGGCGAGGTGCGCCTGGTCCGCCTTCGGCTTACCCGAGATCATGGTGCACTGCATGTGCCCGGCGTTACGGCGGCGCAGTACCTTGGCGAACTCGATGGCCGTCTCGTCGTGCATGACGTCGGTCACCATCGGGGTGCCGTCGTAGTCGAGCTGCACGCTGCCGGGGCCATCCGGCGGCATGCGCTGCATCGACCAGCCACAGCCGCCGGCGTCGAGCGCTTCGTCCAGAAGGCGGCACATTTCGGCGTGCTCGGCGGCGCTCGGCAGGCGCCCGGATTTGGCGTCCTCGAAGCCCATGACGGCAATCATGAGCGGACTGATCGGCACGTAGGGCACGACGTTCATCGCCTTCGGCGCCTGCTCCACGGCATCGAGGAATTCGGGGAAGGTTTCCCAGTTCCACGGCATGCCTGCCTGCATCGAGGCGAGCGGAATCGCTTCGACGCGCGTCATCGTCAGCATCATGCGCTCGCGCGCCTCGGGTGCGACCGGCGCGAAGCCGAAACCGCAGTTGCCGATGACGACGGTAGTCACGCCGTGCCAGCCGGAAATCGAGCAGTAAGGGTCCCAGAACAACTGGGCATCGTAATGCGTGTGCAGATCGACGAAGCCGGGCGCGACGTGCATGCCGCTGGCGTCTAGCACGCGCGTGGCGCGGTCTTCGTCGATGTAACCGATCTCGGCGATGACGCCGTCCTTGATCGCGATGTCGGCGCGGTAACGCGGCGTGCGCGTACCGTCGAAAATCATGCCGCCGCGGATGACGGTATCGAACTCTGCCATGGGACCCCTCCTTACTGCTTGGTAACCTCGCTTACCGGACGGTAGTATGGGCGGGCGAGATGCTCCCGGCAAGGCAGCCGGCGCCCTTCAGGAGGCTGCCGCCGCCGCGGCGGGCGGCGGCGCACCGACGATACGCAGGGCCTGGCGCGCGAAGTAGTCGGCGACCTCGTCGGCGGCAAATTCGCCTTCGGAGCGGTACCAGCGCGGTATCCACTGGGCGAGCCCGGTCAGCGCATAGGCCGCGAGACGCGGGTTGTCGACATCGAATTCGCCGCTCGCGATACCGCGCTCGATGAGCGCCGTGAGGCGGCGGTTAAGGACTTTCTGCAGGCGGCTCGTCTCGCGCTGCGTCTCCGCGGAGAAATGATGATGCTCCTGCCAGAAGATCACGGCGATCATGCGGAACTCGATGTTCTCGCGCACCCAGGTGTCGACGAAGTAATAAAGCTGCCCGGCGACGCTGCCGGCGCGGGCCTGGGCGGCATCGAGCAGCTCGATGACGCGCGTGATCTCGCGGTCGACGACGGCGGCGAGGATCGCGTGTTTGCCGTCGAAGAACTGGTAGATGAAGGGCTTGGTCACTTCCAGGCGCTCGGCGATGGCGTCGAGCGTGGTGCCGGTGAAGCCGCGTTCGTAGAACAGCCGCGAGGCTTCTTCGACGATGCGCGCACGCTTGTAGCGATTGAGCTCTTCTTTCATGCGACGATTGTCGGGTCTTGTCCGCGACAGGGCAAACCGTGCAAGCTGGTGCCATTGACCTGGGGAGGTCCCGAGCATGAGCAATCATTCCTTTCCGCGGCCCGAAGAGCCGACGCCGCGGCAGGCACGCGAAGCGGTCGCCGGTCGCTGCGACGCCTGTGGCGAGAGCGCCCTGATGCGCTACCCGTTGCTGTCCGAGGGCGGCTGGTACCTGGTCGTGAAGTGCCAGTCGTGCCTGCACAGCCAGCAGCGCGAGAAATGGCAGCGGCTGGGCCACGTGACGCTGCTGACCGACGCGCTCGCGTGTTGAGACACGGGTTGAACCAAGAGGGGATAAGAACATGATGGCAGTCGACGTGGGCGGTACGTTCACCGACGTGGTCGCCGTGAGCGACGGCACGATCCGCACGGCCAAGGTCTCGACCGACGTGCAGCAGGTCGATCGCGGCGTGGTCGCCGGGGCCGCCGAGCTCGGCGTTGCCGACGCAACGGTGTTCAATCACGCGAGCACCCACGGGCTGAACGCGATCATCACGCGCTCGCTGCCCAAGATCGGGTTCCTGACCACCGCCGGGCACCGCGACATCCCGGACATCGGGCGCAGCTGGCGCCCGGTCGCCGCGCTCACCGATCCGAGCTGGCGGCGCAGTTTCGGCGACGCGGCGCGGCCGCTGGTGCCGCGCTACCTGCGCCGCGGTATCACCGAGCGCATCCGCGCCGATGGTGAAATCCACGTCGCGCTGGACGAAGCGCAGGCGCGCGAACAGCTCGGCGTGCTGCGCCGATGCAACGTGCAGGGTGTCGCCATCTGCCTGCTGAACGCCTACACCAACGACGTCCACGAGCGGCGCCTGCGCGAGCTGGTAGGCGAGGAACTCGGCGACCTGCCGGTGTCGCTGTCGAGCGAGATCTCACCGCTCGCCAAGGAATACGCGCGCGCGTCGACCACGCTCGTCGACGTATTCATGAAGATCATCTACGACGACTACACCCACCGCCTCGATGCCGGACTGCGCGGGCTCGGTTTCGCCGGGCAGCTCAATTTCGCCGATTGCACGGCCAACCTCATTCCGGCCGCCGACGCCATGGAAGCGCCGTTCCGCGTGGTCTTCGCCGGGCCCGCTGCCGGCACGGTCGGCAGCGCCCATTTCGGGCGCCTGATCGGCGAGCCCAACCTGCTCTGCGCCGACATCGGCGGCACTTCGTGCGACATCAGCCTGGTGACCCACGGCGAGCCGTTCGTCAACACGACTTTCGAGCTCGAGCACGACCTCATCGTCAACGCGCTGTCGAACGACATCTCCTCGATCGGCGCTGGCGGCGGCAGCCTGGTCGCGGTCTCGCCGAGCGGCGACATCACCGTCGGCCCCGGCAGTGCGGGCGCCGATCCGGGGCCGGCCTGTTACGGCCGCGGCGGTCAGCAGCCGACCATGACCGACATCTGCCTGCTCGCGGGTCTGCTCGACCCGCACGGCTTTGCCGGCGGCAAGATGGTGCTCGACCAGCAGCTCGCGACGCGCGCGTTCGAGCGTCTCGACACCCCGCTCACGTTCGAGCATCGCGTACGCTACGCCTGGGACATCGGCCTGAACAACATCGCCGAAGGCATCTTCAACATCGCCATCAAGCAGGGCATAGACCCGCGCGACTATGCACTCGTCGCGTTCGGTGCCGCCGGGCCGCTGCTGCTGCCGGCGCTCGCCGACCTGGTCAACGTCAAGCGCGTCGTGGTGCCGCCGCATCCCGGCCTGTTCTCGGCGCTCGGCCTGCTCAGTGCCGACCAGGCCTACGGCCTGAGCCAGAGCGCCTACACGCTGCTCGAACCGGGCAACGCGGACGCCGTCGCGGCGTTGTTCGAGAGCATGGAGGCGCGCCTGCGCCGCCGCCTCGGTACGCAGACCGACGTCGCCATCGAGCGCGCCTTCGACGGCCAGCTCGTCGGCCAGACCTGGGAGACGCCGTTCGTGCCGGTGCCGGCGGGGCCGATCACGGCGGCGACCATCGAGCAGATGGTGGAGAACTTCCACCAGGCCTACGCCGAGCGCAACGGCAACCGCTTTGCGAACATTCCGGTGCAGGGCGTGACCTACCGGCTGCGCGCCGTGGTGCCGACCGACAAGGTCGCCTATGCCGAGCTGCCCGAACGCAGTGGTGCGCCGCTGCGGCCGGTCGGTACCAGCGTGCTGCGTTTCGTCGCCGATGCCGAGGAGCTCGCCCAGGTCTACGCCCGCGACGACCTGTGCGCGGGCGACGAGATACGCGGGCCGGCAATCGTGCGCGAAGCGCTGTCGACGACCTACATCACGCAGAACCAGATAGCCCGCGTCGGCCGCTTCGGCGAGATCGGCATCGAGCGCATCCGCTGAGGGGGAGAAGTTCATGAGCACGCAACCGAACCGCGACGGCAGCCTGGAATCCACCCGCCCGGCGCGACTGCGCGACTGGACCGAGGCGCAGTTCGCCGAGACCTATCATTGCGATCGCTTCACCGCGATGGTGCTGTCCAACCGCCTGCGCTACACCGTCGACCACATGAGCACCGGCCTCATGTACAGCGCTTTTTCGCCCATCATTCGTGACTGGTACGACTTCGCCATCACGATTTCCGGGCCGCCCGACATGGACTACCCGATGCCGGCGGTATCGAGTTCGCTGCTGGTGTTTCTCGGCACGATGGAAGACGCCGTGCGCAACGTCGTCGAGGAATACGGCGTCGATCGCCTGAAACCGGGCGACGTCCTGCTGTGCAACGACCCCTACCGCGGCGGCAACCACGTCAACGATGCCTTGTTCATCCGCCCGGTGTTCCATGACGGGCGGCCGGTCGCGTTCGTCAATGCACGCGCGCACCAGCTCGACATGGGCGGGACCGTGCCGGGCGGTTTTTCGGGCACCAAGGCGAACGTCTACGAGAACGGGCTGGTGCTCGGTCCGATGCTGCTCTTCGAACACGACAAGCCGGTGCGCTCGACGTTCAGCCTGGTGTTCGACAACACGCGCTTCGCGGCCTTGCTGCAACCCGATTTCATGACCATGGCCGAGCAGCTCAAGCTCGGCGAACGACTGCTGCTCGAGAGCATCGAGCGTTACGGCGAAGCCGCCTATCGCGGCACCGTGCGCTACTGCTGCGATGCCGCCGCCGAGGCGATGAGCGATGCGCTCGAGAAACTGCCGGACGGCGATTACCAGGTCGAGGAATCGCTCGATGCGGACGGGGCGGGTGACGACGAGCCGCTCGTCGTGCGTGCGACGATCATCAAGCGTGGCGGGCGGGTCGAAGTCGACTGCAGCGGCTCGTCGCGCCAGGCACGTACCTGCATCAATGCCGGACCGCTCGATACCAAGACTGCGGTCGGCGTCGCGTTCAAGCTGCTGCTAGACCGCGACACGCCGTTCAGTTCGGGCGCCTATCGCCCCATCGACATCGTCGTGCCGCCGGGTACGGTGCTCTCGGCGATGCCGCCGGACGGCGCCATCATGCTCTACTGGGAGGTCACCCAGGCGCTACTTGCCGGCATGCTGCGCGAGCTCGGCAAGGTGCTCGGCGACGACGCGTTCGGTGGTGACTACGGATGTGTCGCCGTGCACAACGCGCATGGCCGGCACGCGGACGGCCGGCCGTGGTCGAACATCGGCCTGGTCGGCGGCGAGCACGGCCCGTGGGGCGCGGATCGCCATCACGACGGCGAGAGTTACACCGTGCCCTACATCGTCAACGGGCTGGACCCGGCGACCGAGTCGATGGAGCTGGAATCGCCGGTGCTGCTGCTGCGCAAGGAGTACGTTGCCGACACCGGCGGCGCGGGCTTCAATCGCGGCGGCGCCGCGGTGCTGAAGGACGCCAGCTGGCTGACCGACGCCGAGCACTACTCGATCCCCATCCGCTTCAAGCACGGCACCGGCAACGGTGCCTGCGGCGGCGCCACCGGCCGTGCCGGCGCCTGCTGGCTGTTCGAGCCGGAGGATCCGGCGCTGCGTGCGGCCGACGGCCTGCTGCCGGTACGCGACGATGTCTACGGCGCATCGACCCCGATCGCGGGCGTGCTCGATCCGGTGAGCAAGGCGCCGGACGCGGACGGTGAGTATTTCTACTTCGCACGCCAGGCCGTGTGGCGCACGCGCGCCGGCGCGGTATCACGCTACGTGACCAACGGCGGCGGCGGCTGGGGCGATCCGCTGGCGCGCCCGGTCGAGCGCGTGTTGGCCGACGTGCGCGACGGCTACGTCAGCATCGCGGGCGCACGCGCCAATTACGGCGTCGTCGTCGAAGGCGACCCGGACCTCGACCCCGAAGGTTTGCGCATCGACGCCGCGGCGACCCGCGCCCTGCGCGGCGGCTAGGGCGGCTCCGCCGCAGCGAGACGAAAGGGGACAGCACTGTCCCCTTCTTCGTGCCTGTCCTCTTTCTGCGCGTCCTTGCCCGGGCGGCGCGGCCAGCGGTTCCCCGAAGCCGTCACCTGGCTGCTACCCGCAGCCATCACACCACAGGAGACTCCATGTACAAGAAAAGCGATCCCGTCACGCGACTGTGCACCAGCGACGTCGACAACATCTGGATTCGTGGCCGTAGCCTCTGCGACGAGCTCATCGGTCACGTCACGTTCACCGATTTCATCATGTTCCACTTCTTTGGCCGCGAGCCGACCGCGCTCCAGCGCACGGTCGTCGATGCGGTGCTCGTCTGCATCATGGAACATGGCATGACGCCGTCGGCAACGGCCTCGCGCCTGACCTGGCTGGGCGCGCCGGAATCGCTGCAGGGCGCGGTCGCCGCCGGTCTGCTCGGTGCGGGTTCGCGTTTCGTCGGCACCGCCGACCAGGCGGCAGCGTTGTTCGAGCGCATCGTCGCGCTGCCCGCGCCGGAGCGGGCCGCCGAGGCACGCGCGATCGCCGAGGACTACACGGCGCGCAAGGAATTCCTGCCGGGCTACGGTCATCCCATTCACACCAACGGCGATCCGCGCGTCAAGCGCCTCGACGAAGTCGCGCGCGCCGCCGGCGCCAAGGGCGAATATATCGACGCGATGTACCTGCTCGGTGACGCGATCAAGGCCGCCAGCGGCAAGAACATCGTGATCAACGCCAACGCCGCGATCGGCGCGGTGCTGCTCGAAGCCGGTATCCCGCCGACCATTGCGCGCGGCTTCAACCTCATAGCGCGCTGCGCGGGGCTGGTCGGCCACCTGCTCGAAGAGCAGAGCGAGCCAGCCGGTTACAGCATCTGGCACGCCGCCGAGCAGGCGGTGCGGTACGAGGCGCCCTGACACGGCCTTGCGGGTGCGCGGCGCGGCCGCCCGCTATACTGGCGGCGACGCGTACGCGCACCGGCGCGGCTGCCGCGTCTGTTCGGATGGCATCGATGACCTCGAGGGGAGGACTAGTCCATGGCACGGCCACGCATTCGTTTCGGCGCGTTCATCCCGCCGCATACCCCGCCCGACGAGCACCCCGGGCTCGCGCTGCAGGAAGACATGGACCGGGTCGTCCTGCTCGACAAGCTCGGCTACGACGAGGCCTGGATCGGCGAGCATCACTCGGGCGGCTGGGAGATCACTGAGAGTCCCGAGCTGTTCATCCCCGCGGTGGCGCAGCACCCCCGCCGCATCCGTCTCGGTACCGGC
>JAPOKK010000413.1 GCA_029977665.1 Pseudomonadota bacterium | reverse complement strand
TATAGGACTCGATCTTGGTGCGGTAGGTATCTTCGAGGTACTGCGAGAAGAACTCGACGAATTGCCGCTTCTCCTCCGCAGTCGCTTCCTGCCAGTTCGATGCCAGCACGCTCTGCGACATGCTGCGGAAATCGAAGCGCGCATCGATGATCTTGCCGATCTCGGCCCAGCGCTGCTCGCGATCGTAGGTCTCGTTCTTGAGGATGACGAGGACTTCGCCGATCGCTTCCTTGACCGCCGCCGTGGGCGTCATGTCGGCCCGGGCCGGGCCGCTCAGCGCGATGCCGCACAGGAGGGTGAGCGCGAGCAACGCGGTGGTGACGTGATCGCGAATGAGGCGTGCATGAGGCATGGGCGCTTGCTCCCTGTTGCTCAGGCCGTGCCGGCGCTGCCGGTGGCGGTGGTCCTGCTGATGGCGAGCGCGAGACGCTCCTCGCCCACGCTGAATTGCTCGCGATGATCGCCGGCCGGCTCGGCACCGACGCTCAGCGTCACCGCAAGGGTTTCACTGCGGATGAAGTCGGCGTTGGCTTCGATGGCGGCGGCGAGTGCGGGTGACGCCTGGTATTCGACCACGATGCGGTCGGTGAGTTCGAGATCCGCTGATTTACGCAGCGACTGGATGCGGTTGACGGCTTCGCGGGCGTAGCCGGCGGCACGCAGCGCGTCGTCTATGTGGACGTCCAGCGCGACGGTCACGCCGTCCTCGTGGGCAACGCTCCAGTCGCCGATCTCCTCGCTGAGTATCTCGACCTCGTCGGTCGTCACGCTGACCGGTCCGGCCGGCGTATCGATCTCGGTAGTGCCGTTGTCGATGAAAGCGCGGATGGTGGCGTCGTCGAACGCAGCGATCGCGGCAGCGACGGCCTTCATCTGCTTGCCGAGGCGCGGACCGAGCTTCTTGAAATCAGCCTTGGCCGAGCGGCGCACGACGCCGCTCGAGTCGTCGACGTACTCGATGGCGCGGACGTTGACCTCGTCGAGGATGATCTCGCGCACCTGCTCGACGGTCGCGCGGTCCACGCGCCCACCGGTGACGAGCAGGATGCGGCCGAGCGGCTGGCGCACGTTGATCTGGCTGCGATTGCGCAGCAGCAGGACCAGCTGAACGATGTGCCGCGCGAGCGCCATGCGGCGCTCGAGTTCGGGTTGCACGACCGTCTCGTCGCAGCTCGGGAAATTCGCGTAGTGCACCGAGGCGCTGGCATCGCGGCCGCCCACTTCGTGCAGGCGGCGATGCAGCCAGTCGCCGAAAAACGGCGCGATGGGACTCATCATCACGGCCAGCCCGGCGAGGCATTCGTAGGTCGTCTGGTAGGCCGCGAGCTTGCTCTCGGCGGAGACCGATTGTCCGCCCACGGCTTTCTTGGCCGCCCAGAAGCGCGGCCGCGAACGCCGCACGTACCAGTTGGAGAGCTCGTCGACGAACTGCTCGACGGCGCGCGCGGCGCGCGTCGAATCGTAGCCGTCGAAGGCGGCATCGACGGCCTGCGCGGTCGAGTTCAGGCGACTCAGGATCCACTGGTCGAGTTCGCTGCGCGCGGCCGGCGGGAGGCGATCTTCGGCGTAGGTGAAGCCGTCGATGTTGGCGTAGCTCGCCATGAAACGGTAGACGTTCTCGATGGTGCCGAAGAAACGGCTGCGTGTCTCGGCAAGGCCGCGCTCGGCGAACTTCATGCTGTCCCACGGCGGCGAGTTGTGCATCAGGTACCAGCGCACGACGTCCGCGCCGTAACGCGAGACGACGTCGAACGGGTCGACGGTATTGGCGCGCGACTTCGACATCTTCTCGCCCTTCTCGTCGAGAATGAGGCCGTTGACGACGACGTTGCGGAAGGCGACGCTGTCCTGCACGAGCGTCGCGATCGCGTGCAGGGTGTAGAACCAGCCGCGCGTCTGGTCGACGCCCTCGCAGATGAAGTCGGCGGGGAAGTTGCGCTCGAAAGCGTCTTTGTTCTCGAACGGGTAATGCCATTGCGCGAACGGCATCGCGCCCGAGTCGAACCACACGTCGAGGACGTCCGGCACGCGGCGCATGGTGCCGCCATCGGGCGCCGGCCAGGTGAGCTCATCGACGTACGGCCGGTGCAGGTCGATGTCGTCGTCACCCGGGAGGGCCGCGGCGCATTTCTAGCGCAGCTCGGGGATCGAAC
>JAPOKK010000077.1 GCA_029977665.1 Pseudomonadota bacterium | reverse complement strand
GGTCGGGACGCGCGGCGTGCCGGGCCCGCGCTCGCCTGCTCAGGCGCGCTGCGCGGCGTAGCCACCGATCGCGAGATAGAGCACGACCGCGTTCAGGAGGTGCCAGAGGAAGTGGGTGCCCCAGGGCCAGGTGGCGCACAGCGCGTTGTCGACGCTGCGCGCGACGAGGGCAAGCGAGAACAGGCCGGCCGCCAGGGCGAGCGATCGCCGCCCGCTGCGGCGCCAGGCATCGAGCCCGAGCCACCCCAACACGACCAGGGCCGGCAGGTAGCCGAGCGAGCCGTTGAGTACCGCCGGGGACTGCGCTGCGGCGATCGCGGTCAGTACGAACACGCTCACCGCGGCGCCGACCGACGCGGTGCCGAGCCCCGCGACACGTCCCAGGTAGAGCGCCAGGAAGACCACCTGGAAAGCGAGGATCGGCAGCACGTCCAGCCACTGCGCCCACGCGGTGGCGAAGGTGTGGAACAACCCGCTGCCGATGCCGATGGCGGCGAGGACGACGGCGAGGACGGCGACATCGGCGAGATCGTCGCGCCGCGCGCGGCGCCAGGCGAGTACCGCGACGAAGAGGAATCCGAGATTGCTGAGCGCGTTGAGGGGTTCGTTCAGCAGCCCGGCCGCGGTACGCTCGCAGTAGAGGTCGATCACGCCGCGTTCAATCCTGTTCGGGCCATACCTCGTTCAGACTGCGCATGGCGCCGACGGCATTCGGCCAGCCGGCGTAATGGGCGGTGTGCACGATCATCTCGACGAGCTTCGCGCGCGGTACGCCGAGGCGTCGCGCAGCGGCGAAATGAAAGCGTTGCTCGGGCTCGCGGGCGAGCGCGGTGAGAATCGTGCAGGTCACCAGCGAGCGTTCCTCGAGGGCGAGATCCTCACCGTTCCAGACGTCGCCGAACACGTGCTCCAGCGTGTGACGGCGCAGGCGTTCGGGAAAGTGGTCGATGGCGTTGCCGTTGCCGCACAGACGTTCCAGCAGGGCGCGTCCGGCGGCTTCCTTGTCGTCGCTCATGGGGGTGTTTCTCCTTCGCTCGGGGGGGCGGCGCGTGCTGGCGCCGCGGGTTCGCCGTAGGCGGCGGGAAAGCGCGCCGACCCGAAGCGGATGACCAGGGTCGCCATGGCCAGCAGCAGGATCGCGCCGGCCACGAGCAGCAGGTGCAGGCCGGGCTGGTCGTGGTGCTGGACATCGGCGATGAGCAGGCGGGTCAGCGCCGTGATGGCGACGTAGATCAGGAAGCGTACCGGCATGTGATTGGTCTTGAAGTAGATGCCGACCATGGCGCCGAGTTCGAGGTAGATGAACAACAGCAGGATGTCGTCGATCGAGGCATAACCCTCGTGCACCATGCCGAGAAACGCGACGACGGCGGACCACACCGTGGCGGCGCCGATGGCGAACAGCGCGAGGTAATGGAACAGCTCGACCAGCAGGTTGCCGAAACCGTGCGCGAAACGTTCGAGCGCATCGCGTGCGCGCGTGGCCGCGTCATCGTTCATCATCGAGTCTCCTGCCTGGCCACGGGTTGTCGTCGGGCGCGTCGGTTGATCGGGGCCGGGCCGGCCCGCATGCGGCGTGTAGTGCGTCGTGTCTCAGGCCGGTTCGACGCTGACCAGCGTCGAATGCACGCTGGTGCTCTCGCCCATGTCGGCGGCCCGCGCGGCGTGTACGAAGTTGACGTTCTCCGCCGCCGGTTCGAGCTTCGGCCAGCGACCCTTGTAGGAGACTGCGGTGCCGGGAAGGACCGCGTCGTCGAGCCGCGCCTGCAGGGTGATCGCACCGGTCTCGTTGCGTGCCGTCACCGTGTTGCCTTCGTGGATGCCGAGTCGTGCCGCGTCGCTCGGGTTGAGATGCAGCGCGGCGGCGCCGGTGCGGTCGGCGCAATGGCGATCGTTGGCATAGGAGTCGTTCAGGCGCCACTTCGACGCAGGGGTGAGCAGGCGCAGCTGGCCGTCGGCGGGTTCGGCGTCCGCCCAGGGCTGCGGTGTGCGCGGCAGGCCCATCGCCTCCGCTTGCGCTGAGGCAATCTCGATGCGCCCACTGGGGGTGTCGAAGCGCTGCTCGGCCCACAGTATCTGCGGTTCGTCGCCGAGCGCGAAGTGTCCGCGCCGCTTGAGCTCGGCGAAATCGAAGCCCGGGTCCATCTGCGCCATCATCGTCGCGATGAGGCTCTCGTCGCTTTCGTAAAGCGCCGGCTCGTCGAGTTCGAGCGCGCGCGCGAGGCGGCGGAAGATCTCGGCGTTCGGCAGCGCCTCGCCCGGCGGCTCGCAGGCCTTGCTTTGTGCACCCATGAGCAGGTGGAAGTAGCTGAAGGTGACGTCGTCGTACTCGAGGAAGCTCGCCGCCGGCAGGACGATGTCGGCGTGGCTCGCGGTGTCGGTCATGAACACGTCGCATGCCACGGTGAACAGGTCTTCGCGTTCGAGTGCGCGGCGCAGGCGGCGCTGCTCTGGCGCGGAGGCGAGTGGGTTGGTGTTCCAGGCGAAGAAGACCTTGAATTCGTCGCTGTTCTCGAGTCGCGCGGCGAGTTCCATGTGGCTCACTTTCTTGCCGCCTTCGCGAGCAATTGGTGCGCCGCCCAGCCATTCGAGGTCGACGCCGGCGACGATCGGCGCGATGTTCAGATAGCTGAATCCGGCGCCGGGTTTGCCGACGTTGCCGGTCAGTGCGGGCAGCAGGCCGATCGCACGCATCACGTTGCCGCCGGTTGCCTGCCGCTGCAGTCCCTGGCCGGCCCACAGCAGGGCCGGACCGGCGCCGTAATACGTGGCGGCGAGTTCGATGTCAGCCGCTGGAACGCCGGTCTGCGCTTCGCCCCATTGCGGCGTGGCGCGCGCGATGTCGTCGGCGATCTCTTCTAGGCCGGTCGTGTGCGCGGCGATGTAGGCATCGTCGAAGCAGCCGTCGCGCCGCAGGCAGTGCAGCAGGCTGAACGCCAGTGCCGCATCGCTGCCCGGTCGCGGCTGCAGGTGGAGATCGGCCGCGTCGGCGGTTTCCGTGCGGATGGGGTCGACGACCACGACCTTGCCGGGGGCCTCGCGCAGCCAGTGTTCGTGCGCGTGCGGCGCGGAATGCGAGGGGTTCGCGCCCCACACCAGCACGCAGGCGGCGTCGCGCGCGGTACGCGGATCGAAGCCGATCACGGAATTGCCGAACAGCAGGGTCCAGGCGACGTGGCCCGCCGCGTTGCAGATGGTGTCGGGATCGACCTCCGACGCGCCGAGGTAATTGAACAGCCGGTTCGGGAACAGGAAGCCGATCAGCGACAGGGTGCCCGAATAGTGCGTGTGCAGGATGGACGCCGCGCCGTGGTGCTCGCGTGCTTCGCGCAACCGTGCCGCAATCGTGGCCAGCGCCTCGTCCCAGGAGATGCGTTCGAAGGCGTCACTGCCGCGTGCGCCGACTCGTTTGAGCGGGTAGAGCAGGCGCGCTTCGCGGTCCTGCCAGACGCCGTTGTAGGCGAGAGCACACTTGCTGCACAGCCTGCCGCGCGACACCGGGTGTTCGGGATCGCCCAGCACGCGATGCGGCGCATTGTCGCGCACCTCGACGACGATGCCGCAGGCATCGTAGCAGTCGCGCGGGCAGTTGGTGCGGATGGTCCGGGCCATGTGTGCTCCCCCTCGCTGGCAGAGCGTGCATCACAGCACATTCCCGACGCGCTCGGCAACGCGCCCCGCAGCGGGATTGACAGGCCGGTGCCCTTGGTGGAAAAAGGGGCGGCGTCGCCGCGCGCGGCGTTAGGAAACAACAATCGATACCAGGGGAGGGGCTAGCATGAGCCTGCTGTCGGAATTCAAGGAATTTGCCGTCAAGGGCAATGTCGTCGACATGGCTGTCGGCATCATCGTGGGCGCGGCGTTCGGGAAAATCGTCTCGTCGCTGGTCAAGGACATCATCATGCCGCCGGTCGGTCTCTTGCTCGGCGGCGTCAACTTCTCCGATCTCAACGTTGTTCTCAAGGATGCCCAGGGCGAGGTGGAGGCGGTCACCATCAACTACGGGGTCTTCATCCAGACGATTCTCGACTTCGTCATCGTCGCATTCGCCATTTTCGTCGCGATCAAGGCGATGAATGCCGCCAAGCGGGCGCGCGAGGAGGAAGTCGAAGCAGCGCCCGAGGCGCCGCCGGAGCCGAGCGACGAGGTCAAGCTGTTGACCGAGATCCGCGACCTGATGGCGAAGCAATCGTAGTCGCGCCGACGACGCCGGGGCGGGGCACTCAGTCCCGCCGCTGGCGTCCCCAGTGCTCGTAGTGGGTCTTGCTCGCCGCCGGTTCGCGCGATACGGGCCCGAAGCGCCCCTGCGGGTAGCCGATCGGGATGACGGCGACGACGCCGTAGTCCGACGGAATGCCGAAGTGCGCGTGGAGTTCGTCTTCGAACATCTGGTGCATCGTGGTCAGGCTCGCGCCGAGCCCGAGGCCGCGTGCGGCGAGCAGGATGTTCTGGACGCAGGGATACACCGAGCCATAGGAGGGCGGCGCCTTGCCCTGTCGCTCGGCGGCCGGCACGGCGAACGGCCAGTCGCGTTTCCCCATCACCATGAGCAGTACCGGGGCCTCGTGCATGTGATCGGCGAGGTGCCGGGCTGCATTGATACTGCGGCCGAGTGCACTGTGCGGGTCGTCGCGCGTGATCTGTTCACCGAAACGTTCGTAGAGCCAGTACCGGTAGCGTTCACCGAAGAAGCGCTTGCCGTCCGCATCCGTCACGACGAGGAAGGCCCAGGGTTGCGTGTTCTGCCCGCTCGGTGCGCGGATCGCCGCGTCGAGGATACGATCGATCATCGCCGGCGGCACCGGGTCGGGCTTGAGGCGGCGCATCGCGCGCAGGCTGTGCATGATCTCGAACAGTCCGGGATCGTCGTTCATCGTTCAGTCCTCGCGCGGTCGACAGTTGCCTGGCGATTATACTGAGGCGGCATGGGACGGCGGGTGAGATTTGCCACCGCTCGCCGCCCTGGTCGCCGCGCAGCCACAGGAGCCTGCTTCGATGCATGTCGAACCCTTTCGCATCAACGTCTCTGAACGTTCGTTGGAAGACCTGCGTTCGCGCCTGGCGCAGGCGCGCTTTCCGAGTGCAATCCGGGATGCCGGCTGGCGCCTCGGCCCGCATGCCGGCTATATGAAGGAATTCGTCGAGTACTGGCTCGATGCCTACGACTGGCGTGCACAGGAAGCGCTGTTGAACGAGCGCTTGCCGCAGTATCTCGGCGATGTCGACGGTCGCCTGATCCATTTCGTGCATGCGAAGAGTGCCAACCCGGATGCACTCACGCTGGTCATGACCCATGGCTGGCCCGGGTCCATCATGGAATTCCACAAGGTCGTCGGGCCGCTCGTCGATCCGCTCGCGCACGGCGGCACGGCGGCCGACGCGTTCAACGTGATCTGCCCTTCGATGACCGGTTACGGCTGGTCCGATCCATGGCTCGAACCGGGCTGCGACGTGCGCATGGTGGCGGCGCGACAGATCAAGCTGCTGGCCGGGCTGGGCATCGAGCGCTACGGCGTGCAGGGCGGCGACTGGGGCGGCATCGTCAGCCCCTACATGGCCATCGACGACGCTGCGCACGTCGTCGGTGTGCACCTCAACATGTGTTCCACGCCGTCCACCGACGACGCCGAGGAAGCACGCGCGCAGGGCGTGATCCCGGGACGGACCTGCATCAGCCGCGAGTACTATCGCGAGCAGAAGGGCTACGCGGTCATCCAGAGTCTCAAGCCCGATCAGCTGGCCTATGCGCTGAACGATTCGCCGCTCGGACTCGCCGCCTGGATCGTGCAGTGCTTCTACATGTGGGGTGATATCGACGGCAACATCGAATCGCGCTTCACGCGCGACGAACTGATCACCAACATCATGATCTACTGGATAACCGAGTCGATGCCCTCGGCAATCCGCCTCTACCACGAATCATTGCGCGCAGGTACGTTCGGGCCGCCGCTCGAGTACGTCGCTGCGCCGACCGCCGTCGCGTTGTTCAAGGACATTCCGCGGCCAAAGCGGGCGTGGGCCGAGCAGGTCTACAACATCCAGCGCTGGACCGAGATGCCGAGCGGGGGCCACTTCGCCGCGCTCGAAGAGCCGGTGCGCCTGGTCGCCGACATTCGCGCCTTCTTCGCCGGCCTGCGCGACTGAGTTGCGCGCCGCTGCGCGGCCGCGGGTCAGCGCGCCAGGGCGTGGCTCAGGGTGCGATGAAAGAAGCTCAGTGCCGGCTCGTTGGTGCCGAACACGATGTGCGATTGCGCGGCGCTGTGGAAGCCGTGCTGAATACCCTCGCCGACCGGGAAATCCTCCGCTTCGACGACGTGTACGACGAGTTCGATGTTCTTGTCCCAGTGACGCTTGGCGCTCTCGGACAGCGCCGGCTCCGGGGCATAGAGCGAGAGCTCGACGCGTGACTCGTCCGGGGTTGCGCCCGGATGGATCTGCCACAGCTCGATGTGGTCGAGCTGCCATACCAGCACGGTGTTGGGAAACAACACGTAAATCGCGACCATGTGCGGCAGCAGGTTCCAGCTGGCCCGGTCGACGGCGCGCAGCTCGGTGATGCTGCGGCGTGCGGAGACCAGGCGGAAATGCGGCCCCCAGCTGTCGAAGGTCGAGAGGTTGTCGTAGAAGATGCCGCATATCGAGTCCTTGTGCAGCACGCAGAAGTGGTAGGACTCGAGGAACGTGTCGAGCAGCAGCTTCCAGTTCATGCGCCGTTCGAGCACGCGCGAGGCATAATGCTGAAAGCCGGCCAGGCCGTAGCCGGCCAGCTCGTCGCCGAGGCCGGCGAGCCAGGCGTCGGCATCGAGCGTGGCGTCAGGATCAGGATGAACCCACAGCAGTCCGTCGCGCTCGGCGCAGGGTAAAGGGGTGAGGCCATGGGTGGTTCGCGGCACGGCGGCAAACGCGGCCTCCTCGGGGCGCGCGAGGAGCCGCCCGTCGAGACCGTAGGCCCAGGCGTGGTATGGGCACACGAAGCTGCGTTGGCGCCCGCAGCCCTCGGCGACACGCGCGCCGCGGTGGCGGCAGACATTGAGGAAGGCGCGGAATTCGCCGGATTGCGTGCGCGTCAGCAGCAGCGGTTGGGCACCGATGTCGTGGGTCGCGTAGCTGCCGGGCCCGGGCAGCAGGCCGCTCAGGCCGACACATTGGGGGCGGGCGCGGAACAGTACGCTGCGCTCGAGCGCGGCGGTCGTGGCGCTGGTGTATTCGTCCACCGCCTGGTGGTAGACCTCGTCGGCCTGCGCGGTGGCATGGTCGTCGATGTACGCGAGCAGGCGCTCGCCAATCGTGATCTGCTCGCTGTGTTGCATGCGCGTCTCCCCTCGCGAACCCGGGCAGTATATGCCGCGCAGGCGCGCCGCTACCAACCGCGCCGGAGCCGCCTGCCGCGCTGGCGCAGCAGGTGTATGGCGTAGCCCAGCGCGGGCAGCAGCGGCGGCAGCAGCCAGTACCACCAGGCTTGCGGATCGTAGTACAGCGAGAGGGCGGCGAGTACACCGAGGAACGCCAGGTAAAGCAGGCCGACGCTGACGCGCGCGGCCCAACGCCGTTGGCGTATCAGGCCGAGTCCGGTCAGCGCGAGTGCGCCGAACAGCGCAAGATCGAACGCATACTGCCACGACGCCAGGTAGTCGTCCCGATGTCGTACGGTGGCATGCAGGGCGTAGAGCGCCACGACGAGTTCGACGAGGCCGAGTAGTGTGAGAAAGCGGCTGGCGTGGCCGGACGGAGCGGTGGTCGGGCTGTTCACGACGGTGGCGGTGCAATTCCACGCGCAGGCAGACCGCCCGGGCGGACCGGCGGCGCGCCGCTAGCGCAAAAAAAAGCCCGGCCTCGAAAGGCCGGGCTCGTCCAACGCGGCAGGTTGCCGGGGAAGGGGGGCATTGTGGTGATTTGTTCGCCCGGCAATGGCCCCTGCCTTGCTGTTTCCAGAGACCCGATTCTAGACCAAATCCCGCACCTCCGCTGCATCTGCGAGCGTACCCAGGAGCGGTTCCTGGGTCGCGATCCGGGGGCTGGTGCCGACGATGATCTGGAAGATCAGCAGGAGCGCGGCAAGCTGCAGAACGACTTGAGTCCAGTTGGGAATAATTGTCTTCAATTTCATGTTCCTTCTCCATTTTCACCTTGGGTGCCGGGACGTCG
Source organism: Pseudomonadota bacterium (assembly GCA_029977665.1). GTDB lineage: Bacteria > Pseudomonadota > Gammaproteobacteria > JACKNG01. The sequence goes on along the minus strand of JAPOKK010000077.1, from coordinate 8,192 downwards.
AAAGGGTTGCCCCGGGGCTTGGAGAGAAGCTTAGAGTGCTTTCATTGATTTGATAATAATCGCCAAAAACAATTTATTATTGCGATAATAAAAATTATGAAGGACCTTGAATCCCTGCGCCTGTTTCTCGCCATCGTCGAGGAAGGCAACTTTGCCGCGGCCGCCCGGCGGCTCCAGCTCTCGCCGGCAGTTGCCACGCGGCGGATCGCGGCACTCGAAGCGGAACTCGGTACGCGCCTGTTCGCACGTTCGACACGGCGCGTCGCCCCGACCCAGGAAGGACTCCTGCTCGCCGAGCATGCGCGCGGCATCGTGAGCGCGGTCGAAGTCGCCGAGGAAGCGCTCGGCGCAGCGCGCGCCCATCCGCAGGGTCGCTTGCGCGTGCTCGCCCGGGCCGGCGTCGGCCGCCACATCCTGGTGCCGCTGCTCGGCGCTTTCCGGGCGCGCTATCCCGACGTCGAGATCGGGCTCGAGCTGACCGAGGAACGCGATCTCGATCCGCTCACCCGGGGCTGCGACGTCGCCGTCACGATCGGTCATCTCGAAGACTCCGGCCTGGTCGCGCGCCGCATCTTCGCGACAGACTCCCTGGTCTGCGCAAGTCCGTCCTACCTCGAACGGCACGGCGTGCCGGCGACACCGCAGGACCTGGCGCAGCATACGTGCCTGACGATCAACGCGAGCGAGGGTGCGGCCACGTGGCGTTTCTCGCAGCGGCGTGAGCAGTGCCGCGTGCGCATTCGCGCGCCGCTCGCCATCAACGATGCCGACAGCCTGTTGGCCTGCGCGCGCGAAGGTCTGGGCGTCCTGCTCGTGGCCGACTGGTTCGTGCACGATGCACTCGCCGCCGGCGAGCTGGTGCGCATCCTGCCCGACTACCAGGTCGAGCCGCGTGGCACGCCGATCACCGCGCTCTATCCCAGTCGCAGCTACCTGCCGCTCAAGGTGCGGGTATTCGTCGACTTTCTGATCGAAGCCTGCCGCGAACGCTTCCGGACCGCGGCCTGAGCCGCTCAGGCGCGCGGTGAACTGCGCGGCGAGCGTAGCGGCGCGCTGGCCGTGCCGTTCTCCGGGTCCGGCACGTAGGTGATGGCGCGGGTAACCGGCTGGCTGTAGTGGCAGACTTCGCTGATGCCGTGCTCGGCACAGGCCGCCTGGATCGCGATGACGACACTCGTGAGGCGATCCTCGGCCAGGATCACGCGCACGATGGCGCGTTCGCGATTGAGGCGCACGCCGCGCGGTCCGGCGCGGCTCTCGGCCTCGATCAGCTTGGCATAGCTGAAGTTCGCGCCGGGCGCGCCGCCGGCCAGGGCCGCGTCGACGATGGTCTCGGCGTGCTTGCGGCCGACGATGATCGAGAGGATGCACTGGCCGCTCAGGTAGCATCGCTCGCGCACTTTGCCGAACAGGTTGAGGCCTGCGCTCTTACCGGTGCCGATGAGCTGGTTGACGCGCTGGTCGCGCCATTGCGCGGAACCCTTGATCTCGTCGATGGCGGCGATGATTTGCTGCATGTTGGCGGCGTAGCGCTGGCTGCCGAAGGTCGAGCCGATATTGACCAGGCCGGTCTGGATGGGCACGCGGAACAGGAAGCCGCGCCCGGGCAGGTCGATGTCGCCGGCATCGATCATCGCCTCGGTGACGATCACCGCGTCGGCGTTGTCGACGATCACCAGCAGCATCTCCTTGTGGGTTTTCTTGGTGATGCGCAACCAGCCGAGGCGATCGCGCAGGCCGCGGCCCTCGCAGTAGTACACCACCGGTCCGTGCGCCCCGGTATTCATCGCGGCGCGTGCGATCTGGTCGGTCTGGTCGGCCTGCACGATGCAGAAGATCGCGGTCAGGTTCTCGCGCAGGTTGCGCGAGCGATCGAGCGGGTCGCTCTCCCAGGCGGCATTGGACCACAGCGCGAAATCCTCGCTGCAGCTCAGATGGCTGCATGGCACGGCGAACACCGCACCCGACCCGGGCAGGTGCAGTTCGCCGGCGCTGACGATGGCCTCGATGATGTGCGTCACCTCGCGATCGGGCACGAGGAACTGCACGAATTCCTTTTCAGGGTTCATCATCGGCACCAGTGCCTGGTACCAGCGGTCACGCATCAGCGTACCGCGCGCGTTGATCAGCAGCGCATCGCGGTCGCCGGCAGCGAACACCCCCTCGATGACGGCCGCCGCGCGTTGCTGCGGCAGGATGGCGCTGACCACCGAGACGTTATTGTGCTGGACGAAGTGGGTCATCGCGGATCGCCCGGACGCAGGCGGTGGGCTTCGGTGCTGGTTCGCGAGACGATGAATCCGACGCTGAGCACGGTGATGATCGGACCTACCGAGGCCAGCGCGAGGATGCCGAAGCCGTCGCTCGCGCCCGGCACGTTGGCGCCGATGCCGAGTCCCATGGCAAGCACCAGCGGCACCGTGATCGGGCCAGTGGTGACGCCCGCGCTGTCCCAGCCGAAATTGACGAATTCCTCGGATGACAGCAGCGTCAGCACGAGCAGCAGCAGGTAGGGCGGCACGAGCATCCAGGCCAGCGGCAGGCCATAGGCAATCTTGAGCACGCCGGCGGCGATGCCGAGACCCACGCCGATGGCGACGGATTGCATCAGCAGACTCTTGCGGAACGCGCCGACGGTGATCTTCTCGACGGTGGCGCCGAGCGCGTTGAGCGCGGGCTCGGCCAGCGTCGCGCCGTAGCCGAGAAAGAAGCCGAACATCACCGCGACCATCTTGCCGTAGAAAGGCGAGTCGAACAGCGGGCCCTCGCTGCCGCTCATGCCCCAGGGTGTGAGCGCGGCAAACGTCGCCGGTACGTTGCTGCCCAGTTGCGTGCCCAGCGGGCTGAGGCCGAGCGTGATGCCGAGCGCGAACAAGGTCATGCCGGCCACCGCGAAGACAATGCCGATGACGAGTTCCTCGCGGTTGCGCAGGCGCTCGCGAACCAGCAGGCGCAGGGTCAGGAACAGGAACAGGCACAGCGGCACGATCGCGCGGAGCGCCGTCATCAGCGATTCACCCAGGTGATGGACCACGCGTTGCTCCGGGTCCCAGGTGATCGGGGCGACCAGGCGCGGGCGTTTCTCCGGCTTCTTCTCCAGGATGATGGCGCTGTCGTGGAGCACGATGCGGCCGTCCTCGAGCGCGCGCGAGCCGCCCTCGAAGCGCATGCGCACCGGCGCCTTGACGTGCCCGGTGGCGAGGAAGCGGTTGAACTCCTCGGGCGTGAAGGGGACGTACTCGCCGCCGCCCGGAACCACCGCTTGCTGCGCCGCCTCGTCGGCCGGCGCGGCGTGCCGCGGGCCGGCATAGGCGGCGGCGCCGTAGTAGTCCTGCTGCTGGTAATGCCACATGCCGAGCGCGAGTACCGCGATGATCGGTGCGAGCGACGCCAGCGTGACGATGCCGAAGCCGGCATGGGAAGTCTCACCGTCGCCGACGATACGGCACACGCCGATACCGAGCGCGAGCACCAGCGGCACCGTGACCGGCCCGGTGGTGACGGCGCCGCAATCCCAGGCAAGGCCGAGCAGGGGGGCGAGCACGGGATCGTGGTGGGCGTAGAGCGTCAGCGCGGTCAGCGCGAGCACCGTCGGCACGATCAGCAGCTTCAGCGACCAGCCGTAGAAGAAGCGCAGGATGCCGGCCAGCACTGCGCTGCCGACGCCGATGCCGACGGCAAGTACGAGCTGGTCGGCGAAGTCGTTGAGCAGGCTGTAGAGCAGGGGCGCCTGGCTCGGCGCGAGCTCGCCGCCCGCCGTGCGCAGTACGGCGATGGCCGGTTCGGCGAACGTCGCCCCGAGGCCGAGCAGGAAAGCGAAGGCGAGCATCAGCGGCAGCGAGGCATTACGCGGCAGCACCGCGCCGATGGTCTCGCCGAGCGGCATGAGGCCGAGGCGCAGACCTTCCATGAAGAACATCAGGCCGAGTGCCACGACCACGATGCCCGCGCCGATCATCGCCGCGTAGACGATGGGCAGGCCGAGTACCAGCACCTGGAACAGGGCGAGGTAGACGACGATGAACCAGATGCTCTTGATCTGCTCGAGGAAGTTGTCGCGGATATAGGGCCACAGGATGGCGAGCGTATCGCCGAGCCCCAGCCGGACGGCCTGCTTTCGATGCTCCACGCGAGTCGGGACGTACCTGGTTCGGGACCGGCACAGTAAGCGATAGCGCACCGCGATCGCAACGCCGCGAACCGCGCGTCACGCTAGTGCGGCGGGCACCGCTGGCTGGGGACCAAGCGCGCACCGCGGACGCCACCGCTGGCTTGATGCTGGCTTGACAGTCCCCGGAGCGTCGCCGAGAGTGACGCCACGGACCCGGGGGCGCGGAGCAGCCCGGCACGCGCAACACACGGGAAGCGCTGCATGACGGAGATCCGGCTGGCGCGCGCCGCGGATGCGCGCGTGATGGCCGTAATGAGTCGCGAGTTGATCGAGGCCGGGCTGGGCTGGCGCTGGACGCCGGCGCGCGTGCGCAGCGCGATGCGCGATCCCGAGACCAACGCCATCGTGGCCTGCGCCGGCGCGCGCCCGGTCGGTTTCGCGGTCATGCAGTACGGCGAGAGCAGCGCCCACCTCCTGTTGCTGGCCGTGGCCGCCGACTGCCGCCGCCGCGGTATCGGCCAGGCCTTGTGGGAATGGCTGCTGGCCAGCGCGCGCGTTGCCGGTATCGCGGAGGTACGGCTCGAACTGCGTGCCGGCAACACCGGTGCGCGTCGCTTCTACCGCCGCCTGGGCTGCGTCGAGGGCGCGACCGTGCTCGGCTATTACGCGGGTGTCGAGGCGGCGCTGCAGATGCGCTGTGCGCTGCGACGCGACACCTCGCCGGGGCCCGCGGCCGGCGGCGCTGGAGAGGACTCGCACACGCGGTAGAATGGCGTCTTCCAGGGGAGAGGCAGGTATGCTGAGATTCGTCGTTCGCATTGTCGTCGTGATGCTGGGCTGCTCCGGTGGCGTAATTGCCGAACAGTCCGAGGTGGACGTCTGGGAAACCCTGATCCGGCCGCAGCATTTCGGTGATCGCGAAATTCACGAAGGCAAGTCCGTGATCGAGCTGCGCGTGCCGCTGCGCGCCGAGGACTCGGGCGTCGTTCCGGTCAGCGTGAATGCGGCCATCGAGCAGACTCCGGAGCGCTACATCGAACGCCTGTACGTGTTCGTCGACAAGAACCCGCGTCCGCTGGCCGGCAAGTTCCTGCTCACGCCGGCGATGGGGCGCGCCGACCTCGCGATGCGCCTGCGCATCAACGAGTACACCACCGTGCGCGCCATCGCCGAAACCAATGACGGCACGCTCTACATGGATACCGGTTACACGCGCGCCAGCGGCGGCTGCTCGGAGCCCCCGCCGTTTCTCAAGCTGAAGGAAGCGCGCGAGCGCATCGGCGAGATGCGTTTCCGCACGCGCGCCGACGAGAAGGACGAGTCGGTGGCACTGGCGCACCTGCTGATCAGCCACCCCAACGTCACCGGCCTGCAGCTCGATCAACGCACGCGCGCTTTCATTCCGGCCGAGTACGTGACCGAGGTCGTGGTGCGCTTCAACGGCGAACACATCATGACTGCCGAGACCGATATCTCGATCAGCGAGGATCCGAGCTTCCGCTTCTTCTTCCAACCGCAGTCCGGCGGCACCCTGACCGCGGAGATGACCGACTCCAAGGGCCGCAACGTCACGCGCAGCTTCGAAGTCGAGGGCACCGTCGCCGCGGCGACGCCCTGAGCGCGGCGTCCTCGCGCCATCACGCGACACGCCGCGCCGCCTCCCGCGGTGTCCGTGCCGTGTTGCGCGGCGCGCGACGCTGCGCACCGCAACGGATTTCACCTCATCGCAACTTCGGGAGACCCGTCCATGAATTCATCGATTCCCGTCGCCCCCGTCCCCGGCGTGCCGGAGGCGCTGCATCGCGGCGCTGCCGACCTGCCGTTCGTGCATTTCACCGACGGCGTGCGTTTCCAGCTGTTGCAGGTCGACATCGAGAGCGGCCTGTGGGTCCTGCGTACGATCTTCGAACCGGGCGTCACGGTGCAGCGCCACAAGCATACCGGCGAGGTCTACGCGGTGACGTTCAGCGGCGCCTGGAAGTACCTCGAGTATCCCGAGACGGTCAACCGGGGCTTCTCCTACCTCTATGAGCCTGCCGGTTCGGTGCACACTCTGACGACCGACATCCCGGGTGTGAGCGAACCGACCGACATCTGGTTCGCGATCCGCGGCGCGAATCTCAACCTGGACGAGCGCGGCAAGGTCGAGAGCGTGCTCGATGCCGGGCGCGTACTGCGCCTGTACAACGAGGAATGCGAGAAAGCCGGCCTGCCGGTGCCGGACCCGATCCGCCTGCGCTGAGTGCGCCGCCGCGTGCGGGCGGCGCGCGGACGAGCGGCGCGCTCAGTAGAGCTCGTTGCGATAGTTCTCTTCGATCAACGCGTCGACCTCGGCGACGAAGTCGGCCGCGGGCGGCGCGTCGGCCGCCGCGGTCTGTTCGAGGATCATCTTGCCGAGGCTCGGCAGTTCGCGCCGCTCGTGGTGGCTCTCGGCGTCCCACAGGCGCGAACGGCGAATGGCCTTCGCGCAGTGCAGGTAGGCTTCGGCAACTTCGACGAGAATGCCGATGCGGGGCGTCTTGCCCTTGACCGTCGCCGCGTCGAGCAGCGCATCGTCGCGTACCACGCGTGCCTGCCCGTTGACGCGCAGGCAATCCTCGAAGCCAGGCACAAGGAACAGGATGCCGACGTTGGGGTTGGCGATGATGTTGGTCATGGTGTCGAGGCGGTTGTTGCCGGGGCGATCGGGGATGAACAGCGTGTGGTCGTCGAGCACCTGCACGAAGCCCGCCTGGTCGCCGCGCGGTGAGACGTCGCCGCGGCCGTCGGCGCTGGCCGTGCCGATGGTCAGGAAAGGCGAGCGTGCGATGAACGCCCGGCAGTACTTGTCGAGATGGTCGATGGCCTTGGCAACGGCCAGGTCCATCGGCCGCCCGATGTAATCGCGCAACTCGTTCTCGCTGGAAAATACCTGTGCCGGATGTGCTGCCATGTGCCGGGTGCTCCTCGCTGGGATGAGGGCTCCAGACTACCGCAGGGCAGGGACGCCGGGCCATCCGCGCGGGCATTGTCCTGTGTGCAGCGCAATATATAATCGCGGGCCACTCGACCCAGAAGCAGCCCCGGCTGACGAGGAGATTGCCCATGAGAATCGCCGTTCCGCGTGAAATCCATGCGGGAGAGCGCCGCGTCGCGACTACGCCCGAGGTCGTGCGGCAGATCCTGAAGCTCGGTTTCGAGGTCAGCGTGGAAGCCGGTGCGGGTGCGCACGCGAGCTTCTCCGACGAGGCCTATGCCGAGGCCGGGGCGAGCGTGGTCAGCGACACCCGCGCGCTGTGGAACGACGCCGACATCGTACTCAAGGTGCGTGCGCCCGAGCCGCATCCGGAGCTCGGCTGCGACGAGGTTGAACTGCTGAAGAGCGGCCAGACCCTGATCTCGTTCGTGTGGCCCGGGCAGAACGAGGAACTGATGCAGCGTCTCGCCGCGACCGGCGCGAACGTGCTCGCAATGGACAGCGTGCCGCGAATCTCGCGCGCGCAGAAAATGGACGCGCTGTCGTCGATGGCGAACATTGGCGGCTATCGCGCCGTGATCGAGGCGGCACATCATTTCGGCCGTTTCTTCACCGGGCAGATTACCGCCGCGGGCAAAGTACCCCCGGCCAAGGTGATGATTATCGGCGCCGGTGTCGCGGGCCTTGCCGCGATCGGCGCGGCGAAGAGCCTCGGCGCCATCGTGCGCGCTTTCGATACCCGCCCCGAGGTCAAGGAGCAGGTGCAGAGCATGGACGCCGAGTTCCTCGAACTCGACTTCGAGGAAGAGGGTTCGGGCGCCGGCGGCTACGCCAAGGTCATGAGCGAGGAGTTCATCAAGGCGGAGATGGCCTTGTTCGCCGAGCAGGCGCGCGAGGTCGACATCATCATCACCACCGCCCTGATCCCCGGCAAACCGGCGCCGAAGCTGATCACGAAGGCGATGGTCGAATCGATGGCCGACGGCAGTGTGATCGTCGATCTCGCTTCCGAGCAGGGCGGCAACTGCGAGCTGACCGAACCCGGCCAGGCCGTGGTCAGGCATGGCGTCACCATCATCGGCTACACCGATCTGGTCAGCCGTCTGGCCAAGCAGTCCTCCACCC
>JAPOKK010000099.1 GCA_029977665.1 Pseudomonadota bacterium | reverse complement strand
GTGCTGCGCTGCTCGGGTCGCTGCGCCTTGCGGATGCGGTACAGCGAGGGCGGCAGCGCCGGCAGCGGGCAGCGCGGAAGCGCCGCGTTGTCCGGTACGTCTCTACGCGTCGGAGAAGGCCCGACAGGCCCACACCACGTCGGCGGCCTGGCGGTTGGGCTTGACGTCGTGAACCCGGAACAGGCGCACACCGGCCTGCACGCCAAGCGCCGTCGTCGCGCATGTCGCACCCACCAGCTCGCTCGGGACCGACTCCTCGCAAATCGCACCCATGAAGCGCTTGCGGCTCGTGCCCAGCAGCACCGCATAGCCGCTCGCGGTGAAACGGCCGAGCGCCGCGAGCAGGCGCAGGTTGTGCTCGCGCGTCTTGCCGAACCCGATCCCCGGATCGAGCGCGATGGCCGCGGGTGCGACGCCGCACGCGATCGCCGCCTCCGCGCGCGCGAGCAGGTATTCGGCGACTTCCTCGACGACGTTTCGATAGCAGGGATTGCGCTGCATCGTCTCCGGCGTGCCCTGCATGTGCATCAGTACGACGCCGGCTTCGTGACGCGCGACCGTCTCCAGCATGCCTGGCGCACGTGCGCCGGAGACGTCGTTGACGATGCGCGCGCCGGCAGCGAGCGCGGCGTCGGCCACGCCCGGGTTGCGCGTATCGACGCTCAGGATCACCGACTCCGGCAGGCGCGCGGCGAGCGCTGCAATGACCGGCTCGACCCGTTCGCACTCTTCGTCAGGCGTCACGGGCGCCGCGCCCGGGCGCGTGGACTCGCCGCCGACGTCGATGATGTCCGCGCCTTCGGCCACCATGCGCTCGGCGTGCGCGCAGGCCGCCGCGACCGAGCCGTGCCGGCCTCCGTCGGAGAAACTGTCCGGCGTGACGTTGAGGATCCCCATGATCAGCGGCCGATCGTCGGCACGCAGGGTATCGAACATGGGCGTCGCGGGCCTCGCGGCCGTTCCTCAGGCGAGACGCGCGGCGAGTTCGTCGGCCGCGCGCACGAGAGCGTCGATCATGGGCCGCTCGCCCGACAGGTGGCCCGCGGTGCGCAACACCTCGAGGCGCGATTCGGGCAAGGCGCGGTGGATCTCCCAGGCCGATTCGCACGGGCAGGTGATATCACGCGCCCCGTGGATGACGACGCTGGGAACGCGGGGCAGTCGGTGCGCATCGCGCAGCAGCTGGTTGTCGTCGAGGAAATAGCGGTGGTGCGCGTAATGCATCTCGATGCGCGTCTTGGCGATGGCCGCGTCGAGCGGCCCCGCCGCGGCCGCGCCGAGGTTGTCGATCGAGTAGGTGACCACCGCCCCCGACCACGCTTCCCACGCGCGCGCGACGCGCTCGACACGCGCCGCGTCGTCGCTGAATGCTTCGCCGTGCAGGAAGGCGAGATCGTCGACGGGTGGCTCCCCGAGCGCCGCCCGGAAATCCGCCCATTCGCGCGGCAACAGGCGATTGGCGCCACCGCCGAAGAACCACGCGACGTCCCGCTGCCGCGCCAGGAAGGTGCCGCGCAGGACGAGGCCGCTGACCCGCTCAGGGTATGTCTCGGCGTAAGCCAGCGCGAGCGCCGCGCCCCATGAGCCCCCGAACAGCATCCAGCGCTCGACCCCATGCCGAACGCGTACCGTTTCGAGATCGGCGACGAGATCGGCGGTCGTGTTGTGGGCGACGCCGCCGTAGGGCCGAGAGCGACCCGCTCCGCGCTGGTCGATGAGGAACACGCGGTACTTGTCGGGATTGAAAAACTGGCGATGGTCGGGCTTGCAGCCGGAACCCGGACCACCGTGGAGAAACACCACTGGCAAGCCGTCGGCACGCCCGCATTGCTCGACGTGTACCTGGTGTCCGTGTCCGACGTCGAGCATCTCGACGACGTCCGGCTCGAGCGGCGGATAGAGTCCGCGCAGGTCCGTGCCCGTCACGGCGCGGGTGCCCTCCTCATGGCGGCGCGGTCAGATCTCACTGAGTATCTCGTCCTTGCGCCGCTTGAAATCACTCTCGTCGATGAGGCCCTGTTCGCGCAGCTGTTGCAGCTTGGCGAGGCGATCTTCCAGCGACTCCAGTGAAGCACCGCCCTTGGATTCCTGCAGGTCCTGCAGTTCCTTGCGCATGCGTGCCATCTCCTCGCGCATTTCGCGCCGCTCGAGTGTGAGCCTAGCTGCTGCCGCCTGCGCCTTGCGCTCTTCCTTGCGCACCGTGTCCGGCACCTGCGCCTCGCGGAAAGCGAGCGCCGCCGCGTCGATGTCGATCGCGACCCAGTCCGGGCGGCCGGTCTGGCCGACTTCGACCCCCGTCGTGGTGACGATGCGTCCGCGCATGCGCCCTTTGCGTTCGCGCGTGCCCACATCGAAATGCACGTCGCGAAAATCGTCGATGATGCCGAAGGAACCTTCGACGTTCTTCTTCGCCTTGTCGATGCGCTTGCGATGCTCGCCGACGATCAGGTTGAGGCGTCCGTCCTTGTAGAACACCCGCCCGGTGGTCCACTCGCGTTCCTTGACCAGCGACAGCATGACGTCGGTGTAGCCGCGCACGTTGAACGTGACGTCTTCGTTCGGCGCAGCCTTGGCCAGGGCATCGACGACGTAGGTCGCGATGAGTCCCGCCTGCTTGCGCGGATAAACGCTGACCGCTTCTTCGTCGCGGAGCAGACCGCCCTCGATCCACAGCTGCAGCGACGCGAGGGCCTGCTGCACTTCGATCTTGTCGAGTACCACGGGATGGTCGTTCTGCGGCGCGCCAGGCTCGATCTCGACGAGACGGACGTACTGCTCGTTCAACTCCCATACCGTCGCCTTGACTTCCTCCTTGGAGAAAATATCGGGCAACAGGTCGAGCGCCGCCGCCGGCAGGCTGACAGCGGCGAACAGCAACGCCGGCAACAAGCGTACGGCGCGGGTCAAGCGTTGGAATGTCTTCATCGATTGTCGGACCTGGCAGGTGGATGCTGGAGACGCGGCGCACAGTATAACGCCCTGTCGTGGTGCAGGCGGAACTGCGCCCCGGCGAAAGATTACCGGCAAACGATTAGACGTCGGCCGACCCGATCGTTTCCCGCCAGGACCCGAAACAGGGAAATACCGGTGAAAAAAAAGGGCGCATCTTTCGATGCGCCCTTCTTGCGCTAAAGGATCCGTTCGAGAGATGGCGTTACCAGAACAGGAAGCCACCCACGCTGAAGGTATCCGCATCCGGCTTGTTGGCGCCAGCGACACCGGTGTCGAACTCGCCGTGGTTGTACTCGGCAATCAGGCGCAGCCAGCTGCTGACGTCGTGGTAGACGCCGACCGTCCACATGGAACGCTCGACTTCGCCCGGACCCGCGTAGAGCGAGGTACCGCCGGTGCTGACCGCGTCCAGGTTGCCCTCACCGTAGGAGACACCGACCTTGGTCTTGCCGGCGAAGGTGTAGGTGCCCTGCACGTAGTAGCCGTCACCCTCACGCTCGATCACGTTGCCGTTGGCATCGAGCTGGACGCCGGCCGTGTTGAACTGTGCGGTCAGGCCAAGACCTTCGTTGTCGTGGTAGTAACCGACGACCTCGAAGCCCTGGTAGCCGACCTTGGCGCCGGCACCCCAGGCCTGGGCCGTGATGCTGCCGCAGTTGGCGGCAACGCCGGTGAAGGTGGTGGTCGCGCCGGTGCAGCTCGAGTCGAGATCCTGCCACAGGCCGTCGACCCACAGCTTGACGCTGCCGCCGCTGAAGCTGGTGGAGTAGCTCAGTTCACCCTCGAAGCGCGGGGTGTCTGCCTCGTCCAGCCAGCCGGTGGTGTAGTTGGTACCCGTGGCCATGTTGGCCGGATCGAACAGGCCGACGGCGAGCTGGAAGCCGTTGACGTTCGGCGTCGTGTACTGGAAGCGTGCGGCGAAGTCGGGGTAGGTGTAGCCGTGGCCGGTGCGGCCGAACGTGACCGAACCGAAGTGGTCGCCGCCGGGCACGAAACCGACGCCGAACAGCGTCATGTCGCTCAGGATGGCGTTGCGACCGAACAGCGACAGCGTACGGCCGAAGCTGACCTCACCGAAGGCACCGCTCAGGTTGGCGACGACTTCACGCGTATCGATCTGCGCGCCGGTGATGTTGCTGACCGGGCCGACGTTGCCGGACTGCGCGCTGTAGGTGGTCTTGTTACCGCCGGTGTGGATGACCGGGGCGAAGCTGATGCGCGCCGTACCGGTGACGCCGTTCACCGTCGGCGACTTCACGTTGAAGCTGAAGAAGGCCGGCAGGAAGCCCGAGTGTACGCGGGAGCTGTCCTTGTTGTTGGCCTCGGTCACGTAGCCGGCGTCGAAATCGCCGACCGTGTAGAAGGCGTTGACGTTACCGTCGAAGCTGACTTCCCAGCCGTCATTGCCGCCAACGACGACCACGGCGCCCGCGGGCGCAGCCAGACCGGCACCCAAGGCGGCAGCACTGACCGCTGCGGCCATCTTGGTCTTGTTGAATTGATTCGCCATCACTTCCTCCTAACTCTCAAGGACAAAGGCTCACTCGTGGACCCTGAACGCAAATTTTTTCTTCGGAATTCGGCCGCCTAGCCCGGGCATCCCCCTGTCTTCCAGCCCGGCGCGGCCTCTTCTGCCTGGCCCCGGTCCGTGCGAGAACCGTTGCCTGGAGACGTCTACAGCGGCGAGTCTACGCCAAAGCTTTAGCCCTGACAACACTTTCGCAACACCAAAAACCCCTTTGTCGCGGCGATTTGCCGGATGTGTTGGACAATCGCAACAAACGGATGCCACACCGTGGCGCAGGCCTGCCGCGGCCTTCGCGGATTCAACCGCCCCCCTTTTGGAAAGCGCGGTCGAATCGCTGCATGAAGGCCGCGCAGCGGCTCGCGGAAAATGCATGGAACTCGAACCTGAGATCGGTCGTCGGCAGGCGCAGCAGCGCGATACGGCGCTCGCCCTCGGGCGCCACGTGCACGACGAGGCGGCTGCCGTCCGGCCAGCGCACGTGCGCCCGGCTGCCGTCGAAATCACTCTCGGCGTCACGGACCAGGCGCGGGAAAATGCGGCGGAAATCGGCGTGCGAGATCCCCATCTCGGGGCGCTCGACGACGACGTCGGCAGTCACCGTCCCGCCCTCAGCGCGCGCGTGCGGCGGCGAGCGCCGCCGCGAGCGGCTCGAGGTGGCTACGGTAATGCGTCCAGCGGGACTTGGCCGTTGTGTAGATCGGCTGCCTGACCTGCCACTGGCTCGCCGTGGTCACGGCGCGCGGGTTGCGATGAAAATCCAGGCAGGTGGCGTCGAACGGCAGGCCGGCGAACGCGACCAGCGCCCGCGCGCCCGCGTCCAGGTCATCGACGAGTGCCTCGTAGTCGATGTCGAGCACCGCCAGCGGCAGGCAGCGCCGCCAGTGTGCCATCAGGCGCTCGTAGCCGGCGTAGGCCCCGGCGAGATCCTCGAGCGCATAGGCGTAGGGGTGGCTGCCGGCGAGATCGTGGGTGAACAGGGAAAAACAGGTCGCCATGGCATCGCGGCGGCAGTGAATGACGCGCGCCCGCGGGAACAACAGCGCAATCAGCCCGAGGTAGAGGAAGTTGTACGGCATCTTGTCGGTGACGCGGCGGGCGCCTGCCGCGCGCGCCTCGAGCAGCGCCAGGTAGTCGGCGGCAAGTGGCGCCAAGGCGGCGCGCTGGCCTGTCACGCATTGCGGAAACGGCCGCTTGCTGCCGAGCAGGGCCGGCAGGCGCGCGACCTGCTCGGGAAAGAACGTCAGCTCGCCCGCGCCGTGGATCTGCGGATGACTGGCCAGGATCTGCTCGACCAGGCTCGTGCCCGAGCGCGGCATGCCGACGATGAACAACGGCCGCTCGCTGTCGCTCACCGGCTCTTTCTCGCCGGCGAAGAACGCATCGTCGAACACCTGCATCAAGCTGTCGATGAAACGAGCCTGTGCCGCACCGTCGTAGGGCGTGTTCGCGCGCCGCGTCACGTTCGCCGCGGCGAAAGCCGCGAATGCCCGGTCGTAGTCACCCAGCAGGTCGGCCAGCCGTCCCAGCGCGAAGCCCATGGGGACACGGGCGGGTGCGGCATCCGGCAGCGCGGCGAGCGCCGCCTCGAGGCGGTCGGCGAGCGCACGTGCCGCCTCGGGCGTGTGCTCGAGCGCCGCGAGGTCGCGCCATGCCGAACCGTGCCCCGGGTCGCTGGCCAGCGCACGCTCGAAGTTCGCCTTCGCGCGCGCGCGGTCGCCGCGCGCCGCACATACGAGCCCCAGGTTGTCCAGCGCGTCGGCGGAGTGGGCGTCGTGCGCGAGCGCCTGTTCGAAGCTCTGCGCCGCCCCATCGATGTCGCCGGCGGCGAACTGCACGGCGCCCAGCGCGTTCCAGCGCGCCGCCGTCGGCGTGCCGGCGGCGAGCGCTTCGCGGTAGGCCGCGGCGCTCGCTTCCAACGCACCACGACGACGCTCGCAGCGGCCGACGTGGGTCCAGGCCTCCGCCGCGAGGCCGGCGTCGAGCGCGGCGGCGCGCCGCAGGCTCTCGACCGCCTCGTCGAGCATCCCCGCTGCCGCGAGCGCGAGACCCAGGTTGAGCTGTGCCGGGGCGAAACGCGGCTGCAGACGTACCAGCTTGCGCAGCAACTGAGCCGCTTCCGCCGCGCGCCCGTCCTGGCGCAGCAGGTTGGCGAGGTTGTTCAGCGCGTCGGCATAGTCCGGCCGCGCACGCAGCGCCTTGCGATAGGCTTTCTCGGCCGCCTGCGGACGCGCGCGCGCGAGTTCCGCGTTACCGAGGTTGAACCAGCCCTCGGCGAAACGCGGGTTGGCCGCGACGGCCTGCTCGAAGGCCTGCACCGCGGTGTCGCCATCGCGCAGTTCGAGCGCCGCCATGCCGAGATTGTTTTGGTAGTCGGGGTTGCGCGGCTCGATGGCCAGGGCACGCCGGATCAGGCCCATGCCGGCCTGCACGTTACCCGTCTGGCAACCGATGACGCCGAGCATGTTGAGGGCATCCGCGTGATCGGGCTGCTGACGCAGGACGTCGCGATAGAGCACCTCGGCGCGTTGCAGCTGTCCTTCGCGATGCAGCGCAACGGCAGTCTCGAAGAGTTGGCCGACCGCGCTGCCGCCACGCGGAGGCGTCGTTCTGGCCACGCGCGGGGCCGCTCAGCCGCCCGCCACGGGCGGCCACAGGGCGAGGACGTCGCCCTCGCGCAGCAACGGCTCGTCGCGCTGTTCGGGCTCGACGTAAACCCCGTTGATCAGGACCAGGTGCGCGGACTCGCGCGGCACGTGGTAGCGCGCGATGACCTCGTGGATGGAAATGTCGTCGGGCAACTCGATCTCGACCACGTTGCGCACCGCTTCGGGCGGCAGGAACTGCGCCAGGGACGCATACATCTTGAGGGTGATTCTCACGCTGGAATCCAGGCTCGAGAACAGCCGCGGGGCCGCTCGCGACCCCGCGGGGGAAACGTCGACCGCAACCCGCGTCTCAGGCCATCACGGCAGCGTTGAAGCCGAGTGCCTGGGTCGAAGCAAGGTAGGCCTCCATCAGCCGCGTCGGGTCCTTGACCAGGCGCTCCTTCCACACGCCGAGCCGGGTGCGGGTCTGGATCAGGCCGCGCAGGACGCCGACGTGCTCGGTCAGGCCGAGGCTGGTCGCGCCGACGAGCACGTCGTCGGCAAACTGCAGGTTGAGGTAGCGGTAGCGCTCCCGGTTGAGCAACTCGGCCGACTCGCCGCCCTCGTCGCCCATCCACAAGCCGAACGAACTCGAAATCAAGCCCAGCGTGTCGAGCACGTTCATGTTCACGCTGCCGCGGTGCCGCGCCCCCGACAGGCCTGCCATGTTGCGCGCGGCGAGCTGACCGTGATCGACCGCGGTCGGCTGGATCGCCTGCACCGAGTATTCACCGGTCGAGAAGTCGATGCCCTGGGCGACGTCGCCGGCGGCATAGATATCCAGGTCGTTGGTGCGCATCTGGCGATCGACGAGCACACCGTGATCGGTCTCGATGCCACTGTCGGCGATGAACTCGATGTTCGGTCGCACGCCCGTCGCCGAGACGACGAGATCGGCATCGACCACATCTCCGTTCTCGAGTGACACGCGCAGGGTGTCACCCTGCTTTTCGATCGCGGTGACCCGCATCGAAGTGTGCACCTTCACGCCGCGGCTTTCGCACCAGTCCTTGATCATGCCCCCCGCGATGTCGTTCATCATGCGCGGCACCATGCGATCGCCCATCTCGACGACGGTCAGCTCGGCACCGCTGCGCGCCAGCGCTTCGAGGATGATGCAGCCGATGAAGCCTGCACCCATCAGCACGACGCGGGCGCCGGGACGTGCGGTCGCGGCGATTCGCCGCGCGTCGGCCAGCGTCCAGCACGAGGTCACGCCATCGAGGTCCATACCCGGGATCGGCGGCGGCACCGGCCGCGAACCGGTCGCGATGAGCAGCTTGTCGTAGCCGAGCGTGGAACCGTCCGCCAGGGCGACCCGGTGCGCGGCGCGATCGACCGAAGCGACCCGCCCCTGTTTCAGCGCGATACGCAGGCTGTCGTAGTGGTTGGCCGTCTTGCGCAGGAAGGTTCCCGATTCCTCGATCTGCTTGATCAGGTAATACGGGATCGCCATGCGCGAGTACGGCGGTTCGGGCTCGTCACCGATCAGCGTGATACCGGCGTCGGGCTGCAGTTTGCGCAGGGTCTCGGCCGCGACGAGGCCGGACGGCCCGGCGCCGATGACTACATGTTGCATGAGACTCGTTCTCCCCGGTTGGGTAATCGCCCGCTCACAGGCCGAGACGTGCCAGCGTCTCCGGCGTGGGCACACCGTCGGTGTTCCAGCCGCGCAGCTGGTAGTACTCCGGCAGCATCACGTCGAGGTTGTTGACCATGCCCTTGGCCGGCCCGGTCTTGGCCGCATCCTTGAGCAGGCGCTTGGGCAGGTTGTCATCGGCCTTGGTCAGTCCCGCGTCGAGGTTGAACTTGCGCTCGAGGTTCCAGATGCGCTCGCCGGCGGCGAGCATCGTCTCCGGCGACCAGCCGCCCTCGCAGGCGGCATCGACCTGCGGTGCGATGTCCTCGAGTGTCCAGGCGAACGTCGTGAAGACGCACAGACCGGTCGAGTCGACCGCCGCGGTGGCATCCTGGAACGCCTTGACCAGTTCCGCCTTGCCGTCGGTCGTCAGCGGATCGGTCTTCACCGGCACGCCCATGATCTCGGACGACACCGTGTAGCCGCGCAAGTGGCACGCGCCGCGGTTCGACGTCGCGTACGCCAGGCCCATGCCCTGGATGCCGCGCGGGTCGTAGGCCGGGAACTCCTGCCCCTTGACCGTCATCGACAGGTCCGGGTGGCCGTACTTCTCGCACAGGCGCTTCGAGCCGAGCGCGAGGTCGCGCCCGAAACCTTCGCCCGTGGCGACGAGCTCGGCAGCCCGGGTCAGGGCCTCGGCCGAGCCGAACTTCATTTCGAGACCGCCCGTGTGCTCGGTGGTAATCGCGCCGATGTCGTAGAGCTCCATCGCCGCGGCCACCGTGGCGCCGAAGGAGATCGGGTCCATGCCGTCCTCGTTGCAGAGGAAGTTGGCATAGGTCAGCGCGTCCAGATCGTCGACCCCGGTGTCCGAACCGAGCGCCCAAGCCGCCTCGTATTCCAGGCCGCCGGAGGCATGCTTGTACTCCGGCTTGTCCTGGACGGTGTAGTGCTGCGGATCGATCGTCGAGATACGTCCACAGGCGATGGTGCAGCCGAAGCAGGCACCGTTGGTCACGAGGTTGGGCTTGCCATCGCTTTCGCGCGGTTCGTGCATGGCCTCGGCCGAAATCTTGCTGGCGCCCTCGAACTGCACTTCGCGCATGTTGCGCGTCGGCATCGCGCCGACCTCGTTGATCACGTTCATGAGCACCTGGGTACCCATCTTGGGCAGGCCCTCGCCGGTGACCGCGTTCTCGGCCAGCGTACGCTTGCCCTCGCTGGTCGCCTTGAAGAACGCTTTCGCGTCGCGCACGCCGGAGACGCCCTTCGTACCTCGCACGACGACGGCCTTGAGCTGTTTCGACGCCATCACCGTGCCCACGCCGGAACGCCCCGCGGCCCGATGCAGGTCGTTGACGATGGCGGAATACAGGCAGCCCTGCTCGGCGGCGCGGCCGACGCAGGCGATGCGGATGAGCGGATCCTGGTACTTGGCGTGCAGGATTTCGTCAGTCTCCCACACCGACTTGCCCCAGACATCATCGGCCGGAACCAGCTCGGCGTGGTCGTTTTCCAGGTAGAGGTAGACCGGCTTCGGCGCGCGGCCCTCGAAGATGATCATGTCCCAGCCGGCGTGCTTGATCTCGGCGCCGATGAAGCCGCCCGAGTTCGAGCAGGCGACGGCGCCGGTCAGCGGGCTCTTGGTGATGACCGAGTAGCGGCCGCCGGTCGAGGCCATGGTGCCGGTTAACGGGCCGGTCGCCATGATCAGCTTGTTACCCGGCGAGAGTGCGTCGACCTTGGGGTCGATTTCCTCGACGAGGTATTTCGTGGCCAGCCCGCGCTGGCCGATGTACTGCATCGCCCACTCCATGTTGAGGGGCTCTTCGGTGCAGGTTCCGGCGTCGAGATCGACGCGCAGTATGCGACGCTGCCATGCCATGTGACTGTCTCCCTCTGCAGATCCGCTCAGTTGGCGGGAATGGTCTGGGCCGCGTGAGCACGCATGCGCTCCAGGCCGGTGTGCTCGGCATCCACGTAGGTGATCGCCTCCGTCGGGCAGGCTTCGGCGCAGGCCGGTTCGCCACCGCACAGGTCGCACTTGATCACCTTGCCGGTGTCGGCGTTGTAGTTGACCGTGCCGAACGGGCACGCAATGGTGCAGACCTTGCAGCCCACGCAGACGTCCTCGAGCACTTCCTTCGCACCGGTCGCCTCGTTGATCACGATCGCCTCGACCGGGCAGGCGTGCATGCACCAGGCTTCCGCGCACTGCGAACAGGTGTAAGGCGCAAATCGCCCTTCGTCATGGAAAGTGAACACCTTGATGCGCGACTTCGACGGATTGAACAGGCCTTCCTGCTCGTAAGAGCAGGCCATCTCGCATTGCAGACAGCCGGTACATTTCTCCGGCTCGAGTTGCAGGGCTTTGAGCATCATCGACTCCCTCGTGGCCGTGTGCGGCCGGCTGTGACACCCAGCCGGCACGGGTAATCAGTGTGCCGCGCGATTCGGGAACAATTCCTATCCCGCTCCGCGACGCGTCCCAGGCAAACACGGCTGGCCTGCCCTAGAATGAGCACGCCGTACGCGTCCGGTGACGCCCGCTCAGCCTAGCGAGAAGCGCACGAAAACACCAGCCCGCAGCGGCATCGCGGGTTCGCGGGGAACACCCGTGCGGCGCACGAGTCCACATAGAGGCGCGCGATCGCTCAGCGCAGTGCAACAATCGACTTGCACAACCAGTGCCGAGGTCGCGCGAAGGTCGCGCGAGTGTCGCGCCCCCCCGTTCCTCACACGCAGCGAGGTAGTCATATCCATGTCGCCATCCCCCGCCCGTTCGTTTCCCGCCTCCCTGCACGTGTGCCTCGCGGCGCTGTGTCTCGTCCTGCTAAGCGCAAGCAGCTCGAGCGCTGCACTCGAGACCCGGCAGGTCCGTATCGGCTTCATCGGCGCGAGCAACGGTGACGCCATGCGTGGCGCGAGCCAGGGCATCGAGGAAGCCAACGCCCAAGGTCGCTTTCTCGGCTGGCAGTACGAGCTCGTACCGCTGGCGGACGCCGCGGCGGCACGCGCTGCCGACGTCGCGGTGATCGTTGCCGACGCCGGCCCGGATGCGCTGCGCGCTATCGCGAGCGCGGTGGCCCCCGCTGCGGTGATCAACGTCAGCGCGGCCGACGACACCCTGCGCGCGGCCTGCCTGCCCAATCTCCTGCACACGCTGCCGAGCGCGGCCATGCGTGATGACGCCGAGGCACAGTGGCGCCACAAACATGCCGACTCCCGCGCTACCGCCCGCGCCTGGCACGAGAGCTTCCGCAAGTACGCCGCGGCGCAGCTCAACCGCCGCTACGAGACGCGCCACGGACTACCGATGAGCGATGTCGCGTGGGCGGCCTGGGCCGCCGTCAAGCTCGTCTCCAACACCATCGCAACCCACGGCGAAGCGGCGCCGGCGAAGGTACACGACATGATTCGCGGTGACATCGCCTTCGATGGCCAGAAAGGCGCCGACATGAATTTCCGCGACACCGGGCAACTGCGCCAGCCGCTGCTGCTCGTCGACGGCGACACCATCGTCGGCGAAGCGCCCGTCCGCGGCGTTGCCGATCCCGGCGACCTCGACACCCTCGGCCTCGCCGCTTGCGCCCGGTAAGCCCGCTCAATCGACCCACCAACGCCAGGAGTTCCCATGCATAAAGCCATCTTCGTCCTTCTTCTCGCCGTCGCCTGCGCCAGCCACGCGGCAGGCGGCCGGGTCTTCGTCAGCAACGAGCGTGACGACACGGTGAGCGTGATCGATGCCGCGACCAACAAAGTCATCGCGACCGTCCCGGTCGGCAAGCGGCCGCGCGGTGTCGGCGTCTCGCCGGACGGCAGCGAAGTCTACGTCGCCGTCAGCGGCGACAACGCGATCGCCGTGGTCGATCCGGAGAAACTCGAAGTGGTGCGGACCTTCGACAGCGGTGACGACCCCGAGGCCTTCGCCGTACACCCCAACGGCAACATCTACATCTCCAACGAGGAAGATGCCAAGGCCTCGGTCTACAACCCGAGAAACGGCGAGAAAATCGCCGAGATCGAAGTTGGCATCGAGCCCGAGGGCGTGGCGATTTCACCGGACGGTTCGCGCGTCATCGTGACCAGCGAATCGACCAACATGCTGCACATCATCGCCGTGCCGGAACACGAGATCGTCGCCAATATCGTGGTCGGTGCACGACCGCGCGCCGCGACCTTCAGCGCCGACGGCAAGATTGCCTACGCGACCTCGGAGATCAGCGGCGAGGTGAAGAAGGTCGACGTCGCCACCGGCACCATCCTCGGCCGCATGCCGCTCGCCGACGACAAGGCCAAGCCCAAGGACGTGCTGCTCAGCCGTGACGGCAAGCGCCTGTTCGTCGCCGGCGGGCGCGCCAACAGCATCTTCGTCCTCGACGCCGACACCCTCGAGGTACTCGACACCATCGGCGTCGGCAAGCGTGTGTGGGGACTCGCGCTCAGCCGCGACGGCAAGCGCCTCTACACGACCGACGGGGTCGACCACCAGGTATCGGTCATCGACACCGAAAGCGACGACGTCGTCGCCACGGTGCCTGTCGGCAAGTTCCCATGGGGCGTCGCGATCGACGATTGATTGTCCGCCAGCGCGAGAGCGTAAGACGAGAAAGGCGCCCCGTGGGGCGCCTTTCTTTTTGCCCCGGGCACGGCAGGACGGCACCTGCCCCCGGATGACGCACCCTGGACTACAGCCGTACGCGCAACCCCACCCAGCCGGCGAGCGGCGCACCGGCACCGAGGAACACCGGACTCTGGTCGGCGAGCCCGGGCAGGATCTCGGCGGGCTCCTCACCCAGCAGGCCGAAGTTCTCGTAGTCCGTGTCGAACAGGTTGGTGACGCGCGCGAACAGCTCGAAGCGCTCGTCGACGCGATAGCTGCCGCGCAGGTTGACGACCGCATAGCCATCGATCTCGCCGATCTGGTTGGACTCGTCGCCGCGCAGGTACTGGCCCGAGTTGTAGATCACTTCCAGGCCCACGCGCAGGTTCCACGGCAAGGTGTAGTCGCCGCTGAACTTGAACTGGTGGTCGGGAATACCAGGGATGCGATCGCCGGCCTCGACCTGGACTTCGCCGTCGTCGTTGGCGAACGGATGGTTCGGGCTCAGCACCATGAAATCGTCCTCGAACGTCGCCCGCACGTAGCTGTAGGCAATTGACCAGTCGAGGGCGCCGACGCTGCCGACGAAAGCAGACTCGAAGCCCTCGCGACGAGTCTCGTCGACGTTGGCGAACAGGCCCGTACCACGGCCCGTGGTCTGGAAGATGATGTCGTCGCGGTTCTCGGTGCGGAAGTAACCGAGGCGATGACGTACGCCGTAGAAGTTACCGCGCAGGCCGAACTCGACGGTCTTCGCGACGACTTCGTCGAGCGGCGGATCGGCGAGGAACGCGTTCGGTAGACGACACTCGAAATCGATGTCATCCGGGTCCTCGCCTTCGGCAATGGCGAACGCCCGGGCGACGCGGAACACGCCTTCGTTGCAGGCCAGCTCGATCGGCGTCGGCGCGCGCGAGGATTCGCTG
>JAPOKK010000189.1 GCA_029977665.1 Pseudomonadota bacterium | reverse complement strand
CGGTACGAAGTAAGGACCATAACGAACTGCGGATACGTTGCGGGACGCGGGACTCAGACCAGAAAAGCCGATTGCCGGTCGGTTTTTTTTCTCCTATCCTTCGCGAACATGGAAACCAACGACTTCGGGCTCGGGCCGCTTGAGATTTCTTGCCTGGAAGCCATGTGGGCAAACGGGCCGGTGGATGCGCGTGCGTTGCATCGCGAATTCTCCCGCGAGCGGCGCATATCGCTATCGACCGTCCAGTCGACGCTCGAGCGGCTGCACCGGAAGGGACTCGCCTCTCGTACGAAGGTCAGCCACGCGTATGTCTACGCTGCTGAGCTCAGTCGCGAAGCGGTAATGGCGCGCTTGGTCGATGTTGCTCTTAAGCCGTTCGCCAGCTCTCCGGGGCAGGGGCTGCTGGCGGCATTTGCGGAGTATGCCGCGGCTGCAGACGATGCTGCGCTTGAAGAGCTTGAGAGTCTCATTGCGGAGCGCAAAGCGGCGCTTGAGCGCAAGCAGGAGCCGCGCTGATGCCCAGCGCGCACGAGGCTGTTGCAGTGTTGGGCGGGCTGGCGACCAGCATTGGGGCAGGTGCATTACTTGCCATATTCCATCTTCCGCTGTTGCGTTTCCAACGTTCGTTTCCGCCGGAGCTGCGCGCTGTCGGTTGCGCGTTGCTACTCGGCACGCCACTTTCGCTTGGTGTTTTCGCTGCCGTCCTCTGCATGCTGGCGGCGGACGGTCTCGGCCTTGATCTCGTCGCGCATCATTGCCACGCCAGTGCCCCGGGCTGCGTGCCGCATAAAGACATGTCGGCGACCTTGGCTTTGATGATCGCAGCGGGCGTATTGGTCGCCACGCTTTTCATGTCGCTGGCCTGGCGCACCGTCTCGCAGGCCGGGCACGCGCTACGCGCGCTGCGTCTGCTGAACGCCGCGAGCACGCCGGTCCGCACATCTGGCCTCGGACTCGTCGACAGCGATGCGGCGGTGGCCTGCGCGACGGGGCTGCTGGAACCGCGACTATTTCTCAGCCGCGGGCTGTGGCGGCGGCTCAACCTGACGGAACTCAAGATCGTGTTGCGCCACGAACGTGCACACCTTGCGCGTCACGACCACCACATGCGCCTGGTGGCCGCTGTAGTTTCACTCGGAAACTGGCCGAAGGTGGCGAGGCGCCTTTTCGGTGAGCTGGTGCTGGCCCAAGAGCAAGCATGTGACCGCGTTGCGGCAAGATATTACGGTGCGCTCCGCACTGCGGAGACTGTGCTAAAGGTGGAGCGCATGGGCCGCGATCGCGTGGACGCGGCTACGACCTCGATGGCATTTGCGGATGCGCCCGTCGTGGCGCGTGTCGAGGCGTTGCTGGAGCCGCACTTCCGCTCTTGGGTGGTGAGCGCGGCGTTGATGATTGGGGCGACTGTTATGGCCGCCGCCGGGGTCGCCTTGGGAATCGAGCCGCTGCACCACGCAGTCGAGACGCTCGTAGTCCAGACTCACGGTTGACGCGCGATGCGGATAGATCGCTTTCTGCTCGTACCAAAAAAACCGATTCCTGGTCGGTTTTTCGCCCTGCTTTTGGTGCTTGTGTCTATCGTGCCAGCAGCTTCAGGCGAGGCGCTCACCATTGCGGATGTAACGCGCCTCGTGCTCGCCGATCCCGACCGCGTGGCGATGATCAACGCGACGGTTGGCGCCGCTCAGGGCGCCCTGGCGAGCGCGGAGACCTTGCCGAATCCAGTCCTGCAGTACCAACGCGAGGCGGCCGGAGGGCTCGGTGGACGCGGCAGCGAAAACTTCGCGCAAGTCCAACAGCAGCTCGATCTCGCCGGGCGTCGCGCACTGGCGGCGAGTGCTGCCCGCTCGCGTGTCGCGGCGGCGCACGGTGTCGCCGAAAGCGAACGAGTGATGGCCGTCGTCGCCGCCGGCGAGCGATTCTACGCGGCCGTGGCGGCCGAACGTCGGCTCGCGCTGGTGGGCGAGTTCGTTGGCGAACTCGATCACCTCGAAGACCTGACCGCGCTACGCGCGACAGCCGGTGATGCTTCGCGCTACGACCTCGAGCGCGTGCGTCAGGAGGCCGGTTACGGGCCGGCGGAGATAGCGCGCGCGCGTAGTGAAGTTTTCTCGACTCGTACCGCTCTCGGTGCACTGCTTGGCGGGGGCGGCATTTCATCGACAGCGGAACTGGTCGGAGAGCTCCTGCCACCCGAACCCATGCCGTCCGTCGAGCTCATCTCGCTGGCCGAACGAGGACCACGACTCGCGGCGTTGGCGGCAACGGCCGAAGCGGCGGAAGACGAGCTGCGCGCGGCAAGCCGGGTAATGCCTCCGGTGACGGTCGGCGCCGGAGTGCGCGCGGTTGAGGGGACGGGGACCGCGGGCCTCGTGTTCAGCGTCAACGTTCCATTGCCCGTCTTCGACCGCAACCAGGGCGAGATCGAGCGGACTGCCGCGCTCGCGAGCGATGCAGCCGCACGCCACGTCCTCGAACGCCGCGAGCTGCTGGCGCGGATCGAGAGCCTCGCCGAACGCTCACGTGCGCTACGTGACGCCGCGCTCGGCTTTCGCGCTGCCCGACTCGACTCGGCCGACGAACTCGAACGTATCGCGAAGATTGCCTACCGCGCCGGCGAGATCAGCGTGTTGGAAGCGATCGACGCCCTCCGGTCCGCCCACCAGGCCGGGTTACGCCTGATTGACCTCGAACTCGAGGCGCGCCGCGCGCATCTCGAGCTGCGCACGTTATTACCCGAGGAGCCACAATGAGAATGCGCCGGAGCTTCGCGACGCTCGCGTTGGTCTGCACGGTCAGCGCCTGCGACGGCGATCACCATGGGCACGAGCACCCGCATCCGCATGGCGCCGATGCCGAGGCGCCGCACGCGGCTCATGGCGATATGTTGTCGCACGACCCCGGCGCCGCTGGTCACCCCGAGGACAGTGCCGAGCATGGTCACGGCGGTGGGGTCGTGGTGACCGATTTCACCCCCTATACCGAGCTCTTCGTCGAATTCCCGCCGCTCGCGGTCGGCCGTGAATCGCCCTTCGCGGCGCACTTCACGCGCCTCGAGGATTTCCGTCCCGTAAGCGCCGGCCAAGCGATCGTGCGTCTCGAAGGTGATGGCGCGGGCGCGACTTTCTCCGCCTGTCCGTCACCCACGCCCGGTATCTTCCGCCCGGTAGTCATCCCCAAGGCGGCCGGTGAACGGCGCCTCCTGGTCGAACTGAAAACCGATGCCTGGACGAGCGTGCACGACCTCGGCTCCGTCACCATCTATGCCGACCCGGCCGCCGCCGACGCGGCTTTGCCCGAGGAAGCGGAGTCGCCCGGGCTCATTCCGTTTCTTAAGGAGCAGCAATGGCAGCTCGATTTCGCCACCGCGGCGGTCGTGCGGCGAAGCCTGTCGCGTTCGGTCGCGGCGCCTGCGGAACTGGCACCGTTGCCGAGCGCGGACATCCCGGTCGTCGCCCCGACTGCGGGGTTCGTCGTGCCGGCTGCCGAGCGTTTGCCCGAGCTCGGCGCGCCGGTCGCTACGGGTGACGTGCTGGTGCGCGTGGTGCCGCGCCTGGGCGGTGCTGACGACCGGGCTGCGCTCGCGGCTGAGGCCGCCGGAGCCCGCGCGGTTTTCGAAGCGGCGCATCTCGAGCGGGTGCGGCTCGCAGGGCTGGTCGAAGAGGGCGCAGTCGCGCCACACCGCCTGGAGTCCGCACAGGCCGACGAGCGCAGCGCCGAGGCCCGGCTCGCGGCGGTGCGTGCGCGGCTCGCCGCCCTCCAGGGTGGAGCGGGCGCGGGCAGCGGCTTCGCAGTCCGTGCTCCGGGCGGCGGGCGCGTGGTCGACGTGCGGGTCCGACCCGGCGCGTTCGTCGAGGCCGGAACGGAGATCCTGCGCATCAGCGACGACGCGCGCTTGCGCCTCACTGCCCGCGTGGCGGAGTTCGATGCTGTCGATATGGGTAAACCGCAAGGCCTGTGGTTCACGGTTGCGGGGCGCGACGCAATCTACGAGAGCGGGGCGCTGAATGGCCGCCTGGTTGCTGCGCTCACGACCATCGACCCCGTCACGCGGACCGCACCGGTCGTCTTCGAATTCGACAACCCGGGTGGTCGCTTGAGGCCCGGCATGGGCGTTCAGGCACACCTGCGCACGGCGACGACGTTCGAAGGACCGGCAGTGCCGGTGTCCGCGCTCGTCGACGATGCCGGTAAGGACGTCGTGTTCGTGATGGTGGATGGTGAGAACTGGGAGCGGCGCATCGTCGAGGTTGCCTTGCGCGACGGCGGATATGCCGGCATTCGCACGGGTCTCGAACCGGGGGAGCGGGTCGTTTCGCGCGGTGCGTACCTCGTGCACCTCGCGGCGAGCGGCCCCGCGGCTGCTGGTCACGGTCACGCACATTGATGGCGACCGGCCTGTGATTGCACGCATTATCGAATTCGCGCTGCGCAGCCGCCTGCTGGTGCTGCTCACGGCTGGCGCGCTACTCGCCTGGGGCGCATTCGAAGCCCAGCGCATGCCGGTCGATGTCTTCCCCGATCTCACCGCGCCGACGGTGACGGTGGTGGCTGAGGCTCACGGGATGGCGACCGAGGAGGTCGAACGGCTCATTACCTTTCCCATCGAGACGGCGCTGAATGGCGCCGCGGGTGTCCGTCGTGTGCGATCGTCGACTGCGATCGGTAGCGCGGTCGTCTGGATCGATTTCGACTGGGGCACGGACATCTACCGTGCGCGCCAGGTCGTCGCGGAGAAGCTCCAACTAGTACGGGACGCCCTGCCGCCCGATCTGCCCCCGCCCGTGCTCGCCCCCGTGACGTCCATCATGGGCGAGATCATGTTCATCGCACTGCGCTCCGATAGCCACGATCCGATGGCACTGAAGACGGCGGCGGACTGGACTGTGAGACAGCGCCTTCTCGCGGTTCCCGGCGTCGCGCAGGTGATCCCCATCGGCGGCGATACGCGGCAGTACCAGGTCGTCGTCGATCCCGGGCGACTCGCGCACTATGCAATTACGCTGGAGGCGGTGCTCGCGGCGGTGCGCGAGAGCAATACCAACACGTCGGCCGGCTTCGTTGCGACCGGCGGGCAGGAATATCTGATCCGTGGGCTCGGCCGCGTCCGCGCGGTCGCGGACATCGGCGAGACCGCCGTCGCCGTGCGCGAGGGTGTCCCGGTGCTGGTGCGCGACGTCGCCGAGGTACGCATCGCTCCCGCGCTCAAGCGTGGAACGGCAGCTCATAACGGCGAGCCGGCCGTGGTGCTCGGCATCCAGAAGCAACCCGACGCGAACACCCTGGCGCTGACCACCGAACTCGAGCGCGTCCTGGCCGAGATCGAGGCGGCGCTGCCACGCGGTATGCGTATCGAGTCGAACATCTTTCGCCAGGCTGACTTCATTGCCGTGGCCGTAGCGAACGTGCGCGAGGCGCTGCGCGACGGCGCGGTTCTGGTCGTTCTCATCGTGTTCGCGTTCATGGCGAGCGTGCGCGCGACGCTGATTGCGCTGCTCGCGATTCCGCTGTCGCTGGTTGTCGCCGTGCTCATCCTGCAGGCCTTCGGGGCAAGCATCAACACGATGACGCTGGGAGGCATGGCGATCGCCCTTGGCGCGCTCGTAGACGATGCGATCATCGTGGTCGAGAACGTGCTGCGCCGGCTGCGTCTCAACGCGCGGAGAGCGTCGCCGCGGCCGGCGACCCGCATCGTCGGGGAGGCAACACGCGAGATCCAGGGCTCGATCGTGTTCGCGACGCTCATCATCATGCTCGTATTCCTGCCGCTATTCTTCCTGAGCGGTGTCGAAGGCCGCCTGCTGGCGCCGCTCGGCTTCGCTTACATCGTCGCCCTGGCGGCTTCGCTAGTTGTCGCGGTGACCGTGACGCCGGCTTGTGCGTCACTGCTGCTTCCGCGATCGCGTGCGCTGACGACGGCCCAAGAACCGCTGCTGTCGCGTCTGACCAAGGCCGCCTACGCGCCCCTGTTCGATCGCTCCGTGCGCCGCTGGAAGTCGCTCACGCTGCTGTCCGTGGCCGGGTTCGCCGGTGCCCTGCTGCTCCTCGTCGGCGCCGGTCGCGCATTTCTCCCCGATTTCAACGAGGGCAGCCTCACGATCAGCGCGGTCACGCTACCCGGGACCTCGCTCGAGCAGTCCGATGCACTGGCAGGCCTGGTCGAGCGCACCGTTCTGGCGCAGCCGGGTGTCGTCGCGACGGCGCGCCGTACGGGGCGTGCCGAGCTCGACGAGCACGCGCAAGGTGTCAATGCATCGGAAATCGACGTCGCACTCGACCTGGCCGGGCGTTCCAAGGCCGCCTTTGTAAGGGATTTACGCGAGGCACTCAGTGCGGTACCTGGTATGAACATCATCATCGGGCAGCCAATCTCACATCGCATCGACCACATGTTGTCAGGCACGCGCGCGAACATCGCGGTGAAGCTCTTCGGCGATGACCTGCAGGAATTGCGCCGGCTCGCGGAGGCGGTGCGCGCGCAGATGGCGGGCGTGCCTGGCGTGGTCGACCTGTCTGTGGAACAGCAGGCCGATGTACCGATGCTCAGCATCGCGCTACGTCGGGATGTGATTGCCCGGCACGGGCTGACGCCCGGTACCGTTGCGGAAGCAATCGAAGCGGCCTTCGTCGGAGCCGAGGTGTCCCGCGTGCACGAGGGCAGTGCGGCATTCGACCTCGTGGTGCGCTATCCAACACGCTTCGTCGACAGCCTCGCTAACGTGGGAAGTGCGCGCATCATGACGCCGGTCGGCGCTGAGATACCGCTCGCGGCACTCGCCGACATCCGTCGTGACCGCGGCCCGAACACCATCAGTCGCGAGAACGTGCGCCGCAAGCTCGTCGTCATGGCCAACGTGGCCGGGCGCGATCTGCTCAGCGTGGTCAACGACATCCGCGAAGCGGTGGCGGCGGAAGTCGCGTTACCGCCGGGTTATTTCGTTGAATACGGTGGGCAGTTCGAGAGCGCCCAGGCAGCCACCCGGCGACTGGCCGTCCTGTCGGCGGTCGTCATCGTGGGCATCTTTGTCCTGCTCTACATGGCATTCGGATCGATGCGCGACGCGACGCTCGTCATGGTCAATCTGCCGCTCGCCCTGATCGGCGGCGCGGTCGGCGTTTACGCGTCCGGGCAGGTGCTCTCGGTAGCCTCGATCATCGGGTTCATCACGCTCTTCGGCATTGCTACCCGCAACGGCGTGATGCTGATCGCACATATCCGGCACTTGCTGGAGGCGGGAGAGGAATCCGACCTGCCTGCCGCGGTGCGGCGCGGGACCATGGAAAGACTGAATCCGATCCTGATGACGGCGCTCGCGACGGCGTTGGCGCTCGTGCCGCTGGCGCTGCGTAGTGGAGAGCCGGGCAGCGAGATCCAGTCGCCGATGGCAGTGGTCATCCTGTTCGGTTTGCTGTCATCGACCTTGTTGAACATGCTGGTGCTGCCGGCGCTGTACCTGCGGTTTGGCGGCGTACGCCAGATCGATGGAAGGGAACTGGCGGAACCGCGACCGGCAGAAGGCGTTTAGGGGCGAGCGATGTACGCGTTGTTCAAGGCCATCATCTCGGCGCTGCTCATCGCCATCGCATCCGAGGCCGGTAAGCGCAGCGCACTCGTCGGCGCGCTCGTTGCTTCTCTGCCACTCGTGTCGTTGCTCGCGATGGGCTGGCTGTGGATCGATACCCGCGATCCCGATCGCCTGGCCGCCTTCGCGGAAACCACCTTCTGGTATGTGCTGCCGAGCCTGCCGATGTTCCTGCTGATCGGCGCTATGCTCCGGCACGGCGTGTCGTTCTGGGTGGCCCTTGGTGTTGGGGCTCTGGTCACGCTTTCGCTCTACGCTGTCACCACGCTGCTGTTAGGCGTGTTCCACCCCGGGCAGTGACCGGCACCCGGTGCCGGCGCCCCTTTAATTCTGATTGTAGGCGCAGGAAGGAAACCGTCGGGTGCGGTGGTCTTTCTCCTTCCTCGTCG
>JAPOKK010000276.1 GCA_029977665.1 Pseudomonadota bacterium | reverse complement strand
GGCTGCCGCTGGTCGAGCTGGCCCTGCCTGTCCTGAAGAGGCTCGATGCGCCGGCGCGGGCCCGCCTGCTGACAAGCCTGCGCGCGGTCGCCGCCGCCGACGGCCGTTTCTCGGTGTTCGAGTTCGCGATGTTGCGCATTCTCGACGATCATCTCGGCGCCGATGCTGCGCGGGCGCCCCGCGTGCGCCACTACGCGTACGCGCCCGTCGCGGATGCGCTGCGTCTGCTGCTCAGCGTGCTGGCGCACGCGGGGCATGCCGGGGAAGGCGATGCCGAGGCCGCCTTCGCCGCGGCCTGGTCGCCGTTTTCGTTACCGGGCGACGCGGCCCCCGTGGCGTGCAGCGCGTGCCGCCTGGAGGCGCTGGAACAGGCGCTGGTCGAGTTGGCCGCGCTCACGCCGCTGCTCAAGCGCAACGTCGTCCTCGCTGCGGCGGATTGCGTGATCCACGATGGCACGGTCACGGCCGCCGAGGCGGAACTGCTCGAGGCCGTGGCGCTCTCCCTCGACTGCCCGTTACCGCCGCTGCTGTGACGGCCCGCTCACGCGTGGCGCGTGAGCAGGCGGTCGAGGCTGTCGGCGAACGCCTTGCGTTCGGCCTGTCCGTAGCTCGACGGGCCGCCCGTATGCAGGCCGCTGCCGCGCATGGTATCCATGAAGTCGCGCATGGCGCGCTTCGCGCGAATCGTGTCCGGCGAGTAGATCTCGCCGCGCGGGTTCAGCGCGTGGGCGCCACGTTCGAGCGCGTCGGCGGCGAGCGGGATGTCGGCGGTGATGACGAGATCACCCGCCTGCAGGCGGGCGACGATGGTGTCGTCGGCGGCGTCGAAGCCGGACGCCACGCGCACGGTGCGGATGAGAGGCGACGGTGGCACGCGCACGGCCTGGTTGGCGACCAGCGTCAGCGGCGTGCCGGTGCGCTCGGCGGCGCGGAACAGGATCTCGCGGACCACCGCGGGGCAGGCGTCGGCATCGACCCAGATGTGCATCGTCGGATCTGCGTTAAACGGCAAGGCTGATGCCGCACCGCGGCAGGGCGCGGTGCAGGTTCACTGCCAACGTGCCTCGCCGGCGTGCTCCCAGATCTGGATCATGTTGCCGTCGTCGTCGTAGAACAGGAACGAGCGGCCGATGTCGGCGCAGGTCCATACGTACTCCGTCTGCGTCTCGTAGCCTGCCGCGCGGACCTTCTCGAAGAAGGCGTCGATGTCGTCGACAACCAGTCCGAGTTCGTGAAAGCCGGTGTGGCCATAGCGCAGCTTCTCCGGCGGCGTCTTTTCGATCGCCGGCACTTCGCACTCCTGCAGTTCGATCAAGGCGCCCTCGGCCGAAGCGAGCAGCGCCATTTTCGAGCGCGCGCCCTTGACCTTGAAAATGTCGTCGAGTAACGCCGGGTACATGTAGACGTCGGGTGCCGGCGCGGGCCCATCCGGGATGGTCTTCTCGACGATCAGCTTGAAGTCCATCACGTCGCGCCACAGCCGGATGGCGGCGTTCAGATCGGAGACGAAAATCGCCATGTGGTGAAATCGCATCGTTGGTCACTCCCCTGGTGCAGCCGGACGGGCGCAGGCAGAGTGTAGCGTGTCCGGCGCGCCGGGCATGCCCGTGGTTCATGCTTGCGTGACCGGTTCGCTGCGAAACTGCAGCGCGGCGAGCCGCGCGTACAGCCCACCCGCGGCGAGCAGTTCGTCGTGGCTGCCGCTGGCGACGATGCCGCCCTGGTCGAGAACGACGATGCGATCCGCGCGGCGTACGGTGGCCAGGCGATGGGCGATGATGAGCGTCGTGCGATCGCGCATCAGCTCGGCGAGCGCCTGCTCGACCAGCCGTTCGCTCTCGGCATCGAGGGCGCTGGTCGCCTCGTCGAGTAACAGGATGGCCGGCTGCTTGAGCATCGCGCGGGCGATCGCCAGGCGTTGCCGCTGGCCGCCCGAGAGACGCATGCCGCGTTCTCCGAGCACGGTCGCGTAGCCTTCCGGGAGGGCTTCGATGAAGCTGTCCGCGGCGGCCGCCCGCGCCGCTGCTCGCACCTCGGCATCGCTCGCACCGGGACGTCCGTAGCGGATGTTCTCGGCGACGCTGTCGGCGAACAGTACGGTCTCCTGCGGCACGATGGCAATGTGCCGGCGCACGTCCTGCGGCAACACCTCGGCGATGTCGATGCCGTCGAACAGGATGCGTCCACGCTGTGGCTGGTAGAAATCGAGCGCGAGCTGCAGCACGGTGCTCTTGCCGGCGCCCGAGGGGCCGACCAGGGCGACGGTCTCGCCGCCGCGGATGTCGAGGTCGAACTCGCTCAGGGCGGCCGTCTCGGGACGGCTCGGGTAATGGAAGCCGACACGCTCGAAGCGCAAATGTCCCGCCGGGCGCGCCGGCAACGGGCGTGGACGCGGCGGCGGTGCGCGATCGGGTCGCGCCGCGAGCAGCTCGGTGAGGCGTTCGGTAGCGCCGGCGGCCTGCTGCAAGGCGCCCCAGATTTCAGACAGGCCGGCAGTGGACCCGCCGACGAACACCGCGTAGAGCAGGAACTGGCCCAGTTCGCCGCCACTCATGCGGCCGGCGGCGACGTCCGCGGTGCCGAGCCAGAGCACACCGATGAGGCCGCCGAAGATCGTCACGATGGCCCACGCGGTGAGGGCGGCCCGCGCGCGGATGCGCCGCCGCGCGCTGCGAAACGCGTCCTCGACGGCGCTGGCGAAACGCTCGCGCTGGCGTTCTTCCAGCGTGAACGCCTGCACCAGCGGCATCGCGTTCAAGACTTCGCCGGCCAGCGCGGACGTGTCGGCGACGCGATCCTGGCTGGTGCGCGAGAGCCGGCGCACGCGGCGACCGAACAGTACGATGGGTGCGATCACCAGCGGTACACCGAGCACGATGAGGCCGGTCAGCTTCGGACTGGTCACGGCCAGCATGATCAGTGCCCCGACCAGGGTCAACGCGCTGCGCAGTGCGATCGACACGCTCGAACCGACCACGCTCTGGATCAGCGTGGTATCGGTCGTCAGGCGGGAGAGCAGCTCGCCCGAGCGGGTCACCTCGAAGAAACTCGGCGAGAGTCCGAGCACGTGGCGGAACACGGCGCTGCGCAGGTCGGCGACGACGCGCTCGCCAATCCAGGAAACCAGGTAGAAGCGCAGCGAAGAGAACAACGCGACGCCGGTCGCGAGTGCGAACAGGACCATGAACTGCTGCTCGAAACCCTGCGTCGCGCCCGCGCCGAAACCGGCATCGATCACGTGTCGTACAGCGACCGGCATGCCCAGCGTGGTCGCACCGGCAGCGAGCAGGGCGATCAGGGCGGCGGCGATGGTGGTCCGGTAGGGAGCGAGAAACGGCGCGAGCCCGCGCAGCGCGCCGAGGTGGCGCGAGCGCCCGGGCGGGGTCTGCGATGAGGCTGACATAGGCTAAGCGATGGCGCTGGGCAGGGCGCGCGACGATACCATAGTCGCGCCGCGCCCGCGGTGGGCGCGGCGCACGCGAGTCGACCAGAGCACACCGATGAACAAGCCCTTCATTCCCGCTGCCGATAACAACAAGGATGCGATCCTCGCCGCCGCGCGCGGTTGGCTGGAAGGCATCGACCACGTGCTCGAGATCGGCGCGGGTACCGGTCAGCACGCCGTGCACATCGCCGCGGCGTTGCCGCATCTCGCCTGGCAGCCGAGCGACCTGGCACCGAACCTGCCCGGGATCCGTGCGTGGATCGCGGATGCAGGGCTGGCCAACCTGCTGGCGCCGGTCGAACTCGACGTGCGTGTGCGGCCGTGGCCGGTAACGGGCTTCGATGCGGTATACGCTTCGAACCTGGTGCACTACACGCCCTGGGAAGCTGTCGTCGCCTTCTTCGCCGAAGCTGGCGCGCGCTTGCCGCCGGGGGCACCCTTGTTGCTCTACGGTCCCTTCAACTACGGCGGACGTTACGTGAGCGAGGGTAATCGCCGGCTCGATGCCTGGCTCGCCGCGCGTGACCCGGCCTTCGCGATCCGTGATTTCGAGGCGCTCGACGAGCTCGCCGTTCGGCACGGCCTGGATCTGTGCGAAGATGCGGCGTTGCCGGCGAACAACCGGCTGCTCGTATGGCGCCGCCGGCGCGGCGCCGGATAGACCGTGCGCAGGCACGGGGCCGGCGGGGAGGCCGGCACGATGACCACACTGCTCGAGATCCTCGACGGCGCCCCGAACGACGGCGTGGCGCTGCGCTACCGCGAACGCGACATGAGCTTCGCCGAACTCGGTGATGCCAGCGCGCGTGTCGCGGCAGGGCTCGCAGCGCTCGGCGTGACGCACGGCGACCGTGTCGCGCTGTGGCTGCCCAACGTGCCGTCGTGGCTGGTCGCTTTCTTCGCCTGTGCGCGGCTCGGTGCGATCGCGGTGTCGGTCAACACGCGCTTCCGCGCCGCCGAGGTGGCCGACATCGTCGGCCGCTCGGGCGCGCGTGTGCTGATCCTGTGGCCCGACTTCCATGGCATTGACTTCGCCGGCATTCTGCACGCGGTCGAGCGCCCGGCGCTGGCCGGCGTCGAGCACGTCGTCGCCTATGGCGAAGACGGCTCGCCGCCGGCGCAGCTCGCCGGCATCGCGGTGACGCCGTGGACGACGCTCTGCGCGTGCGAGCCGCTGCTCGACACGCGGGGCAGGGCGGACGATCGCTGCGTCATCTTCACCACCTCGGGTACCACGCGGGCGCCGAAGTTCGTCTGCCACGTTCAGCGCACGGTCGCCGCGCACGCACACGACGTCGTCAGCGCGCTCGGGCTGGAAGCCGACGGCACGCGCGTCCTCCAGGCCCTGCCGATGTGCGGCGTGTTCGGCTTCACCCAGGCACTCTCGGCGCTCGCGGCACGCGCACCGATGGAGCTGCTGCCGGTCTTCGATGCCGCTGCCGCGAGCCGGCTCGTGCGCGAGCGCGCAATCACCCACATGCACGGCGTCGACGACATGATCGCGGCGATGCTCGAATGCGTCGACGAACCGCGGCCGTTTCCATCGCTGAAGTTGTTCGGCTTTGCCGCCTTCAACCCGACGCTGGACGACATCGTCGAGCGCGCACAGGCGCGTGGCGTGGTGCTCTGCGGCCTGTATGGCATGAGCGAATGCCACGCCTTGTACGCGATGCAGCCGCCCGAGC
>JAPOKK010000124.1 GCA_029977665.1 Pseudomonadota bacterium | reverse complement strand
GTGCCGGAGGTCCGAAACACCGCGACATCTTCTATCGGCACGCCAATCAGCTGCCGGTCACGAAGATGTTCGCGCGCGCTGGCGAGTGGAAGAGAACGAATGGTCAGCCAGTCGTCGAACTCCCTCATGAGATCCGGCTTTCGGGTCACCGGCAATTCGTATAGATCGATCTGGCTGGATGGACCCAGGTCTGCGCAGAGTTTGCGAAACAAGGGGGACTCGCGTCGCGCCTTTCCAACAAGCCGCCGCAGGTTGCGTAGCTGTTTGGCTTCGATGCGGTTACGTCCACCCCAAGCGGTCCATAGCCCGCCGGCGAAGTACCCAAACGTTCGGAGAAGGCTGAATCGCATGGTAGCCACGATGTTCCATGAAGCCGGACGACCCCTGCAAGCCGCATTGAGGGAGCGGGGGGAGACTATCGACTTCCTCTGGGGTTGCAATCGTCTTGAACCACTCAATCCCTGGTCCAGGAAAGCATGCGCAGGTTCGATGCCCGCTCCCGGTACCAGGCACACCGGATACCGGCGTCATCCTCGGCGCTGCACGCGGGCGCGCCCGGCGATCTGGCTCTGCTACGTGCCGCCCTTGCTCGGGCCAACGAGCGTTGCCGTCCCTGTGGCGTATTTCGAGGGCGCCCCGCCGCCATGCAGAACCTCCGACGCTTGATTTCCGCCCGCACGCCGGCGTCTCGCCATCGCGAGTACGTCAACCCTGCCGATTGCAAAGCCTGCCCGGACTTGCAGATCCGCTCATCCTCGCATTGGAACAACAGGCTCATTGCGCCGCGCAATCGATGCCGTTCGCCGGCACGCTCTTTGCACCGCGAGACACGAGTACTGGTTCGGGGCCCTGACATTGGCCCCTGGGAGCGATCATGTCCGATACCGCAGTTCTTTATCGTATGGCCGGCGGCGAGCACTTGTGTCCCTATGGGCTGAAGACCCGGCACCTGTTGCGTAGCCACGGTTACGAGGTCGAGGATCACGAGCTCACCTCGCGCGACGAAACGGAAGCGTTCAAGGCGCGCGAAGATGTCTCGACCACGCCGCAGACCTTCATCGGCGGCAAGCGAATCGGTGGCTACGACGACGTTCGCCGCTTCTTCGGCGAAGCAGGCGCCGGGAGCGGCGAGGGCGAGGACGAAACGACCTACCAACCGGTTGCCGCGGTGTTCGCCACCACCTTTTTCCTGGCGGCGGCGGCGACCTGGAGTGCGACCGGCAGCGTGTGGAGCGCCCGCCTCGTCGAATTCTTCATCGCGTTCTCCATGTGCGTGCTCGCGATCCTGAAACTGCGCGACCTCGAGAGCTTCTCACTGCAGTTTCTGAACTACGACCTGCTCGCGCAGCGCTACGTGCCCTATGCCTATTTCTATCCGTTCGCGGAAGCCGGCGCGGGCATTCTCATGGTCGCGGGTGTTCTCACCGGCGTGGCTGCGCCGCTCGCGCTGTTCATCGGCACCGCCGGCGCCATTTCCGTGGTCAAGGCCGTCTACCTGGACAAGCGCGAACTCCGCTGCGCGTGTGTCGGCGGCAACTCGAACGTGCCGCTCGGCGCCATCTCGCTGACCGAGAACCTGATGATGATGGCGATGGGCACGTGGATGTTGGCGACGCGCTGGCCATTCTGAGCGGCGTGCGCGCTGCGGTATCAACCTCGGCGGCGACGCCTGTGGGCAGCACCGGCGAGCGACATCACGCCAACGCCGAACATCCACACCGCGGCAGGCAGGGGAACCGGCGATCCGGGATCGAGCGTGCTCACGAACGGTCCGCCGTTGGCTTGATAGGTGTTGAAAGCCAACGGCAGCGGACCCGGGCCGTAGTCCGTCAGCTGGTTGCCGCCATTCGAGTTATTGCGGTAGTCGAGTTGCGAGGACGAAAGCCGTAGCCACTGGTTGCCGCCGAACGCGGACAGGAGCGAACTGCTCGGGCCGTGGACCGAGGTCGGGCTGGAAACGAAGATGCCGGCGTCGGTGACCTCCCACGTCAGGTCCCAACCGCGACCGAGATTGCCGATCAGGCTGTTCCCCGGCGTGAAGACGAAGTCTCCCCGCAGGTCGCCCGTGACGCGAATCTCGTAGGCGTCGACGACACTGGACATGAAACTGGCCGAGCCTGCGTATACCCCGACGGGGTTCGGATCGAGATCGATGAAGCCGCTGAGCCCGATGCCGACCGGGGCCGATCCGAAGAAGCTGATTTCGTAGCGTTCCGCTCTCGCCGATCCGACCACGACGAACGACAGCAGCAACAGGGTTCCGAATTTCGCGATAGACGACATGAACTCACCTTGGTGACCTTGTGATGTGCGACCAACGCTTCGCAAAGCGCACCCGACCCGACGGCGTGACCACTTGCGTGGTAGCCCGAGGGTCGCACCATCACTATAGCCGCCCCCCTTGCCGTCCCGCCGAACGACCCCGGCGATCGCAATGATTCTTCACATTCCGCGCGGAACGCGAAGCCGGCGCGAGCGCGGCCGTCGCGCCTTATCAGCGGGGTGGAGGCAGGTCCTGCACGCGGCGCCCGGCGCGATCTAGCCACATGAAGCGCACCCGCGGCAGCGCCGTCGCGGTCTCGATTTCGAGTGCATCGTAGAGGGTATTGTCAGTCCCCGGTTCGCGCTCGCTCAGGACCAGGCCGGCGAAGCCGCGGTAATAGGCGTAGCCGGTGTGATCGAGCACGAGTTCCTCGCCGTCGCGTGCCCGGAGACGCGCCGTCACCGAGCCCGGCGGCACCGCGGCCTCGAAGGCTGCGTTGTCGGCGGCAGTCAGCGCCGAGCGATCGCGCACGAACAGCACCAGCTTCGCGCCGCGCGTGCGCGCCAGCAGCGGCTCGCGCAGGTCGACGGACTGGCGTCCGACCACGAGGTCGGTGGGGGCAACCGGAGGCGGCTCCGGGAAACCGGTGAGGAACTGCGGGACTCCGAGTGCTGCTACCAAGAGCCAGACCACCATGACGATTCCCTGCTGCTACCGATGTTACTGAGTCCCGCCGCCCTCCGGGTTAGTTCCCGCCCCCGGGACAACGGCTCCGCTACGCGCGCTCAAGCCACGTCGTCGCAGACGGACAACACCGCGGGCAAGCCCGACGCGAGCAACGTCCACTCGGCAGCCGCGTCGATGCGCCAGAGTTCGCCCGTGTCGGTGCCTGCCAGCACGTCACCCACACCGTGGGCGGCCGGGCAGAGGCCATGGAAGTTGGCCGCCGACGGTGTGTGCGCCGCGTCGCACAGTGAACGCCAGCTCGCACCGCGATCGTCGCTACGGAAAATCATCGCACCGGCGCCACCCGTGTCGGTATGCGCAGAGAAGGGTGACGGCGCGCAGGCGACCGTCAGCGGATACGGCGGCCGCGGATCGATGCATAGCGGCCGCGTGTAACGCGGCGTGATGCCAGCCCAGGCGTACTGCCAGGTGGTACCGCCGTCGCGCGAGCGGAACACGCCGGCGTTGCCCTCGACCATTTCGGCGATTCCGTCTTGACGACCATATCCCGTCGACACGAAGAGTTCGTCCGGATCCTCGGGATGGGCCACCAGCATGTGGATGTCGGGATTGCCGCCGGGACGCGTCATCTGCCAGTGCGCGCCGCCATCGGTACTGCGGAGGATGCCGCCGACCTCGACCCCGACCCACAGGCGCGCCGGGTTGTGCGAGTCGACGACGAGCGCACGCGCGCGACCGGGCAGCGGCGGATCGATCGGAACGCACCAGTCGGCGGCACCGGGAAACTCGGCGAGAGTTTCGACCGCCGTCCAGGTGATGCCATCGTCGTCGCTGCGGTACAGACCGGCCGGCTGGGTCACGGCGTAGATGTCGCCGCCGGGCGCGCCACGCAACGCCCAGACTTCGAGGCCCTCGAGGCCTTGCCGCTGCCACCGCCGGCCACCGTCGTGCGAGCGGTAGACACCGTCCGCGCCCGCCGCTAACATGATTTCGCCGGCACGTGCGAAATCCCGCACGCGCGGGCACGCGGCGACGCGCTCGGCACCGCCATCGGTGAGCACGAAGATGCCTTCGTTCGTACCCGCGAAGATCGCCCGCATCATCCTCCTCCCGCGCGGATTTCCTGCAGTATATCCGCCGGATACCCGCCGCTTCGGGGCCGCAGGACGCCGGCCGGCGGTGACACGACGGCTTGCCTTCACGGCGCCGCCGGACGCAGCATGCAGTACCTCGCCGGGCATTGCCACGGCGCCCGGCCGCGCGCCGCCGTCCGGATACAGACAGGCCCACAACCCGGAGAGTCCGTTCATGCCCACCTACCAGCACCCCGAGGCCATCGTCGAAACCGACTGGCTCGAAACCCGTCTCGACGACCCGACGCTGCGCATCTTCGACTGCACCGTACACCTGCTGTACGCGGAAGCGCCGCCGGGGAAACCCTACAAGGTGAAGAGCGGCCGCGAGGACTACGACAACGGGCACATCCCCGGTGCCGCCTTCCTCGATCTCCAGGGCGAGCTGTCGAACAACGACTCGCCCTACAGCTTCACCCTGCCGGACGCCGGGGCGTTCGCCGCGGCGATGACCCGGCACGGGGTCGGTGACGGCACGCGGGTCGTGCTCTACTCCACCACCCACCCGCAGTAGGCGACGCGCGTGTGGTGGATGCTGCGCGCGTTCGGCTTCGACGATGCCGCCGTGCTGAACGGCGGCTTCCAGAAGTGGAAAGCCGAGGGACGACCGGTGACGACTGCTGCCCCGGCACCCGTCGCAGCCGCGCGGTTCACTCCCACGCCCCGCCCTGGCCTGTTCACCGACAAGCAGGAAGTGCTCGACGCCATCGGCGCGACGACGGTCTGTACGATCAATGCCCTGCCGCCCGATCTCCACAAGGGCGAGAACGATCGCTACGGTCGCGCGGGGCGCGTTCCGGGCAGTGTCAACGTACCGGCCCTCGCCCTGCTCAACCCGCAGGACAATACCTTCCGCGCCGCCGACGAAGCCGCGGCGATGTTCGAAGCGGGCGGCGCGAGCAGCAAGACCGGGCGGGTCATCGTCTACTGCGGCGGCGGCATCGCCGCGACGCTCGACGCCTTCCTGCTCCACCAGCTCGGCTACGAGAACATCGCGGTCTACGACGACTCGATGAGCGAGTGGGCGAAGGACGAAGCGCTGCCCATCGAGGTCGGCTGACAACGGGGGGAGGATGGGGACAGTTACCGCATCCCTCGAACGCCTGGTGTAGGGCGGCGAAACAGGCGGAATAAAGTAACTTTGCCGGGACGCCTCCCCCTTGGATGTCCCCGGGACGCCTCCTGGTCGGAGACTCACTTGACTGGCCGCCAGACCGACTTATTCTGGAACGGTGCTTGATATCGGGCCTCCG
This sequence comes from Pseudomonadota bacterium, assembly GCA_029977665.1. Taxonomy (GTDB): domain Bacteria; phylum Pseudomonadota; class Gammaproteobacteria; genus JACKNG01. The sequence goes on along the minus strand of JAPOKK010000124.1, from coordinate 6,614 downwards.
CCCGGGCACGACCGCGGCCCCGTTCACGAAGGAGAACCAGCGCTATGGGACACTCGCACGATCACGAGCACGAACACGACGGCTACCAGGCCCCGCCCAAGGCGATCGCGCTCCGGGTCAAAGCGCTCGAGTCGCTGCTCGTCGAGAAGGGCCTGGTCGACCCGGCGGCGATCGATGCGGTGGTCGATACCTACGAGCACAAGGTCGGCCCGCGCAACGGCGCCAAGGTGGTGGCCAAGGCCTGGGTCGATGCCGAGTACAAGGGGCGCCTGCTGAGCGACGCGACGGCGGCAATCGCCGAACTCGGCTACTCCGGCGTGCAGGGCGAAGACATGGTGGTGCTCGAGAACACGCCGGAGGTGCACAACGTGACCGTGTGCACCCTGTGTTCCTGCTACCCGTGGCCGACGCTCGGCCTGCCGCCGGCCTGGTACAAGGCCGCGCCGTACCGCTCGCGCGTTGTCATCGACCCGCGCAGCGTGCTGGCGGAGTTCGGTCTGAAGATCCCGCGTGACAAGGAAATCCGCGTGTGGGACAGCACCGCGGAGCTGCGTTACATGGTGCTGCCGGAACGGCCGGCAGGCACCGAGGGCATGAGCGAGGAAGCGCTCGCCGAACTCGTCACGCGCGATTCGATGATCGGCACCGGCCTGCCCCTGCAGCCGGGCAAGGCCTGAGGAGAGGCAAGACATGAACGGTATCCATGACCTCGGCGGCGCACAGGGCTACGGACCGGTGTTCTTCGAACCCGACGAGCCGGTATTCCACGGCGAGTGGGAGCAACGCGTGCTGGGCATGTTCCCCGCGCTGTTCGCCACCGGGCAATTCCACGTCGACGAGTTCCGCCACGCGATCGAGCGCATGGGCCCCATCGAGTACCTGCGGGGCACCTACTACGAACACTGGCTGCACGCCTTCGAGACCCTGCTCGTCGAGAAGGGCCTGGTCACGGCGGGCGAACTCGACAACGGCAAGCCGGACTCGGGCAGAACGGCAAGCCCGGCGCTCGCACCCGACATGGTCGCGGGCCTGCTCGCGACCGGCGCCTCGGCGCGCATGGACGAGGAAAAGCCCGCGCGCTTCAAGGTCGGCGACGAAGTCCGCGTGGTCAACAAGCATCCCTCCGGCCATACACGCATTCCGCGGTATGCCCGCGGCAAGCTCGGCACCATCGCACTCGACCACGGCGCGTTCGTCTATCCCGATACCGTCGCCCACGGCCAGGGGGCACATCCGCAACATGTCTACAGCGTCAGCTTCGCCGCCACCGAGCTGTGGGGTAGCGACGCCGCACCGAAGGACACGGTGCGCATTGACCTGTGGGACGACTACCTGGAGGCACCATGAGCAGCGGCGTGGACGGTCTGCCGATTCCCGGCGAACTGCCGGCCGATGGCGACGGCCCGGTGTTCGACGCGCCATGGCAGGCGCAGGCCTTCTCGCTGGTCGTCAACCTGCACAAGGCCGGACTGTTCGAATGGAAGACCTGGGCCGAGATTTTCTCCGCCGAGATCGCCGCGGCGCCCGCACGGCCGGACGAATCCGTCAACGACGCCTACTACCGGCAATGGGTTGCGGCGATGGAACGCCTGCTCGCCTCGCTCGGGCTCGTCGCCGAAGACGATGTCGCCGATCGCGCGCAGCAATGGAACCAGGCGTACCTGAATACGCCCCATGGCCAGCCGGTCTCGCTGAACCATGCGAGCTGCCCGCCGGCCCACGAACACAAGCACGAAGCGAAGCGCGAGCCCGTCACCGTGGTGCCGGCCGCTTCTGCCTGACGCCGCCGGCGCGCGACGCCTGCAAGGTTTCTCGGTAACGGACTTTCTGATCGTCATAGAGGGGACAAGCACATGCACATCGAACCTGGCCTGGTAGCGAGCGGCAAACTGTGGATGGGCTACGCCGCGGCAGGCGGTGTCGCCGGGTATGCACTGCACCAGGCGTGGCTGGCCCTGCGCGAGCGCGGGGTCGTCTCGCTCGTTGCACGCAGTCTCGTCACCACGGCGCTCGTACTGTGCTTCTTCGAGCTGCTGCCGCACCGGCCGGTCGGCGTCTCCGAAGTACACTTCATTCTCGGCTCGACGCTGTTGCTGTTGTTCGGTGCCGCACCCGCCGCGCTCGGCCTCGCCCTCGGCCTGCTGGCGCAGGGCCTGCTCTTCGCGCCATTCGACCTGCCGCAGTACGGCATGAACGTGACGACGCTGCTCGTGCCGCTGTTCGCGATCGCAGCGCTGGCCGGGCGCATCATCCGCCCGCAAACGGCCTACGTCGACGTGAGCTACCGGCAGGCGCTGGCACTGTCGACGACCTACCAGGCGGGGATCGTCGGCTGGGTCGCGTTGTGGGCGTTGTGGGGCGGCGGCGCCGCCAATGTCTCCGCCGTGCTGAGCTTCGGCGCCGCCTACCTCGTCGTCATCGCGGTCGAACCGCTGGTCGATCTCGCCGTACTGGCGCTCGCCAAGACGCTCGCGCCGCTGCAGCCGGGCGTGCTTCTCGAGCGCCGCCTGTACCGGCCGGAGACGGTCTGAACCGCGGGCTCAGCGACGGCGTGCGAGGAGCGCCCAGGTGGCGGCCGCGAGCGGCGCGGCCGCGGCGATGGTCGCAAGCACATCGACCACGCCGTCACCGAGCAGCGCGCTGACGAGACCTGCGGCGCTGAGGGTCCCGACCGCAGCAGGCACACCCCAGGTTCTCACGTGGTCCCGCTCTCACGCCCGCCGGCCTGTTCGGCGACGGCACTGACGAGCGGCGGTGCCGCGTTGACGCGGCGCACGCCCCACAAGTAGATGCCGCTGCCGAGCACGATGAGGGTGAGCACCGTGAGAGCCGCCCACAGGATCTTGAGCGGCAGCCCGGCGTAATCGCCGAAGTGCAAGGGTTTCGACAACGACAGGGCCTTGGCGTACCACGGCATCTCGCGCACGCCGACCAACGTGCCATCACGCGCATCGACCAACACCGGCGTGACGAGGTGTTCGGTCAGCGGGGTGTTGCCGTGCAGGAAGACGGCGTAGTGATGGTTCGTCGTGAACGAGACGCCGGGAAAGGCGACGAACTGCAGCACCATGCCCGGCGCCGCTGCGCGCGCGGCATCGACCGCGGCCTGCAGGGAACTTGGCGCCGACGGAGGACCCTCGGCATCACGGCCGGCAACCAGGTCGGCCAGCGCGACTTCTCGCCAACGTTCGACGATGGGATCGGCCAGCGTGTTGATCACCCCGGTCAGCGCTACCAGCAGCACCCAGGCGAGCGTCACGATACCGAGCAGGTTGTGGTAGTCGAGCCATTTGACCCGCGGCGAGCGTTGCGTGCGCACGGTGCCGAAGTCGAGCTTGCGCATGAACGGGCCGTAAAGGACCACACCCGAGACGACCGCAACGGCGAACAGCAGCCCCATCGCACCGAGAAACAGCATGCCGGGCAAGCCGAGGAAGAGGTCCGTGTGGAGCTGCAGCAGGAAGTGCATCAGCGCCTCGCCCTTGTTCGCCGGCGGCACGCGCGCACCGCTGGTCCAGTCCCAGGAGGCGAAATGCATCGCCGCCTCGCTGACCGAGGGATGTGCGCCCGACGTCACGTTGACGACCGGGCGGTCGGTGTCGAAACTCAGGAACAGCGGCACCTCGCCGGGGCGCGCCGCCAGCGCGTTCGCCAGCAACTGGTCGAGATCGAGCCGTGCCGCGCCGGGGTGCGCCGGCTCCCAGCGGTCGGGGTTCAGCGCGTCGTCGATCTCGTCGTGGAACACCAGCGGCAGGCCGGTCAGGCAGAGCATCAGCAGGAACACCGTGCATACCAGGCTGCTCCAGGTGTGCAGCCAGGACCAGGTGCGGATACGGCGCGGCGACATCGGACGGCAGCGTGCTCGCGGTGGCGTCAGAAGTCGACCGATGCCGAGAGCAGGAACGTGCGTGGCGCACCCAGCACGAGGTAGTTGGCGCCGGGGAAACCGCCGACCGAGGCCCAGTAATCGTTGCCGGCGAGGTTCTCGAGGCGTGCGCGCACGCTCACGCCGCGCCCGGCGACGCGGGTCGCGTAGCGCACCCCGAGGTCGAAACGCGCCCACGACGGCGTTTCGAACGTGTTGGCGCCGTCGACGTACTGTGACGCGGTGTAGATGAAGCGAGCGTCGGCGGTGAGGCCGGCCAGGAACGGCAGGTCCCATTCGACATTCAGATTGGCCTGCAGGTCGGGGACGCCGATCACGTCCTTGCCGTCGAACTGGCCGTTCTGCGTGCGGCGCCGCTCGGCGTCGAGCACGGTGAGGCCGCCGAGTACGCGGATGTCCTCGCGCGGTGCACCGAACAGGCTCAGCTCGACGCCGCGGTTGCGCTGACGTCCATCGACACTGAACACGCCGTTCTCGACGAAGGCGCTCGGGATCTGCGTCGAGAACCAGGCCAGCGTGGCGCCGAAGCTGCCGCCGTCGTACTTCGCGCCGACCTCGTACTGCTCGGCCTGGAACGGCGCGAAGACTTCGCCCGCGTTGCTCACCGGCGTACCGCCGCTGAGCGCGGGGGCGACCTCGCCCGGTTGCAGGCCCTCGATGTAGTTCGCATACAAGGCAACCCGCTCGAGCGGGCGCACCACGATGCCACCGACCGGCGTCCAGCGCGACTCGTCGTAACCCGACAGGCGCGCCCCGGAATTGAAGTCGTAGGAGCGCTGCGCGATGTTCTGCAGCCGCGCGCCGCCGGTCAGCAATACGCGTTCGTCGAACAGGGCAATCATGTCGGCGATGGCGATGCTGCGCAGGTCGGTTTCCTGGGTCACGCGCGGATCGTCGAGGACGCCGCCGGTGAAGAAGTTGGCCGTAGGTGCCACCACCGGCACGGGCCGGTACAGGCTGCTCGCGAAGGGCGTGAGGAAATTCGAGAGCGCGAACGCGTTTTTGGATTCGAGCCCGTAAACCGATCCCGACACGACCAGGCGGTGCGCAAGCGGGCCGGTGCGGAATTCCGCACGCGCGCCGACCTCGCCCGAATAGACGGTGTCTTCGCGGTAGTTGTCGAATCGGAACGCGGTGGTAGCGCCGTTGCGTGCCGCGTTCGGATTGGCGAGGACGTTGTCCTCCTCGCCACCGCGCGCGCCTCCCGCTACCCACAGCGTGAGATGTTCGGTGAGATCGAACTCGCCGCGCGCGACGCCGAACAGCTGGGTCTCCTCAGTGTAGGTCCAGGGCTGTGCGAAGTTGTCATCCGCATCGGGCGCGCCGGGGACCGCGGCGAGCGGCGTGACGCTCGGCCGCGGACGGTCGACGTCGTGATCCTGGAAGCCGAAATCGGCCGACAGCCGCAGGCGCTCGCCGGCGAAGTCGAAACCGGCCGAGAACACGGTCAGTTCGCGATCCTCGTCGTCGACCGCGGTCTCGCCGTCACGCCTGAGCGCGTTGATGCGCACGCCAAAGGCATCGCCAGCGCCGAAGCGGCGGCCGGCGTCGAGCCCGACATAAGCATGACCGTCGTTCTGTACACCGGTGGTGAAGCGGGTCAGCGGCGTCGCACCGGCACGCTTCGGCACCAGGTTCACCGCGCCGCCGAGACCCGAGCCGCCAGGCGCGGCGCCGTTGAGGAACGCGCTCGCGCCGCGGAAGACTTCCACGCGTTCGAGCAGTTCGGCGGCGACGAACTGGCGCGGCAGGATGCCGTAGAGGCCGTTGTAGGTCATGTCGTCGGAGAACACCGGCAGTCCGCGAATGACGTACACCTCCTGGAAATTGCCGAAGCCGCGCGCAACCTGCACCGTCGGATCGTTGCGCAGGACGTCGGCGACGCTGACCGATTGCTGGTTGCGCATCAGCTCCGCGCTGTAATTCGTACTCGTGAACGGCGTCTCCATCATGTCGAGATTGCCGAACAGGCCGACACGCCCGCCGCGCGCGACCTGCTCGCCGGCATACAGCGGTGGCAACTCGACCTGCGAGCCGCGGCCGTAGACGACGACCTCCTCCATCGTGTCATCGGCGCCCGACGGCGCGGTATCTGCGGCAGCGGATACGAGCGGGAAACCTGCGAGGGCGGTGAGCGCAAGCCAGCGGACAGGCATGCGGGGGCGCTCGTCGCTGAAGAAAGGTCGCGGCATGAAGAGGACTCCTCGAAAAGACTGAAGGCGGCCGTCGATACAACGGCACAAGTTATCTGTATTATTAATACGACGTATTCTTATTTAGCTTACTGATAAAAACAAGCGGCAGTGCACCGGCGCCACGCCAGCGGCGCCCGAACAGGCGTGCTCCCGGCGCTCCAACGCGCGGCGAGAGCCTCGTCACGGCCCGCCGCGCAGACAGCCGTGGGCCTCCGGCGTGCCCTACCCGCGCGAAATCGCGCTCCAGTTGACGGAGGTCAAGCGCACAGGTGGTCGCGGCCCGCGCTGTCGGGGTGCGTGCCATACTCGGCCGTATCCCCTCACGCCAGGATCCCGGGAGGTCAGAACCATGGCGAATACCGCACCGCGTGCTGCCAGTGCGCAGCACGATGTCATCATTATCGGCGCCGGCATCTGTGGCATGTACATGTCCTACCGCCTGCGCGAACTCGACCTGTCGTTCCACGTCTACGAGGCCGGCGAAGACCTCGGCGGCACCTGGTTCTGGAACCGCTACCCGGGCTGTCGCTTCG
>JAPOKK010000303.1 GCA_029977665.1 Pseudomonadota bacterium | reverse complement strand
TGGAAGCCCGCCTGGCGCAGCTTGATCGTCGAGACCACGGCCGGTTCGATGCTGAAGCCTTCGGCGCCGTAAGCGAAGCAGAAGTCCGCGTAGTGGAACGACTCGCCGACGAAGGGCGCGAGCGCCGGTGCGACGAGGCCGTACTTCTCGCGGATGCGATCCCAGGCCTCGGCTTCCGCCGGCATGGTCTGGCCGAGCGAGCGCGGCTCCTCTGGGCCCGCTTCCATGCCGAGCATCTCGGCGAGCGCCGGCCAGACGTTCTTCCAGGTGAAGACATCGCCGTTGGTGACGTTGAATATCTCGTTGCTGGCAGCTGGGCTGCCCGCACCCCAGACGAGCGCGCGCGCCATCAGGTCGGCGTCGACGGCCTCGAGCAGGTTGCCCGGGCCGCCCGGGTAGATCAGCGGCTTGCCTTGTTCGCGCAGGATCGCGGCGTACGCGCCGATTGCCGGGATCAGGTTCATCGCCGCGCCGAGCGCGAGCCCGAAGATGATCTGCGGACGGAAGATCGTCCAGTGCCAGTCTCGCCCTTCCTGCTTGCCGCGCAGGTAGCTCTCGTGCTCCCAGTAGAAGTTCGGCAGGTCGTGGCGTTCCGAGCGATTCTCGCGCGCCGGCACCTTGAACGGTTCGATGTGTACGCCGTAGGCCTTGGTGCCCTGTAACAGGGAAACGTGTTCGAGCGTGTCGCCCGACGCTTTTTCGAGCGGCTCGAAGAAATTGCGCAGCATCTGCGCGTTGGTCTCGATCTGCTCGCGCTCGCGCCAGCCTTCGATCAGGCCCGGCTTCTCGAACAGGGCCGCGTAGACGACATGCGTGACGCCCTTCATGCTGCCGAACAGCTCGGCGCAGGCGGCGGCATCCTGCAGGTCGGCGGGGATGAACGTGCCGCCGAAGGTCTTGAACGGCGCGCGGCGCGAGACCGCGACGACCTCGTAATCGCCATGTTCGGCGAACTCGCGCATGGCCGCCTGGCCGACGAGGCCGGATGCGCCGGCGATCAGGACTTTCTTTTTCGACATGGGTGGCAGAACCTCCTTCGCGTGGGATGCACCCGCGGCATGCGGACCACCGCGGTGGGCGCGAACTCTAGCACAGCGTCTGCCGTGGCAGACGCGACGGGGAGCGGCAGGCTGCTAGGGCGTATCCTCGCCCGCGAAGCGGCGCACGATCTCGGTCATGATCGCGACGCCTTGTTCGAAGGTCGCGATGCCGATGCGCTCGTCGTTGCCGTGAATACCCCCGAGATCGGATTCGGGGATGACGAACGGTGCGAAACCGTAGCTCGCGATGCCGAGCTCGCGGAAGAAGTGGCTGTCGGTGAAGCCGCCGGCGACGGTCGGCACTACCGGCGCTGCAGGATGATGCCGCGTGATGACGCGTTCGAGGAGGCGGAAAAGTTCCGTATCGGCGCTCGATGCGGCCGCGGCGAAGTTCAGCAGCGGCTCGATGCGGATGTTGTCGTCGGCAATGCGCGCCTCGAGCGCGGCGCGAAACGCCGCGGCGTCCTCGTCGGGCAGGATGCGGCAGTCGAGTTCGGCGCTCGCGGTCGGCGGGACGACGTTGATCTTCGCGCTGCCGCTGAGCACCGTGATCGAGCAGGTATTGCGTAACAGTGCGTGCAGGTGCGGTTTGGCCGCTTGCAAGTCGGCAAGGAAAGCGGCATCGCCGACGGCCCGGTCGAGGTCGGCGAAAGGCTCGCTCCAGGGTGGCCCGACGTGCGCCGCGATGCCGGCGAACATGCGCCGCACCGGCACGACCACACGAGGCGGGAACGGGCGCGTGCGGATACGCTCGAGCGCAGCGACGAGGCGCGCCGGCGCCGACGTCGGGCGCGGACTCGAGCCATGACCCGGGCGATCGGTCGCGACCAGGCGCAGCCACATCGGACGCTTCTGTGCGAGTTCGACCTGGAACCGCGTGCCGTGCGCCGAAGCGATACCGGCGCCGCCTTCGTTGAGCAGGAAGCCGGCGCCGGCGAAGCTCTCGGGGTGGTGCTCGACCAGCCAGCCCGCGCCGAGCCGCCCGCCTGCTTCCTCGTCGGCGGTGGCCATGAAGATGACATCGCGGTTCAGCACGCGGCCATCGCGATGCAGTGCCAGGAAGGCTTCGAGGTGGGCGATGCCGAGCGCCTTGGTGTCGAGCGTGCCGCGTCCGGCGAGCATGCCGTCGCGCGCCACCGCGGTGAATGGCGGCGTGGTCCAGGCGTCGCCGTCGGCAGGCACCACGTCGACATGGTGCAAGAGCACGAGCGCAGGCAGCTCGCCGCCCTCGAGGCGCGCCCACAGGTTGCCCCGGCCCGGCGCGGACTCGGCAGTCTGGTACGGGATCCCGGCTTCATCGAGCACGTTCGCGAGATACGCGACGCCGCGTGCCTCGTTGCCGGGCGGGTTGGTCGTATCGATTTCGACGTAGTGCCGCAGGCGCTCCAAGGGTGAGTCCTGAGCGGTCGCCTGGCAGGCGACCGCGCTCAAGAGCAGTGTCAGCACGGCGGCGTGAATTCTCGTGTCCAGGGGCATGGATGGTGCTCGATCGTGATGCGTGTGAACCAGGCGCCACCATACCGCAGCCACCGGCGCGGGTGGCGCGAACCGGCCCCAGCACGACACCGGCGCGGATGCCGGGTCAACTCGGAATTAATTCGGGACAGGCACCAAATGCGGGACGCACCAAATGCGGGACACCCAAGGAATAAATCGGGCGAGGGAATTTCGGGAGGGGACGAATCAATTCGGGGCAGGCATCAATGGGAGTTTCGGGACACCCACAAACCGGCGTCGAACTCGGGACACCCACGAAATCAATTCGGGACAGGCATCGATTGTCGGGAAGCCAGATGGGCGGCCAGTCCGGGACAAGCAATCCGGGACAGGCAAGCAATCCGGGACATCCATAAACTGGGAGCATCGAATCAATTCGGGACAGGCATAGATTCCAGGCTGGCATGGGTTACAAGTTTGCGGTGCAGTTGGGTGCCTTCATCGCGATATCCACCCACGCCGCCGCCGGCCATCGGGCTACGGGCACGACGCCCTAATGCGCCGGGGGTATCGGCATCGGCATCAGGGCAGCTTCCTGAAGCTGCATGTTGCACTGCAATTGGGGTAGGCTTCGGGGCGGTCCCAGCCAGCACTCACGAGAGGTTCCATCAGACCCATGCGCCACGCTTCGAATCCCCGCCGCGCTACGAGCGGCCACCTCTGCGCTCTCTCGCTCTTCGCGGTCCTCGCCGATCCGACACAGGCCGGCGTGCTGAGCGGCACGGTGACGGCTGCCGACGGTACGCCGATCGCAGGTGCCATCGTCAGCGTGACGGATGCGCAGGGCCGCTCGCAGGCGGTCTACAGCCTCGAAGACGGCACCTACCGCCTCGATACGGGGCTTTCCGGCGCACTCGACGTCCTCGGCCGCAAGCGGTACTACGAGGATGCGCACGCGACGCTCGAACTCGGCGCCGACGCCAGCGCCTCGCGCGACTTCACGCTGACCGCCATCACCGATCCGAAAGCCTTGTCCGATGCTCATCCGGCGCTCTCGCACTTCTCCATGATGGCTTTCGACGAGGATCCGAAGGCCCTGTTTTCGCGTCCCAACTTCGCCCGTGACTGCCTGACCTGCCACCAGCTCGGCAATGCGTTCACGCGCTGGCAACGGCCCGCGGAAAGCTGGGTACCGACCGTGCAGCGCATGCACGGCTACCTCGGGGATGCCAGCGAGAAGGATATCCGCGCGCGCTCCGAGTTCCTTGCCCGCTCCTTCGACGGACGCCTCGCCACGTCGCGCCCGACGGTGCCCTACGACCCTATGCTGGCGCAGGCCACCATCTACCGCTGGAGCCTCGAGGATGCCGTCGTCCCGCACGACGCCGAGTTCGACGAGGAGAACCATCGCATCTACATCTCCGAGATGTTCGCCGGCGAGCTGCTCGAGGTGAATCTCGACAGCGGCGACGTCAAGCACATGAAGCTGCCGGACGACGGCATGCCGCCGGGCGGCATGTTCGCGAAGATGGGACTGCCGTCGCCGTACGGCCTGACCATTTCGCGCTCGCCGCACAGCCTGACCAAGGGCCACGACGGTCGCTGGTACCTGAGCGATTCCATCGGCGCGGCCATCACCGCGTTCGATCCCAAGACCGGCGAGTTCCAGAACTACGACATGGAGAAGGGCTCGCTCTACCCGCACACGATCCGCACGGGGCTCGACGGCCGCATCTGGTTCAGCATCACGTTCTCCGACCAGATTGGGCGCTTCGATCCGAAGACCGGCGAGATGACCGTGATCGACCTGCCCAAGACGCCCTCGCTGAGCACGCCGGGCACCACCGTGCCTTATGGTGTCGCGATACACCCGGAGACCGGCGACATCTGGTACGCGAAGCTCGCGAGCGACAAGATCGGACACATCGATCCCGAGACGCTCGAGGTCACCGAGTACGACTCACCGGTGCGGGCGCCGCGGCGTCAGCGTTTCGACAAGCAGGGTTACCTGTGGGTGGCAGGATTCTCGGATGGCGCCATCGCGCGCATCGATACGCGCACCATGGATGCCAAGGTCATCCCGCTGCCGGTGTTTGCCGAAGGCGAAATCCCGGCGCCGTATGCGCTCGCCGTGCACCCGGATACGCAGGACATCTGGATCAACGACACGATGAACGATGTCGCCTG
>JAPOKK010000294.1 GCA_029977665.1 Pseudomonadota bacterium | reverse complement strand
TTCTTGCGGGTAAGCGACTCGTCATCACCGGGGTGCTCACGGATGCGTCGCTGGCGTTCGGAGTGGCAAAGTTGGCCCAAGAAGAGGGCGCCACCGTGCTGCTGACGGGTGCCGGTCGCGGTCTCTCCATCACCGAGCGCACCGCCAAGAAACTCCCGAGCGCTCCGCACGTCGCGGAGTTCGACGTGACGAATCCGGAGCACGTCGAGGGCGTTCGTGGCGTCGTCGCAGAACGACTCGGCGGCGTGGACGGGGTGTTGCACTCCATCGGTTTTGCTCCTGCTGCGTGTTTGGGTGACGATCTCATGGCGGCCACGTGGGACGACGTATCCGTCGCCTTGCAGGTTTCTGCATTCTCCCTGAAAACTCTCGCGGATGCCTTCGTGCCCCTCATGGGTAACGGCGGGAGCATCGTCGGACTCGACTTCGACAACACCGTCGCCTGGCCGGCCTACAACTGGATGGGGGTGGCCAAGTCGGCCCTCGAGTCGACCAGCAGGTACCTCGCCAAGGAACTCGGTCCGAGGAACATTCGATGCAATCTCGTGGCGGCCGGCCCCATTCGCACGATGGCCGCCAAGTCGATTCCGTCATTCGCCCAATTCGAGGACATCTGGAGCGCTCGCGCGCCGCTCGGCTGGGACATCCACGATTCCACCGCGGTTGCTCGCGCCTGTTGCGCGCTGCTCTCCGACTGGTTCCCCGCTACCACGGGCGAGATCGTGCACGTCGACGGTGGATACCACGCCGTTGGCGCCTGACTCCGTGTCATCGGATCACATCAATCGTCTCGCCAACGAGTCGTCGCCCTACCTACGACAGCACCGCGACAACCCCGTGGCGTGGTGGCCATGGTGCGACGACGCCTTCGCCGAGGCACGACGGCGGGACGTACCGGTGTTGTTGTCGGTGGGATATTCCGCGTGTCACTGGTGCCACGTGATGGCGCACGAATCGTTCGAGCGCGAAGACATCGCGGCGCTGATGAACGCCGGGTTCGTCAACGTCAAGGTCGATCGCGAGGAACGCCCCGATCTCGACCGCATCTACCAGGTCGCCCACCAGCTGCTCACACGCAACCGCGGCGGCTGGCCGCTGACCATGTTCCTCACCCCGGGCGACCAGGTACCGTTCTTCGGCGGCACCTATTTCCCGCCCGAGGCACGTCACGGCCTGCCGGGTTTCGGCGACCTGCTCGAACGCGTCGCGGCCGCCTTCCGCGAGCACGGCGAAGACATCGAGCAGGCCAAGCCGCAGATGCGCGCGGCGCTCGCGCAGGTCCTCGGTGGCAGCGACGACAGCGGCGAGGTCGACGCGGCCCTGGTCGAGCAGGCCTGCAGCGAATTCGACGAGAGCTACGACGCGCGCCACGGCGGCTTCGGCGCCGCGCCCAAGTTTCCCCATCCGAGCGCGCTCGAGCTGCTGCTCGAGGCCGCCGCGTGGCGTCCGGCGGGCGCGGCGCGTACACGCCTGTTCGAGATGGTCGATCGCACGCTCGAAGCGATGGCCCGCGGCGGACTCTACGACCACCTCGGAGGCGGCTTCTGTCGTTACTCGGTCGACGACCGCTGGGACATTCCGCACTTCGAGAAGATGCTCTACGACAACGGGCCGCTCCTCGAACTCTACAGCGCACGCGCCGCGGCAACCGGCTCGGCGTTGTTCCACGAGGTCGCCCACGGCACCGCCGACTGGCTGCTCGAGGTCATGCGTACGCCGCAAGGCGCGTTCTGCTCCAGCCTCGATGCCGATTCCGAGGGCGAGGAAGGACGTTTCTACGTGTGGACCCGTGACGAGGTCGCGCGCCTGCTCGGCGACCGCTACGCGCCGTTCGCCGCGCGCTATGGTCTCGACGGCCCAGCCAATTTCGAAGGCCGGTGGCACCTGCGCCTGGCACCACCGGGGAGTGGCGACGAGGACGGCGCGGCATTCGCAGCGGACCGCGAGCTGCTCGCGCACCACCGCGCCGGACGCACCTGGCCGGCCCGCGACGACAAGATTCTCACCGCGTGGAACGCGCTCGCGATCAAGGGACTCGCGGTCACCGGCATCCTCCTCGAACGCCGCGATTGCCTCGATGCCGCCACCGCCGCGGTCGACTTCCTGCGCACACAGCACTGGCGCGACGGGCGCCTGCTCGCGACCAGCCGCGACGGCCACGCGCACCTCGACGGCTACCTCGACGACTACGCCTTCCTCATCGATGCCCTGCTGAGCCTGCTCGCGGCACGCTGGCGCCGCGCCGATCTCGATTTCGCCATCGCGCTGGCAGAGGTTCTGCTCACGCGCTTCGCCGATGACGAGCGCGGCGGCTTCTTCTTCACCGCCGACGACCACGAGCGCCTGCTGCAGCGCAGCCGCACGTTCAGCGACGACGCCCTGCCATCCGGCAACGGCGTCGCCGCCCGCGCGCTGGCCGAACTCGGCCACCTGCTCGGAGAACTGCGCTACCTGGAGGCCGCGCACGCCACGCTCGCCGCCGGCATGAGCGAGGCGGCGCGGCTGCCGTCGGCGTGCAGCGCATTGATGCGCGCGGTGCTCGAGGATGACGCGCCGCCGCCGCGCCTGGTACTGCGTGCGCAGGCCGGTAGCACGCTAGAACCCTGGCTCGCGGCGATCGGCGAGGCCGCCGATCCGCGGCTGCGCTGCTATGTCGTGCCGGCAGCGACCGATGCGCCCCTGCCGGGCCTGCTCGCCGAGCGCCGCGTCCTGGATGGCGCCGCGGTGACTGCCTACCTGTGCCGCGGCACGCGTTGCAGCGCGCCGCTGACCGCAGCCGAGGCCCTGTCAGCCGCCCTCGCGGACAACCCGGCCGCGCCCTGACCCGCACGCGAGCGCACTCGCACGCCGCGCCAGCAGGCCGATGCCGCCGGCCAGAACCCACAAGGCCGCGCCCGGCAGCGGCACCTGCGCCGCTTCCACCGCGGGCGGCGGTTCGGTGACCGGTTCGACGATTTCCCAGCCGAGATCCTCGAGCCCCGCCAGGTCGAGTTCGGTGATGAGCTTACGCGTACCCAGCGTGATATTGGGATCGAACGCGGTTTCCTGCGTGGCACCAGGATTCGGGATGTAGCTCAAGTCATAGTCGGCGACACTACTCAGGGTGCCGGACGCCCAGTGCGCGCCACCGTTCTGCAACGACGGGTTCACACCGCCATTACTCGCCGTGGCGGCGAGCCCGAAGAAGGTCGAGCCCGCCACGAGATTGTTCCAGCTATCGGCGGTGCCGAGGCCGAACACGTGGCCGAGCTCGTGCAGGGCGACGGAAAGAAAATCGGGCTGGCTGCCGATCGGCAGGGTGTCGATACCGAAGTGCCAGGCGCGATCGATGTCAAAGGACATGAAACCGCCCCAGGTGGCGAAGTCGTTGGCCGTCTGGTTGGTCACGTCGTCGACGTTGCGGATATCGTCCTGGCTCTGGTTGGCCCCCTGGCCGCGCGAGACCGTGGCGTCGCGATAGGCGCTGTCGCCGTTGACGATGTAGGCGCCGGGGCCGGCCACTGCCAGGGTGCCGGTGCTGAACGGGTCGAGATCGACGGCGCCGACGTAGACCCGCATCGTGTCCGCCGCTACCGCGAAGTTCGCGAGCGACTCGGTCTTCAGCGTCGACCCGCTCTGGAACAGGCTCGGATTGCTGAAAAACGCGGTGTAGAAGCCGCCCGCGCCCTGCCCCGCTTCGATCGCGCCGAGCGAGTCACCAATGGCGGCCTCGAAGAAAGCCCCCGCCGCTTCGAGCGCACTGCGGGCGTCCGAACCCGGCGCGAAAAAGCCGCTGCTATCGAAGTCGTAGTTGAACTCGACGGTGAGCGCCCAGGCGCCTGGCGTGAGCCCGGCGAGCAAGACGAGAGGCGCGAGGCGCCGCGTGGGTGAGGAATCGAAACGTGACATGGCTGTGCTTCCGTGCCGGCCGCGGCGCCGGCCGGGCGCGGCGAGTCCGCGGGACGCACGGCAGTGTCGCATCCGGCGGTCCTCGCGGCACCCGCCGAATGCGGTAATCCGTCAAGCTTCCGGCTTCGTCAACGTTGGTTGACGTGTCCCGTGTGCAGCAAACGCGCCGCGCTCACCAGTCGAGCGCCGTGCCGAACTCGCGCGCGTAACGCGCCGCGAACTCCTCGCGCGTGACCTGATGGTTCTGCGTGCCGGCGTGCTCGATCTTGATCGCACCGAGCAACGAGGCGATGCGCCCGGTGGTCTCCCACGGCAGCTCGTGCATCAGGCCGTAGAGCAGCCCGGCGCGATAGGCATCGCCGCAGCCGGTCGGATCCTTGATCGAGGCGGGCCGCGCGGCCGGCACCTCGATACGCTGACCGCCGGTGTAGATGTGCGAACCCTCGGCGCCGCGCGTGACGATGCAGGCCTCGACGCGTTCAGCCAGTGCCTCGGGCGAGAGCCCGGTACGCTCGGTCATCAACTCCGACTCGTAGTCGTTGACCGTGACCCAGGTGGCGGCCTCGACGAAGCGGGTCAGGTCCTCGCCGTCGAACATCGGCATGCCCTGGCCCGGGTCGAAGATGAAGGGAATGCCGGCGGCCTGCATCTGTTCGGCATGAGCGAGCATGCCGTCGCGACCGTCGGGGGCGATGATACCGAGCGTCACCGCGCCGGCCGCGCTCACCGCGTTCTGCGCCGAGTGACTCATCGCGCCCGGATGGAACGCGGTTATCTGGTTGTCGTCCAGGTCGGTCGTGATGAATGCCTGCGCGGTCAGCGAACCGGCGACTTCGGTGACACAGTCACGGCGGATGCCGAGCTCGTCCATCCACGCCGCGTAGGGTGCGAAGTCCTCGCCGACGGTCGCCATCGGCAGCGG
>JAPOKK010000242.1 GCA_029977665.1 Pseudomonadota bacterium | reverse complement strand
CGCCGGCGCGGACTCACCGGCCGCGAAACCGGCGCCGCCGAGGCCGGCCGCTCCCGGCCCTCGCGCCGGGGCCGGCCGCGCCACGCCTGCGGCCTCGACAGCTGGCACGAAGCCCGGGTCGATGGCCGCGATACGTGCGGCCAGGGGCGGATGCGTCGCCATCAGCGCGCCGAAGAAGTAGCGCACCGATTCGGCGATACAGAAATGACTGATGTCCTCGGCGTGCGGGTTGTCGAGGCGCGAGCCGGCCGTGTGCGTCTGGATACGGTAGAGCGCGCCCGCGATACCGTGCGGGTTGCGCGTGAACTGGACCGCGGAGGCGTCGGCGAGGAACTCGCGCTGGCGCGAGATCGCGGCTTTGATCACGGCCGCCAGCGCCGAACCCAGATAACCGATGGCGAGCACGGCGATGCCGACGACGACGAGCTGCGCGGTGTCACGGCCGCGACCGTGGGACCCGGCACGCAGCAGGAAGCGACCGAGCTGCGCAATGACAACGAGCCCGGCGAGCGCGCCCATGAGACGGATGTTCAGCCGCATGTCCTCGTTGAAGATGTGGCTGAACTCGTGCGCCACCACGCCCTGCAGCTCGTCACGTGTGAAGTTCTCGAGGGCCCCGCGCGTGACCACCATGACCGTCTCGCTCGGACGCGTGCCGGCGACGAAAGCGTTGATCCCCGCTTCGCCGTCGAGCACGTACACGGTGGGCACCGGCACGCCGGAGGCGATCGCCATTTCTTCGACGACGTTGAGCAGGCGGCGCTCGGCGGGCACGCGGGTGCCGGGTTCGACGCGGCGGGCTTTCAGCATGCCGGCGAGCGCGGGGCCGCCGCCGCGCAGACGCAGCGCCGTGACGAGGCTCGTGCCGACGACGACGAGCAGGGTCGAGCCGGTGACGAAAACCCAGGTCGGCCCCTCCAGCCAGCGCGTCACGGTCAGCGGGGGATCGCCCGGGTCGACCGTGAGCTGCATCGCGCTCCAGGCCAGGGCATTCAGCGCGAGTACCACGAGCGCGACCGCAACGACGAACCACACGCCGAGCAGGCGCGTGCGCCGGCGCGCGCGTTCCTGCCGTTCGTAGAAGTTCATCGCCACGATGACAACGGTGACGGCTTGCGGCCACGCCAGGGCCACACGGAACGGATCGCGGCGCGCCTCACCGGTGGGGCCGCACGGCGTTTCGCGAGGCCCACCGGTCGCGGGTGAACCGGGCCGCCCGACGCCGCGTGCGGAACCGCTTCAGCGATGATGCGGCACCCCCGGGCTCAGCTGAACGAGACCTGCGGCACTTCGCGCATCTGCGGATCTTCGATCTCGAGCAACTCGGCGGCGGCGAAACTGAACATGCCGCTGACGACGTTGTTGGGGAACTGCTCGCGCATGTTGTTGTACGCGGTCACCGCATCGTTGAAATGCTGCCGCGAGAACGCGATCTTGTTCTCCGTCGATGTCAGTTCCTCCATCAGGTTCTGCATCGTTTCGTTGGCCTTGAGATCGGGATAGGCTTCGGCCAGCGCGAAGAAGCGACCCATGGCCCCCGACAGGACGCCCTCTGCAGCAGCCAGGCCGGCGATCGCGCTGCCGTCCTCCGGATGGGCGGACGCGGCACGCGAGGCAGCCTGGGCCTGGTTGCGCGCCTGGATGACCGCTTCCAGCGTCTCGCGTTCGTGCGCGAGGTAGCCCTTGGCCGTCTCGACGAGGTTGGGGATCAGGTCGTAGCGGCGTTTGAGCTGCACGTCGATCTGGGCGAACGCGTTCTTGAACTGGTTGCGCGCCGTGACCAGGCCGTTGTACAGGCCCACGCCGTAAAGCGCGAGTGCGACGATGACGACGAGAACGATGATGGTGCCGATGTCCATGGCGCGGGCTCCCCGGGGCTGGAATCGTGAGGTCGATGATTATAGCGATGTCGACTCGGCGGGGGCGCGACTTTAGGCCGGCGCTGCCACGCGGCGCATGAGCCGGCGCCCGTGGTTCGCCGTGCAGGCTTTCAGGTGACCTGTGGACTGCCGTCCGCGACGAGCGTGGCCCCACCGCTCTCCTGCTGTCTTGCCCACATCGCGGCGTACAGCCCGTCCTGGGTGACCAGTTCCGCGTGGCGCCCGCGCTCTGCGATGCGGCCGCCGTCGAGCACGATGATTTCGTCCGCGTCGACCACCGTCGACAGGCGGTGCGCGATGACGATCGTGGTGTGCCCGCGCGAAATCTCGCGCAGCGCCAGCTGGATCTCGCGCTCGGTGCGGGTATCGAGCGCCGAGGTCGCCTCGTCGAACAGCAGGATGCGCGGTCGCTTGAGGATCGTGCGCGCAATCGCCACGCGTTGCTTTTCGCCCCCGGAGAGCTTGAGACCGCGTTCGCCGACCATGGTCTGGTAGCCGTCCGGCAGCCCCATGACGAAATCGTGAATACGAGCATGGCGCGCGGCCTGTTCGACTTCGGCCGGGCTCGCCCCGGGTCGGCCGTAGGCGATGTTGTAGTAGACGCTGTCGTTGAACAGCACCGTGTCCTGCGGCACCACGCCGATCGCCGCGCGCAGGCTGGCCTGGGTCAGCGTGCGCAGGTCCTGGCCGTCGATGCGAATAGCGCCGCCCGTGACGTCGTAGAAACGGAACAACAGGCGCGCAATCGTCGACTTGCCGGCGCCACTCGCACCGACGATGGCGAGACGGCGCCCGGCCGGCACGCGGAAACCGACCTCGTGCAGGATCGGCCGGCGCTCGTCGTAACCGAAGCTGACGGCGTCGAACACGACTTCACCGGGGCCCGGCGCGAGCGGCGCGGCGTCGGCGGCATCGTCGACCTCGGCATTGACGTCGAGCAGGTGGAACATCGCTTCCATGTCGGTCAGAGACTGCTTGATCTCGCGGTAGACGAAACCGAGGAAGTTGAGTGGCATGTAGAGCTGGATGAGATAGGTGTTGACGAGCACGAAGTCGCCCACCGACAACGCCCCCCCGATGACGCCCTGCCCGGCCATCGCCATGATCACGGTAAGACCGGTACCGATGATCGCGGCCTGGCCGATGTTGAGCAGTGCCAGCGACATCTTGCTCGTCACCGCGGCCTGTTCGTAGCGCGCGAGCGACTCGTCGAAACGCTTCGCCTCCCATTCCTCGTTGCCGAAGTACTTGACCGTCTCGTAGTTGAGCAGGCTGTCGATGGCGCGCGTGTTGGCCTGTTGGTCGGTCTCGTTCATGCGCCGACGGTACTTCAGGCGCCACTCCGTCACGACCAGCGTGTAGACGATGTAGGTCGCGATCGTGAGAAAGGTCACGAGCGCGTAGCGGTAATCGAACAGCGTCCACAGGATGGCACAGACGAGCGTGATCTCGAGCAGCGTCGGGATGATGTTGAAGAGCATGAAAGTGAGCAGGAAGTCGATGCCCTTGGTGCCGCGTTCGATGGCGCGCGACAGACCGCCGGTCTGGCGGTCGAGATGAAAGCGCAACGCCAGCCGATGGAGATGGCGGAAGGTCTGCAGGGCGACGTCCCGGATCGCACCCTGGGCAACGCGCGCGAAGACCCAGTCGCGCAGCTCGGCGAAGGCGATCTGCATCACCCGCAGGCCGCCGTAGGCGATGAGCAGCGTGAGCGGCAGGACCACGGGCAGGGCATCCGGGTCGGAGAAGAGGTCGACCATTTCCTTGTACAGGATTGGCACGTAGACCGTGGCCAGCTTGGCCGCGGCGAGAAACATCATCGCCAGTACCACGCGAACGCGCGTCGCGGTCTGCCCGCGCGGCCACAGGTAGGGCAACAGGGCGCGCAGGGCGCCCCACTCGAAACGGCCGTCGCGCCGGCGGCCGGCTTGCGTGCGCATCTCGCGCATGGATCACCTCGGCATGGGAATTCGGGCGAGTATAACGACCGCCCGACCATTGCCGGCGCGATCGCGGGTGTTGTACAACGGGCATACGCCGGCGCGCCGTGCGTTTTGCCCGCCATCCGAGGAGGTTCCCGTGAAGATCGGCATCATGCTCTACTCGACCGACTATGCCATGCGTCCCGACGACTTCGCCGTCGCCTGCGAGGAGCGCGGGTTCGAATCACTGTGGTTGCCCGAACATACGCACATCCCGGCCAGCCGGCGCACACCGTTTCCCGGCGGCGGGGACCTGCCGCGCGACTACTGGCACATCCTCGACCCCTTCCTCGGCCTGACCGCAGCGGCGGCCGTGACCAAGACCATCAAGCTCGCTACCGGGGTCTGCCTGGTCACCGAGCGCGACCCCATCGTGCTGGCGAAGGAAGTGGCGACGCTGGACCTGCTCTCCAACGGCCGCTTCCTGTTCGGCATCGGCGCCGGCTGGAACGCCGAGGAGATGGAGAATCACGGCACCGCGTTCGAGCAGCGCTGGAAAGTGCTGGAGGAGCGCGTCGAGGCGATGCAGGCGTGCTGGACGCAGGACGATGCCGAGTACCACGGCAAGCACGTCGACTTCGATCCGATCTGGTCGTGGCCGAAGCCCGTGCAAAAGCCGCATCCGCCGATCGTCATGGGCGCGGCTTCGCCTTGGGGCCGCGAGCGCGTCGCGCGCTTCTGCGACGGCTGGGTGCCGCTGCCGGCACAGATGCAGAACATCGAGCGCGATCTCGCCGACCTCAATGCGCGCCTCGAGCGTCACGGGCGCAAGGCGGGCGATATCGAAATCTCGTTCTTCTGGGCGCCGGAGGATGCCGAGCAACTCAAGACCTACGCCGGCCTGGGCGTGGACCGTGCCATCCTCGGCTGTCCCGCCGCGGGGCGCGACGAGACGCTCGCGCTGCTCGACCGTCACGCCGCGTTGATGGCGGCGGTCGGCTGATCGGCGGTCCTGCCCCGCGTACGCAGACCGCCCCCCTGCGCCGGGGCGTCCCGCGCCATGAGGCACGGTGGATGCGATGCATACGGTATAAAGGGCATCGTGCAACGAAACGCGGCACCGCCGGCCGGCGGCGTCGCGACTGATGCGGAGCTGCAGCGGCCATGAACAGCCTCGAACATAGTTCACTCGACGGCGTGCGGGCACGCCTCAACTACCTCTCCCCCGAGGAACGCCAGCCGGCCTACTATCTTTACGAGACCAGGCCCGGTTACACGCCGCCGCCCCCCGCCATCGCGCGCCACGACATCCTCGTGCGCAATCTGCGCCCGGTGCTCGACCAGGCCAGCCTGGACGCGAACGGCTTCGCCTTCCTGCACGCCGCCCTGCCGCCGCTCGACTACCTCGACGACGCCGCGGTGCGCGAGGACTACTACCCGCATTGCTGCGAACTGGTGCGCCGGGCCACCGGCGCCGCAAGCGTGCTCGCTTTCGACCACAACGTGCGCGACGAGGCGCTCGCGAGTGAGCCGGGCTCGTCGATCCGCGAACCGGTGCGCTTCGTGCACAACGACTACACGGCGCGGTCGGGCCCACAGCGCGTGCGCGACCTGATGGAGGCGGCGGCCCCCGCGACGCTCGCCGCACGCTACGTCTTCGTCAACGTGTGGCGGCCGCTGCGCGGCCCGGTCGAGGACCAGCCGCTGGCCGTGTGCGATGCCTCGAGCATGGCAGCCGAAGACTTCGTCGCGACCGATCTGCGCTATACCGATCGCACCGGCGAGATCTATACCGTGCGGCACAATGCCGCGCATCGCTGGTACTTCCTCGAGGCCATGCAGCCCGACGAGGTCCTGCTACTCGAATGCTTCGACGCCACCGGCGGCACCGCGCGCTGCACCGCCCACAGCGCTTTCCGCGATCCGCGCGCGCGGGCGGACGCGCCGCCGCGGCGCAGCATCGAAGTCCGCACCATCGCGAGCTTCGCGACGCCGTGACGGCGCCGTCCCGGACCGCGCTGCGGCCGGGACGGGAGGGCGATTTCAGCCGGCCATCTTGAGGCCGGCGGCAGCGCCGTGCAGGCTCGCGCTGGCGCTCGGCCGCGCGGCCACCCGCGTGTACCAGGCCTGCAGGTTCTTGAGGTCTTCTTCGACCGGCTGGCCGACGTCCTTGCAGAAATCCATACAGCAGAACAGCACGAT
>JAPOKK010000284.1 GCA_029977665.1 Pseudomonadota bacterium | reverse complement strand
TCGGCACGCATTCCTGGCACGCGATGTCCTACAACCCCGGTACCGGCCTGGTCTACATTCCGACCATCGAGATGCCGGCCTTGTGGAAGGACGACAAGGTCGACTTCACCGCCTGGCAGCCGCCGCATTTCTTCGTCAACGTCGGTGTCGAATTCGGCACCGAGGACACGCCGGCGGACTACGGCGAGGCGTTCCTCGTCGCCTGGGACCCGATCAAGGGTGAGAAAGTGTGGAAGCACGAATTGCCGCCGCAGTGGAACCCGGGCACGATGACGACCGCCGGCAACCTGGTGTTCGAGGGCCGCGCCGACGGCAAGTTCGTCGCCTACCATGCCGAGAACGGCGAGGTCCTGTGGACCATCGACCTCGGCCACGGTATCTCGGCGCCGCCCGTCACATACAGCGTCGACGGCAAGCAGTACGTCTCGCTGCTGGTCGGCTGGGGCGGGGCCGGCCTCATCGCCGGCACGCTCGCCGCCCAGCACGGCTGGAAATACGGCGTGCACCCGCGCCGGCTCTACACCTTCGCGCTCGACGGCGACGCCGCGGTGCCGCCGTCGCCGCCGCCGGCCTGGGCGACGCCGGTCGACCCGGCGGATTTCGTCATCGACGACGAACTGGCCGGTTACGGCCAGCACATCTACGCCCAGTCGTGCTTCCTGTGCCACGGCGGTGGCGCGGTCTCGGGCGGCAACGCGCCGGATCTGCGCGAGTCGCCGATCGTGCTGTCCAAGGCCGCACTGCACGACGTCGTCGTCAACGGTGCCAAGCGTATGAACGGTATGCCGCGCTTCAAGCACTTCACCGATCGCGAACTCGACGCCCTCATGCATTACGTGCGCAAGATGGCGCGCAAGGCCGGCGCGGCGGTCGCGACGAACCCGTGAGGCGGTCTCCGCGGCCCGGTCCCGGCCGGGCCGCGGGGACACCGCGCGGCGGGGTTCTCGTCGCCCGACCGGGCTGCGTACAATAGCGCGCTCGCGGCGCGGTGCCACCGCGGCGTCACGGCGCGTCGGTCACGAGCGCGTCCGTCATGGGCGACGGGCGTCTCACACGCGCCGCGGCCCGGCCGCGCCGACCCAGCGTGCCGTGTTCGGCGTCACGCGCGGCGCGAGCATGCTCGCGCCACCGCGTTCACGAGATCAGACATCCACCGCAGCGCCAACTTCGGCACCCGGCCCGGAGGCGAGCGTTATGTTCACGTTCGGCAGCAGGAGCTGCCGCAAGAGGTAACCGATGGCCCAATACGTATTCCAGATGCATCGCGTCAGCAAGGTCGTGCCGCCGAAAAAGCAGATCCTGCGCGACATCTCCCTGTCCTTCTTCCCCGGCGCCAAGATCGGCGTGCTCGGCCTGAACGGCTCGGGCAAGTCGACGCTGTTGCGCATCATGGCCGGTATCGACAAGGACATCGAGGGCGAGGCCATCCCGCTCAAGGGGCTCAAGATCGGCTATCTCGCCCAGGAGCCCGAACTCGATCCCGACAAGGACGTGCGCGGTAACGTCGAGGAAGGACTCGGCGAGACGGTCCGCCTGCTCGAGCGCTTCAACGAAATCTCGATGAAGTTCGCCGAGCCGATGGACGACGAGGAAATGAACGCGCTGCTCGAAGAGCAGGGGCAACTGCAGAACGCCATCGATGCCGCGGGTGGCTGGGAGATCGAGCGCAAGCTCGACATCGCCGGCGAGGCCCTGCGCCTGCCGCCGTGGGATGCCGACGTCACCAAGCTCTCGGGCGGCGAGCGCCGCCGCGTGGCATTGTGCCGCCTGCTGCTGTCCGAGCCGGACATGCTGCTGCTCGACGAGCCGACCAACCACCTCGACGCCGAATCGGTGGCGTGGCTGGAGAAGTATCTCGAGAAGTACGCAGGCACGGTCGTCGCCGTGACCCACGACCGCTACTTCCTCGACAACGTCGCCGGCTGGATCCTCGAACTCGATCGGGGGCACGGCATTCCCTACGAGGGTAATTACTCCTCGTGGCTCGAGCAGAAGGAAGCACGCCTCAAGCAGGAGGAACGCGAACAGGCGGCCCACCGCAAGACCGTCGCCGCCGAACTCGAATGGGTGCGCAAGAACGCCAAGGGGCGCCAGGCCAAGAGCCGCGCGCGCCTGCAGCGCTTCGAGGAGCTGCAGTCGCGCGAGTTCCAGACGCGCAACGAGACCAACGAGATCTACATCCCGCCGGGGCCGCGCCTCGGCGACGTCGTGATCGAGGCGTCGCACCTGAGCAAGGCTTTCGGCGATCGCCTGCTCATCGATGACCTGTCGTTCAACGTACCGCCAGGCGGCATCGTTGGCGTGATCGGCCCCAACGGCGCCGGTAAATCGACGCTGTTCAAGATGCTGACCGGCCAGGAAGAACCCGACAGCGGCGAGATCAAGATCGGCCACACCGTCGAATGGGCCTTCGTCGACCAGAGCCGCGACGCGCTCGACCCCGACAAGACGCTGTGGGAGGAAATCTCCGGGGGGCATGACATCCTCACCATCGGCGAGACCGAGATCCAGTCGCGCGCCTATTGCGGACGCTTCAACTTCAAGGGCCCGGACCAGCAGAAGCGGGTCGGGCAGCTTTCGGGCGGCGAACGCAATCGCGTGCATCTCGCCAAGACGCTGCTCAAGGGCGGCAACGTGCTGCTGCTCGACGAGCCGACCAACGACCTCGACGTCGAGACCCTGCGTGCGCTCGAAGAGGCGCTGCTCGCTTTCCCGGGCTGCGTCATCGTCATCTCCCACGATCGCTGGTTCCTCGATCGCGTGGCGACGCACATGCTGGCTTTCGAAGGAGACAGCCACGTCGAGTGGTATCCGGGCAACTACGCCGATTACGAGACCGACCGGCGCGAGCGCCTGGGCGTAGAGGCCGACAACCCGCACCGCATCAAGTACAAGCCGGTCGTGCGCTGAAGCGCCGTTCGGACAGGCGTCGGCGGGCATGGGCGCGGTGCCGGGTCAGGGCACCGCGCGGCTCCCGCTAGTCGACGGATCCGGTACCATGCGCAGACTGCGCCCGCTGCGGGTGCGCGCGTCCTGACGAGGGGAGACGATGGACAAGCAGCAGTTCTACGCGAACGCACGCGATGACGTGCGCGGACCGCTCGATGGCGTGACCGTCGTCGAAGCTACCACCACCTGGGCCGGACCGATGGCGGGTTGCCTGCTCGCCGACCTCGGCGCGACAGTGATCAAGGTCGAACACCCGGCTGGCGAAGTCTGCCGCCTGTTGCCGCCCTACCTGCCGGACTCGAAGCTGACCGTGCCGCACGAGACGGTCAACCGCAACAAGAAGAACGTCTCGCTCGATCTCAAGCTCGACGAGGGGCGCCGCCTGTTTCTCGAGCTGTGCAAGACCGCCGACATCGTGATCGAGAACTTCAAGCCCGGCACGCTTGCCGGCTGGGGCTGCGGCTACGCTGATGTCGCCGCGGTCAAGCCGGACATCATCTATGTCTCGGTCAGCGGATTCGGACAGTTCGGACCCTACGCCGAGCGTCCGGGGTACGATCCCATCGCGCAGAACTTCAGCGGTTGGAGTTCGATCAACGGCGAGCCGGGCGGGGGGCCGACCAAGGCGCCGACCTTCCTCGGCGACGACCTCGGCGGCATGAACGGCGCGCTGGGCGCCCTGGCCGCGTTGCATCACCGGAACCGCACCGGCGAGGGGCAGCACGTCGACGTCGCGCTGGTCGATGGGCTGATGTTCCAGAGCAACGGCCACCTGACGTCCGGCGCGCTGGGCGTGCCGATCCCGCGCATGGGCAACCAGTTCGCGATTGCGGCGCCGATCAACGTCTACGAATGCGCTGACGGCCGCGTCTATGGCGGCGTGCTGCTCGACAGCCACTGGAAAGCGCTGTGCGCACACATCGGGCGCGCGGACCTCGCCGGGCTCAACGCGCCGCAGCGGTTGGAGCGGCGCGAGGAACTCGATCGCGTCGTTGCCGACTGGTGCCGCGCGCACACCACCGCGGAAGTCGTCGACCAGCTCGATTCCATCGGGCTCGCCATCACGCGCGTCAACACCTTTGCGGAATCCTGTCACACCGAACATGTGCAGGCGCGCGACATGCTGCAGAAGACGCGCCTGTCCGATGGCAGCGAGGTGCCGCTGACCGGCCCGGCGGCGAAGTTCTCGCGCACGCCGACGCGGGTCCACGAGGCCGCGCCGACGCTTGGCCAGCACAATGCCGAGATCTACGGCGCGCTCGGGCTCGATGCCGACGAGCTCGCCCGGCTGAAGTCGGCGGGCGTCATCTGATCCCGCTACCACGTCTGTGCCCACACGGAGTACGTCCATGAACAAGCGCATCGTTCCCGCGTCCATGCAGGGTTTCTACGACGATTACCATTTCGCGCCGGCGGTCGTCGACGGCGATCACCTGCGGGTGTCTGGCGTGATCGGCATCGATCTCGCCGCCGGCTCGGTGCCGGCCGATCCGTACACGCAGTTCACCCAGGCGTTCGACAATCTCGCCGAAGTACTCACCGCGGGCGGCTCGGACTTCGCGGCGATCACGGAGATGACGACGTTTCATGTCGGCCTGCGCGAACACCTCGGTGTGTTCATGGCAGTCAAGGACCGTTACGTGAAAGAGCCCTATCCGGCGTGGACCGCGATCGGGACGCCGGAACTGGCACTCGAAGGGGCGCTGGTCGAGATCCGCGTCACCGCGCGGCTCACCGGCGGCTGATTCGCGGAATCGCAGCGGGCGCGCGCTGCGGGGGCCGGGTCAGTACGGACGGGTCCGTGCGGACGGCCGGCGATCGCGCGGGTGAGTGCCGGCTCAGTTCCAGCCGCTGAGCTCGTAGCCGCGTTCGCGCAGGCAGCGTTCGACGAAATCGCGATAGGCGGGGTTCGGCGCCGGCTTGGCAAACAGCCTCTGCAGCAGGCCCGCCGTGGCGCCGGTCGCCGCGCCGATGCTGGCGCCGCCGAGCACGTCACCCGCGATCGCACCGCCGACGG
>JAPOKK010000178.1 GCA_029977665.1 Pseudomonadota bacterium | reverse complement strand
CGGTCAAGGTGGCCAAGGTCAATCCGGCACTGGAGATCGTTTATTATGGCGAGACGGTTCTGAACGAGAAAGGCGAAGAGAAGACGGCCGTGCGGTTCACGATCGACAAGTCGGGGCGGGTCGAGCGCATCTCGCACATTCCGAAATCCATCGTCATCTTCTGACCCGTGGACGGAAATCCGCCAGGGAATTGCCCGTGCACGGCATGCGCCAACGCAATGTACTGATGCCCGAACCGGGCCCGCACGCCCACAAGCAGGAGTCCTGAACTTGGTCTTACTTGGAACTTCCGGCCTGGTTGCGGCCTACGTCCTCGTGGCGTTGCTGCTGTTGATCCTGAACCTGTACACCCGCTGGTCCTGGCGCATCAAGGCCCTGCTGATCGTGCTGGTCTCGGCGTTTTACGTCGTCAGCTATTTCTCCCTGCCGCCCCTGCTCGGCTGGCCGACGGATGCCGAGCTGCCCAAGCGTTTCAACCTCGTCGCCATCTTCGTCCAGGAGCCGGACAAGACGACCGGCGCGCCCGGCGAGATCTTCCTGTGGGCGACCGACATGGCGAGCGGGCCGACCGGCGCCGAACCGCGTGCCTACCGGGTGCCGTTCTCCGACGCCCTGCACGCCCGCGTCGTCGAGGCGGGCAACAAGATGCGCAAAGGCCTGCCGCAGATCGGCGAGGTGAGCGAGAAGAAGAAAGGCCCGAGTGCACGCCCGACCGACGAGAGCCAGGGCGGCATGAAGAGCGTTGCCATCGAGTTCTTCGATCTCCCCGACCCGCTCTTCCCCGAGAAGTAGCGGCGCGGCCGCTGCCTGTGGCATGAGGCGCCGGCACCGCCGAAGCGCGATGCGCGGCAGCCTGTTGCGCCGGCCACGCCGCGCGCTCGTCGGCCTGCTGGCACTGGGCCTGGGCATGGTTCCCGGTGCAGGCCGGCTCGGCCTGGTGGCGGCCACGCTGACCGAACACATGGACATCAGCTGCACGCAGCAGGCCGTCTCCACGCTGCATTGCGACTACCGGTTGCTCGAAGGTGGCAGGCTGCAGTCGGCGGCGGCCGAGCACGACGGCAAGGTGGTCGAGGGTAAGCACGCGAGCAGCTATCCGGAGCCCGGCGATACGACTGCCGTGCTCGCGCTCATCGATACCTCCGACCCGGCACGCCAACCCGTCGTGGCACGTATCGTCGCGCAGCTCGAAGCGCTGATCGCCGCGGGCAAGCCGCATCATCGCTTCGGCCTCGCCCGCTTCGACAGCAAGCTCGAAGTCCTCGCCGCGCCGGGCAGCACGGCGGCCGAATTCCACGCCGCGGCGAGCGGCCTGTCGGCAACGGGACGCACCACCGAACTCTACCGAAGCGTACGCGAAGCGGTACGCCTGCTGGGCAAGAGCGACGCCTCGCGCCGCGTGCTGGTGGTGTTCTCCGACGGTCTCGCCGAGGACTTCGCCTACCATCACGAGGATGTGGTTGCCGCGGCCCGCGAGGACAGCGTCATCATTCACGGCATCGGCTACCCGCGCTCGGTCGCACAATCCGTCGCCCTGCAGACCATCAGGCGCTTGAGCGACGAGACGGGGGGGCTTTACGTGCAGGCCGATCCCATCGCTCAGACGCTGCCGCCGGGTGTCTTCGAGCGTCTGCTCGCCGCCGCCGATTCGGGCGGCACGCTGCGTTTCGATCTCGCGACGCTGCTCGGCGCCGATGCCGCGGGCGCCGTCGACCTGACGCTCGCCTTCCAGACCAGCGGACAAAGCTTCCTCGTCCTGGTGCCGGTGCTGATCCCGCGCGAATCGGAGCGCCCCGCGCCGCCAACAGTGCCACCACCCGCCACCCTGCCGGATGCGACGCAGCCGGTAACACCGCGGCCGGCCGCACGGTCAGCACCGACCGCCCCCGCCGCGACCCCGGCCGTCGCCGCACCCTGGCGCTGGATCCTGCTCGCGCTGCTCGCCGCGATCCTGGCAGCCCTGGTGATCGTGATCGTGCGTCTGCGTCGCAGCGGCGGCACGCGCAGCGGCACCGGCGACAGGACGCCCCTGGCCTGGATGGTGCGTGCCGACGCGCGCCGGCAACGCCACGCCGTCGACAAGACACCGTGGCGCATCGGCCGCGGACGCAACAACGATCTCGTGCTCGACGATCACTCGGTGTCGCGCCTGCACGCCGAGATCCGGCGCAACGAGGACGGTCAGCTCACGCTCAACGATCTCGAGTCGCTGAACGGCGTGTTCGTCAACGACAATCGCATCGATGCGATCCAACTGCGCGAGGGTGACGACGTCGACATCGGCGACGTGCGCCTGCAGTTCACTCTCAAAGACGAGGATTACGCGAGCCAGGACGCAACCGTCGTCGTGCGTACACGCACGCCGCTGTGAGCCAATCGTTCGACCAGCACGTCGCTCACACCGCCGGATCCGCGTGCCCGGCGGGTGTCCACACCGGCTCGAGTCCCTCGCCCCGCGCCGCGAAACCCTCGCACACGCAGTAGCCGACGACCGCGGCAAGCTCGCCGTCGATGTACAGTAGCGGCGTTCGCGCGCGTTCCCAGGGCGGTACGCCCCACTCTTGGAACAGGTGCTTGAGCGGACGGCGATGCGCACTGCCGTGAGGCCGACAGACCTCGCCGCCGCGGCGGAAATCGACCGTGAGCGCGGCGTCGCGCGTCGCGCGGCTGCGGTCGAACCAGGTCGTGTCCAGCGCGTGGCCCCGTCCGCGGCGCAGCCCGAGGGTGCCGGCGGTGAGTTCGAGCGGCTGCGCTGCGCGCCACGTGACCGGCGCCGTCGGCACCGGCGGCAGCGCCGCGGGGGTTACGAACAGCTCGTCACGATAGCGACGTACGGCGTGGCCACCCCAGCGCACGACCGGGTTGGCATCGCGCCGCGCGCCGCACACGGAGCCGAGGATCGCCTCGAGCGGACGCCGCCCCGGCTGCGCGCACCCGGCACGCGCGAGCGCGCGGCGCAACACGAACGGCGCCCACTCGGGACCGGCCGCACCCAGCGTGTCGATGGCGATGCGATGCGGCGGGTTCGCCGACGTCGCGAGCAGCCCGTCGGCGAACCGGTCGAGGCCGCTCGCGACATCCGCCTGGATGGCGGCGAGACGCAGCAGGCCCGAACGCGCCCCGGGCACGGCGGCCTCGAGCCGCGGCAGCACCTCGTGCCGCAGCCGGTTACGGCGGAAACGCCGGTCCTGGTTGCTGGCGTCCTCGACCCAGGACAACCCGGTGGACTCGGCGTGGGCATGCAACGCCGCACGCTCGATGTCCAGCAAGGGCCGCCCGAGGTGTCCCTCGCCGAGCCGCCGCAGTTCACGGATGCCGACCAGCCCGTGCGGACCGGCGCCTTCGAGAACGCGCTGCAGCACGGTCTCGCGCTGGTCGTCGCGATGGTGCGCGGTGACGACGAGCGTATCGTGCCGGGTGACCGCAGCGAGAGCCGCATAGCGTTGCTCGCGCGCCCACGCCTCGATGCTGGCGCCCACCGGCGGCCGGCTGTCGAGCCGGTGGACCGCGCAGGCCACGCCGAGCCGCGCCGCGACAACCACGCAATGGTCTGCCCACTGCGCGCTGTCCGGTGCCAGGCCGTGGTCGACGTGCAAGGCATCGATGTCGAGGTTTGCGCGCCTCGCGTAGCGACCGGCGAGGTCGAGCAGCACGCTCGAGTCCAACCCGCCACTCAGCGCCACCAGCAGGCGACGCGCGCCGCTGCGCGCAATCAGCGCTGCGAGCGCGGCTTCGGCCTGGGCGACGAGCGTCGCCGGGACAGGGTTATTTCTCGACGAACTCACCGATCGCGGCGAAACGTGCGCGGCGGGCGCGCACCAGCTCCTCCGGGCTCAGCCCGGCCAGCTCGTCGAGCGCCGCGGCGATGGTCGAGCCGACGCGTTGCGCCATCTCGGCGGGATTGCGATGTGCGCCACCGAGCGGCTCGTCGACGATACCGTCGATGAGGCCGAGACGCGCCAGGCTCTTCGACGTGATGCCCATGGCCTCGGCAGCGTCGGCCGCGCGTTCGGCGCTCTTCCACAATATCGAGGCGCAACCTTCGGGCGAGATGACCGAGTACGTGGCGTACTGCAGCATGAAGATCCGATCGGCGACGCCGATCGCCAGCGCGCCACCGGAACCGCCCTCGCCGATCACGACGGCGACGATCGGCGTGCGCAGGCCCGACATGACCATGAGGTTGCGCGCAATGGCCTCGCTCTGTCCGCGTTCTTCGGCACCGATTCCCGGGTACGCTCCGGGCGTGTCGATAAACGTGACCACGGGCAGACGGAAGCGCTCGGCAAGATCCATCACGCGCAGCGCCTTGCGATAACCCTCGGGCCGCGGCATACCGAAATTGCGCTGCAGGTTGTCGCGCGTATTGCGGCCTTTCTGGTGCCCGATGAACGCGACCTCGCGCCCGCCCATGCGTCCGACGCCACAGACCAGGGCAGGATCGTCGGCGAAGCTGCGATCGCCGTGCAGCTCGTGCACGTCGTCGAGCAGTCGGTTCACGTAATCGAGCGTGTAGGGCCGCCGTGGATGCCGCGCGAGGCGCGAGATCTGCCACGGCGTCAGCGCGTTGAAGATCTGTCGGGTGAGCTCCTCGGAACGCTTGCCGAGGCGCTCGATCTCCTCGGAGATATTGATCTCCGAGTCGTGCCCGACCAGGCGCAGCTCCTCGATCTTCGCTTCGAGTTCCGCGATCGGCTGCTCGAAATCGAGAAAGTTGAGATTCACCTGCGAGGATTCGAGTGTCTTTTCCGCCATGCTTACCTCATCGTGCCGGTGCCACGGGCATCGGCTAGTATTCCACGTGTACACGCTGCTCGCCGAGGTAGCCGCGCAGGCCCTCGAGCAGCTTGTCGTTGACCTGCACGCGCCAATTGTCACCCAGCCGGATCCGCGCGCGCGCGTGGTCGCGAGCGTACTCGATCGCGACCTGGCAGGAGCCGTTGCCGTGATCGGCGATGACGCCCTGCAAAGTACCGACGAAGCCGTTTCCCAGCTCCTGCGGTGTGACGTTCAGCACCACGGCCCGCGCGAGCCGGTTGCGCGCCTCGTCCAGGGTCATCAGCGCCTCGCACTGGATGCTGTAGTCGCCCGAGAATTCGTCGACATCGCAATTCCCTTCGACGACGACGATCTGGTCGGCGACCAGTTTGTCCATGTGCTGCTCGAACAGGTCACGGTACACGGTGACCTCGACCCGCGCGGTCTGGTCGTCCAGGGTGACGATCGCGATGCGCCCGCGCCGCGTCTTGATGATGCGCAGCCCCATGATGAGGCCGGTGACACGCTTGCGCCCGGGCTTGAGTTCGGAGAGCGTGCAGCTCGAGAACCCCGCCAGCTCGTCGCGATAGCGATCGATCGGGTGGCCGCTCAGGTACAGACCGAGCGTTTCCTTCTCGCACGCGAGCAGCTCCTCGGGCGTCCACTCGCGCACCTCGGTGAGCGCTTCTAGATCGAGTACCGCCGTCTCGCTCGTGCTGTCCGGCGTGGTCGCCAGGCCGAAGAAGTCCGATTGCCCGGAGACTTCCGCCTTGACGTGCTGATCGGTGATCTGCATGACGTGATCGAGCGCCGCGATCAAGGTCGGACGCGTACGCCCGAAGCAGTCCAGCGCACCGGCCTTGATCAGCGCTTCCAGCGAGCGCCGGTTGAGCTTGCGCGAAGCGTTGCGCTTGCACAGGTCGACGAGGTCGCGATACGGCCCGTTGGCCTCGCGGTCATCGACGATCGCGGTGATAACCGCCTCGCCGACTCCCTTCACCGCGCCGAGGCCGTAACGGATAGTGCGCTCGTCGGCGACGCTGAAGCGGAAATCACAGCGGTTGACGTCCGGCGCGACGACCGCGATGCCGAGGTTGCGGCATTCCTCGATGAGACGCACCACCTTGTCCGTGGAATCCATGTCGGCGGACAGCACCGCGGCCATGAACGCCGCCGGGTAATGCGCCTTCAGCCACGCGGTCTGGTAGGCGACCAGCGCGTAGGCGGCCGAATGCGACTTGTTGAAGCCGTAACCGGCGAACTTCTCCATCAGGTCGAAGATGAAGGTGGCATCGGCCTCGGGAATGTCGTTGGCGGCGGCGCCGGCGAGGAAGATCTCGCGCTGCTTGGCCATTTCCTCGGGCTTCTTCTTGCCCATCGCGCGCCGCAGGAGATCGGCCGCGCCCAGGGTGTAACCGGCCAGCACCCGCGCGATCTGCATCACCTGTTCCTGGTAGAGGATGACGCCGTAGGTGGGCTTGAGGATCGGCTCGAGATCGGGATGCGGATATCGCACGACCGCGCGGCCGTGCTTGCGGTCGATGAAGTCGTCGACCATGCCGGACTGCAGGGGCCCGGGGCGGAACAACGCAACGAGCGCAATCATGTCTTCGAAGGAATCCGGCTTGAGCCGCTTGATCAGCTCCTTCATGCCACGGGACTCGAGCTGGAACACGGCCGTCGTGCGCGCGCTCTGCACGAGCTTGAAGGTCTCGCCGTCGTCGAGCTCGAGCTGGGCGATGTTCAGCGCCGCCTCGCCGGCGCGGGCGCGGGCGCGGTTGATGTCGCGCACCGCCCAGTCGATGATGGTCAGTGTTCGCAGACCGAGGAAGTCGAACTTGACCAGGCCGATTGCCTCGACATCGCCCATGTCGAACTGCGTGACCAGGCCTTCGCTGCCCTGTTCGCAGTACAGCGGGGTGAAGTCGGTCAGCTTGCTCGGTGCGATGACCACACCGCCGGCATGGCGCCCGGCGTTGCGCGCGATGCCCTCGAGGCGCAGCGCGAGGTCGATGATGCTGCGCACGTCCTCCTCGTCGTCGTAGCGCTGCTTGAGCGCCGGCTCCTCGTCGAGGGCGCGGGTCAGCGTCATCTGCGGGTCGAAGGGTACGAGCTTGGCGAGCTGGTCGACGAAGCCGTAGGGGAAGCCGAGCACGCGGCCGACGTCGCGCAGCACCGCCTTGGCCGCCATGGTGCCGTGGGTGATGATCTGGGCGACCTTGTCGCGCCCGTAATGCTGGGCGACGTACTCGATCACCTCGTCGCGCCGATCCATGCAGAAGTCGACGTCGAAGTCGGGCATGGAGACGCGCTCGGGATTGAGGAAGCGCTCGAACAGCAGGTCGTAGGCCATCGGGTCGAGCTCGGTGATGCCGAGTGCGAAGGCGACCAGGGATCCGGCGCCCGAGCCGCGCCCGGGGCCGACCGGGATCTCGTGCTGCTTGGCCCATTCGATGAAGTCCGCGACGATCAGGAAGTAGCCGGCGAAGCCCATCTTGGTGATCACCTCGAGTTCGCTCTGCAAACGCGACTCGTAGGCTTCGCGCGCCCGGGGATCGGCGGCGAAATCGCGGCGGATGGCGCCGCTCGCGACCAGGCGCTCCAGTCCCTGCACGGCCTTCTGCGCGAGCACGTCGTCGACCGAGGCGCCGTCATCGACCGGGAAGACGGGCAGGAAATAGGTGCCGAAGGTCAGTTCGAGATTGCAGCGCATCGCGATGTTGACCGAATTGGCGAGGGCACCGGGCAGGTCCTCGAACAGTGCGCACATCTCCTCTTCACTGCGCAGGTACTGCTGCTCGGAGTAATCGCGCGGGCGCCGCGGATCGGCAAGCGCGCGCCCCTGGTTGATGCACACGCGCGCCTCGTGTGCGGCGAACTCCTCGGCATACAGGAAACGCACGTCGTTGGTCGCAACGAAGGCCAACTCGCGCTGGTCACTGACGGCCAGCATGGCATCGAGATAGCGGCTTTCGCGTTCGCGCCCCGTGCGCGTCACCTCGACGAAGTAGCGGTCGCCGAGCAGTGCATGCCAGTAGTCGATCCGTTCGATCAACGCGTCCATGCGGCCTTCGTGCGCGAGCAGGCCGAGATCGCCGTGTATACCGCCGGAGAGCACGATCAGCCCGGCGGTACTCGCCGCGTCGAGCCAGTCCTCCTCGACCACCGCGACGCCGCCACGCTGGCCGTAGCGGTAGGCGCGCGTGAGCAGTTCACTCAGGTTGCGGTAGCCGTCGAGATCCTGACACAGCACGACGATACGGTAACGATCCCCGCCGGCGGCGTCCCCCGCCACCCACAGCTCGGCACCGACGATTGGCTTGAGCCCGGCGCCGAGCGCGGCACGGTAGAACTTCGGCAGCGCGAAGACGTTGGTCTGGTCGGTGAGGGCCACGGCCGGCATGCCGAGTTCGGCGCAACGGCGCACCAGCCGCGGAATACGCACGATGCCGTCGACCAGCGAATACTCGCTGTGCAGGTGCAGGTGAACGAAGCGCGGCGTGCTCACAGGGCTTCCGGTCGCAGTCGGTCGCGCACCGGCCGAAACGAGCGCCGGTGCTCGGTGCACACGCCCCACTCGGCGAGCGCGCGCAGATGGGCCGGCGTCGGGTAGCCCTTGTGGCGATCGAAGCCGTAGACGGGGAAACGCTCGTGGAGTTCGAACATGATGCGGTCGCGCCGTACTTTGGCCACGATCGAGGCCGCGCTGATCGCAGGCTCGCTGGCGTCGCCGCCGACCAGCGCACGCGCGGGGCAGCCCAGCGGCGGACAGAAGCGGCCGTCGATCAGCGCCGAGCCGGGCGCCGTCGTCAGCGCTTCGACCGCACGCCGCATTGCCAGCAGCGTGGCGTGATGGATGTTCAGCGCGTCGATCTCCGCCACCGAGGCGAGGCCGACCCCGACGGCCCGCGCCCTGGCGACGATCTGCTCGTGCAAGGTCTCGCGCGCCGCTCCGCCGAGCGCCTTCGAGTCGGCCAGTCCGGCGATCGCCGCGTCGCCGAGGATCACGGCCGCGGCG
>JAPOKK010000352.1 GCA_029977665.1 Pseudomonadota bacterium | reverse complement strand
GCGGCGTTGCCGCGCGCGGTCTCGATGTCGGCAACCAGCGCCCAGCCGGCGGCGCTCTCGGGCGCCAGCGCCACGGCGCGCTCGGCGTGTGCCGCGGCCTGCGCCAGGTCGCCCTCGCGATAATGCGTATAGGCCAGTTGTCGCCACAACTCTGCGTCCTGCGGTGAAAGCTTGACCGCACGCTCGAGCGCCGCTTGCGCGCGGTCCCACTCGCCCGCCGCGGCGGCCTGGACCGCGGCACCGAGCAGGCTCTGCGTGGCACTGTCGCGCGCGGGCGCCGCCAGCGCGAGTTGCTGCGCACCCGCGTCGCCATCAACCACCGCTTCCCCGGCGTCATCCGGCAGCGGTTCGAGACGCGGCGACGCCGCCTCTGGCAAGGCTTCGACAATGACGCCACTGCGCCGGCCCGTGTCCGCCCCGCGCACCGTTGCGGCGGGCGCCGCTGGTGCCGCCGGCGTCGGCGCGGCGCCCTCACGCGTACGCTCTTCGACGGGTGCGCGGGTACCGCCGCCGGCGCAAGCGCTGATCAGGCCGGCCAGCAGCAGCACGCCGATCCTTGCATCGAGTGTCATCGCGAAAACCATCCTCTCAATCTGTCGAGCAGGCCCGGCGCCTCTCCGTCGGGCGCGGGCGGCGCCGCTCGTGCCGGCTCGCAGCTCTCACGTCGCTCGATCATGGTACGCCGATGGACCGGGATGCGTGCTGCACCCGGACAGTCCGCGGGCACGGCAGCGCCGCTTGCGAGGTCGACGCTGTACCAGGCCAGCGCCTCCGGCAGCGTCGTCGATGCCGGTTCGAGCGCGCTATGGCGCATCACCGCCGACCACAAGCGCATCGCACCCGTGCTGCCGGTCAGGCCGGTCGCGCCATTGTCATCGCGTCCAATCCAGGTGACGGCGAGACGGTTGGCGCCGAAACCGACGAACCAGCTGTCGCGGTTGTCGTCGGACGTTCCTGTCTTGCCGGCGAGCGGCAGCCGCCCGGCAAAATCACGCTGCAGCGCGCGGGCGGTACCCTCGGCAACGACCCGCGTCATGGCAAACCGCACGAGTGCGGCGGTAGCGGGCTCCATCACCCGGGCAATCTCCAGGCCGTAGCGCTTGAGCTTGCGCTGCTCGTGCGTCGTGACGTCGCTGATCGCGCGCAGCGGGACCTTGAACCCGTCGTTGACCAGCGCGGTGTAGACCTCGGCCAGGTCCGCCGGCGACATCTCGATGGCGCCGAGCAGCAGCGACGGGTAGGCATTCAGCCGTCCCCCGATGCCGAGCCCGGCGAGATGATCGCGCAACGCCTCGAGACCCAGGTCGAGGCCCATGTTGACCGTGGCGAGGTTGAGCGAGCGCGTCAACGCCTCGAGCACGGTGACCCGTCCATGCTCCTCGCCGTCGAAGTTCTTCGGCCGCCACGTGTTGCCCTGATCGTCGGTCCAGCTGACAGCGACATCGGCCAGCGGGGAGAACAAGGCGTAACGTTCGGGCTGCGCGAGCGCGTGGGCGTAGACCAGGGGTTTGACGGTCGAACCGATCGGCCGGCGTGCGTCGAGCGCACGATTGAAACCGGCATAACCGGGGTTGCGATCGCCGACGAGGCTGAGAATTTCGCCGCTGCGCGGCTCGATGACGACGACGGCCGCCTGCAGCCCATCCCGGTGGCGCTCGGCTTCCAGTGCATCGATGGTCGCGCGCGTGGCCGCCTCGCTGCGCCGTTGCAAATCGATGTCGAGCGTGGTGAACACGTTGAGACCCGCGGCATTGAGATCCGAGGCGCTGTATTCGCGCAGCAGTTGGCGCTTGACCAGCGCCATGAACGCGGGGCTCGCCGCAGTCGCGCGGGAGCCGCCAACGCGCAGCGCGATCGGTTCGGCGCGCGCGCGCTGCAACGACTGCGCATCGAGCACGCCCTGCCGGGCCAACACCTCCAGCACCACGTCGCGGCGCTTGCGCGCAGCCTCGGGGTGGCGCCGCGGGTCGTAGACCGACGGCCCCTTGACCATGCCGACCAGGAGCGCCATTTCTTCGATGTCGAGTTCCGCGAGCGGTGCACCGAAATAGAACTGCGCGGCGAGTTCGAAGCCGTGGATAGCGCGATTACCGTCCTGGCCGAGGAAGACTTCGTTGACATAAGTCTCGAGAATCTGTCGCTTGTCGTAACGCAGCTCGAGCGAGACGGCCATCATCATTTCGGTGAGCTTCCGCGCGAGTGTGCGCTCGCGCGTCAGGTAGAAATTCTTGACCAACTGCTGGGTCAACGTGCTGCCGCCCTGAACGAGCCGGCCAGCGCGCACGTTGACCGCCATCGCCCGCATCAGGCCGAACACGTCCACGCCGTGATGCGAGAAGAAGCGGTGATCTTCGACGGCTACCAGCACGCGTACGAAGTCACGCGGCAGATCCTCGTAGGCAAGCAGCTTGCGGTCTTCGAAACGACGTGGGTTGATGCTGCCGATTTCGACCGGGTCGAGACGCATCAGGTCGATCGGGTCGCCGCCCTCGGTAGCAATGATCGCGTCGATCACCCCGCCGGCGAAGCTTACCCGCACCCGCCGCGGCGCTTCCGGGAAGTCCCAGAAGCGGAAACCGCGGGCATGGAACTCGATGAATTCACGCGCCTGGCGATACTGCCCCCGCGCGACGACTGCTTCGCCGCGCTGGTAACCGAGGTAATCGAGTTCGCGCCGCAGCCGCTCGGGCGAGACGCGCGCGCCGACATGCAATTCGAGCGGTCGCGCATAGACGCGCGCCGGCAAGGCCCATTGCTTGGTCTCGAACGTCGCCGCGACTTCCCGGTCGAGCCACAGCCAGTACGCGGCCACCGCAACGAGCAACCACAGTATCGCGTGCCTGACGAAAAACCATAGCCAATTCCGCAGCTTACGCTCTCGTCGCGGAGCACGCGCCGGACGTTTGGCGGCACGCGTCTTGGACTTGCTCTTGGCCACTGGCACGACGTTCCGGCAAGCGGCGTGCCGTCGTTGACGCACGCCGGGAAAAAAAAAACCCTTCCCCAGGGGAGGGCTTGAAGGGTGCGGCCCAGCGGGCCGCCGCGGCAACTCCCGTTGCCGCTTCGTCTCGAAGTTCGC
Organism: Pseudomonadota bacterium; assembly: GCA_029977665.1. Taxonomy (GTDB): domain Bacteria; phylum Pseudomonadota; class Gammaproteobacteria; genus JACKNG01. The sequence goes on along the minus strand of JAPOKK010000352.1, from coordinate 375 downwards.
CGTGAAACGGCTTCAACCGCGCTTGTGCTTGCGGTCGTACTCCCGTTCCCACTTCCTTGCGAACTTTTCGATAGCTCGCTTCATCGCAGCGCGCTTGGTCTGCTCGGCTTTCCGTAGCCGGGCCGCTTCTCGGCGAGCTGCAAGGCGTGCTCGGACTTCCGTCTTGGCCTCCTGCAGCCTTGCGCGCTCGTCCGTCTCGCCATCGCGCGACGTTACTTTTTTCGAGCTACCTTCTTCTTTGCTGCTTTCTTCTTGGTCGCCTTTTTCTTGGTGGCCTTCTTCTTGGCAACCTTCTTCTTCGTTGCCTTCTTCTTGGTGGCTTTCTTCTTAGACGCCTTCTTCTTGGTCGCCTTCTTCTTCGTTGCCTTCTTCTTG
>JAPOKK010000096.1 GCA_029977665.1 Pseudomonadota bacterium | reverse complement strand
GGTCTCTTCGTAGATGTGCATGGGCGTGGTCAGGCCGAGAATGACCGCCTCGATCACGAGCAATCCGCCGGGCTGCAGCGGGTAGCACTTGAGCGCCATGACCAGGCAGAAGATGAACTCGCCGATCAGCGCCCAACCGGCCACTGCCTTGCCGAATGCCACGACGAGCATGGCATTGGCCAGGATGAAAACGCCCACTGCGGCCTTGAACCAGGTCGGCGCCTGGCCGAGGAAATTCGCCGTCAGGGCGCCGCTCAGGGTACGTGGTGCCATCCACCTTCTCCGGTCACGACTCGTGCCGGCACGGCCGGGTCCGAAGCCTCGCCATTGGCTACGCAGCCAGCGCGGCACGCGGCTCGGACCAGGGCCGGGTTGACGGCGCATGGGACGACATGCAATCGCAACGACGATGGTAACGCCAACCGGCGTCGCGCACGAGAGACACGACGCGCCGTGGTCATGACCCGGTGCACGGCCCGTGACGCCTGCTGGCGGTGAAGGTTGGCGGCCTCAGTCGGTCGCGTCGAGCACCTCGAGCATGGCCGACGGCTCGGGCCGCACGGTGTAGTCAGGGTCGACCTCGACCGCGCGCACGATGCCGTCGCTGCCGACGATCACGCGCCCGGGCATCGGCAGCGTCCACGAGTCCTCGCCGTTGCACGCGGGCAGGTCGATACCGAACGACAGGTAGAGATCACGGATGTCGTCGGGGACCCGGAAGCGCAGGCCGAGCTTCTCCGCGTAGGCGTTACCCGGGTCGCTCAGGATGTCGAACTCGAGCGCGTGCCGTTCGACCATGGCGGCACTGTGCTCGGGCAGCTGGGGGGTCAGCGCAACCAGCGTGGCGCCGCGGTCGGCGAACTCGTCGATGATGTCTTGCAGAGCATACAGCTCCACGTTGCAGTAGGGTCACCAGTGTCCGCGAAAGACGGTCAGCACCACCGCACCGCGCTGCAGCAGGTCCTCGGAACGAATCACCTTGCCGTGCTGGTTGGCCAGCGCGAATGCCGGCAACCGCGCACCCGGCTGAATGACGCCGTCCATGATGCCCGACGCACGCAGGGCGTTGGTCGCGGCGGTCATTTTCTCGAGCTTGTCGGGCGGGATGCGCTTGACCGCGCTCTCCTTGATCGCTTCGAGCTTCTGTTTGAGCGACACGTCATGCTCCTCCGCGGTGGTGCTGTCTCGGATTGTAGACCCTGACGCGGTGCTGTCCGCGCATCGCCGTGGTGCGCGGGTGGGAATTCCCACCCTGGTGCATCCGCGGCGGCCGGAGACGGGCGCCCCCCGGCGGCATCTGGCGAAAGAGGCAGGAGTCGAACCTGCCAGACGACCCTGCGGCCGTCTCACCGGTTTTGAAGACCGGGCGCCCCACCGGGTGGCGATGCTCTTCCGCCAGTCATGCTACAAGGCCCGGCGCCGGGTTGCCACACGCAGTCCCGGCCGAACGCGGCTCACTCCAGCCATGCACCACTCGCGTTCGAGCGGTAACCGAGCGAACGATAGGCGGCGTCGACCAGGGCCTGTCCGCGATCGTTCAACAGGATGCCGGTGCCCATGCGGTTCATCGCGTAGCCGAAGCTCATGCCGCAGGCGGGATCGGCGAAGCCGAGCGAACCACCCGCACCGACGTGGCCGAAGGCCGGTTCGGACAGGATCACGCTCGAGTTCACCGTGTTCGGCGTACGGCGGTTGTCGGTGCTCTTCATGTAACCGAGCGCGAAGCGGCTCGGCACGAGCAGGGTCGCATCGTCGTGCGAGGCCATCGATACGCGCCCCATGCGGGCGAGCGTGTCGGCGCCGACCAGCGTCACCCCGCCGAGACTGCCGCCGTTGGCGAGCGGCGCGTAGAGGCCGGCGAGGCTGCGTGCATTGGCCACGCCGTTGGCCGAGCCGACCTCGGCCTGGTGGCACTCGGGCGTGTTCGGGTCGAGCAGCAGAAAGTCGCGCATGAACAACTGCGTCGGGTTCTCCTCGGCGCCGAGTGCAGCCTGCACGAAACGCGTCGCGAGCCACGGCTCGTCGGGTTCGGCCGGCAGCATCGGCGAGATGCGCGGCTCGACCGCGGCGGGCGCGCCACCTCCTCGTCGAAGAACTGGCCCAGACGCCGCCCCGAGGCGCGATGGACCAGCTCGCCGACCGTCCAAGCCATGGTGATCGCGTGGTAGCCGCCGCGCGTGCCGGGCGTCCAGAAAGCCGGCTCGGCGGCAACGCGCGCGACCATCTGTTCGTAGTCGTAGAAGCCACCGGGAGCGACGGGACCGCGCAGGTGCGGCACGCCGACGCTGTGGTCGAGTGTCATCTTCACGCGCGCCTCTTCCTTGCCGCCGGCGCCGAACTCCGGCCAGTAATCGGTGACGAGCGCGTCGAGGTCGAGCACGCCGCGGTCGGCGAGCATGTGCGCACACAATGCCATCGCCCCCTTGGTCGAGGAGAACACGGTACACAAGGTGTCCTGCTCCCAGTCGGCCCCGTCGCGCGTCACGCGGCCACCCCACAGGTCGACCACGGTCTGTCCCTCGAGTGTGATCGCACAGCTCGCACCGACTTCGTCGCGCGCATCGAAGTTCTCGACGAAGGCCTCGGCGACCTCGCTGAAACGGCTGTCCACGCGGCCACTGATCCGCCCTGCCGACGTGACGACGTCGATTTGTTGATCCATGCTTTCTCCCCTCCGGTGTGCGGGCGCCCTAGGCGCCTTGTCTGATCACTTTGCGGACCTGCCCGTCGCGGCGGGTCAGTCCGACCTTGTCGAAATACTCCAGCACCTCGACCACCGCGTTGCGGCCGATACCCGCGCGGTCGCGAAAATCCGCGACGGAGAACGTGCCGCCGGGGCGCGTGCGCGCGAGCTCGTGCACGATGGCCTCGAAATGCGCTATCGAGCCGGGCAGGAAGTAGCGCCGCGGACTCACGCGCACGACATCGCCGGCCTGCGTCGCGCGTGCCAGGAACGCTTCCAGCGGCTTCAGTTCCAGCCGCAGCGGTTCGAGCATGTCGTGTACGACCGGTGCCTTGTGATCGGGCACGTCGAGCAGGCGGCGCACGCGCCGCCACAGCGCTTCATCGCCCTTGGCGCGCTGTGCCGCGTGGCCCGGCAGTCGCAGCAGGCCACCGTGGCGCTCGACCACGCCGCGCGCCAGTACGCGCTCGAGGACGAGGTCGCGCAGCGTCGCGCGCAGCCGCTCGGGCAGCGCGCTGCCGAGTTCGGCCGGCGTCACGCCGGCGCGCTCCGGTTGCGCCGCGTGGCACCTTTCGAGGGCCGGCACGATCATCGCCTCGAGCGCGGCGAGTCGCTGCGGCGCGAAGCCGAGCATGCGGCCGCCATGTTCGACGACGACGATCGCCGCCTGCGCGAGCAAGGCCTCGCGCGTGGCCGGATCGAGGTTGAAACTCGCCGCGAAGCGCGCGATGTCGAGGCCGTAGGGCTCGGCCGCGAGCAGCGCCGCGAGTGCCATCTCGGCGGTGCCGGACTGCATGGCCTCGAGGCAGGCCAGGCGCTGCGTGCGGTTACGTCCGCGCACTCGGGGCTGCGGATCGACGACCGTACCACCGCCGAGCGTGCGGCGCGCCGACTGGTCGCGCAGCACGAATCGGTCGCCGTGCACGGCATGCAGGGGACGGTCGAGTTGCACCTGCACGAGCCCTTCGGCGCCGGCTTCGATGGCGCGGCCATCGATGGTGACCAGCCGCGCGGTGACATCGGCGGCACCGAGGTGCACGTGCACCGGCGTGCGGTTGGCCAGCGCGCGCGCTTCGCTCGCGAGCACACGCACGCGGGCATCGAGACGGCGCGTCGCAAAAGCGCAGCCGCCGGCCGTGATCCAATCGCCGCGCGCCGGCTCCGCATCGCGCAGCGCGCTACCGGCCAGGTTCAGCGCGCACCGCTCGCCGGCGCGGGCAGCGGCTGCCTCGCGATTCTGCGCGTGGATGCCGCGCACCCGCAGCGCGGTGCCTTCCGGCAGGAGGAAGACCTCGTCTTCGAGCGCGGCCTGGCCGCTGAACACCGTGCCGGTGACGACACGCCCGGCGCCTTTGAGCACGAAGCTGCGATCGACGGCGAGGCGGAAGTTGCCGCCGGTCGGCCGCGGCGGCAGGCTCGCGGCGAGGTCGAGCAGCGCCGCGCGCAGGGTGTCGATGCCCTCCCCGGTGACTGCCGAGACCGGTACCAGCGCGCTGCCGGCAAGCGGCGTCGCCGCGAACAGCTCACGACACTCGGCCGAGACCGCGGCAAGCCGCGCCGCGTCGACGCGATCGATCTTGGTCAGCGCGATGACCCCGCGCGTGGCCCCGAGCAGATCGAGGATCGCGAGATGTTCCGCGGTCTGCGGCATCGGGCCGTCGTCGGCGGCGATGATGAACAGCACGACGTCGATGCCGCTGACCCCGGCGACCATGGTGCGGATGAAGCGTTCGTGTCCCGGCACGTCGACGAATCCGGTCACCCGGCCATCGCCCAGGTCGTGGTAGGCGAAACCGAGATCGATGGTCAGCCCGCGTGCTTTCTCCTCGGGCAGGCGATCGGTATCGACGCCGGTGAGCGCCTTGACCAGCAACGTCTTGCCGTGATCGACGTGGCCCGCGGTCGCGACGATCATGGCGACGACTCCGCCGTGCCGAGTTGGGCGAGTTGCGCAAGAAACGGTTGCGCGTCCTCCAGGCAACGCAGGTCGAACACCAGCGCGCCGTCGCTGACGCGGCCGACCACCGGTAACGGCAGCTCGCGGAAGCGCGCCGCCAGCCGCTCCGGGGCACGTCCCCCGCCTGTGAGCGGACGCAGCGCGAGGCCTGCGCTGGGCAACTGCTCGACCGGCAAGGCGCCACTGCCGATCTGGCTCGAGCACTCGATTACGCTGACGCTGGCCCGGCCTTCCAGCGCGGCGGCCAGCGCCGGGCGCAGCTGCTCGGCGAGCGCACGAATGTCCCCCTGCGGTCGCGTCAACAGGCGCAGCGTCGGCAAGCGTTCGCACACGCGCGCCGGGTCGGCATACAGGCGCAGCACCGCGCCGAGCGCGGCGAGCGTGAGCTTGTCGACGCGCAGCGCGCGCTTCATGGGATTGCGTCGCACGCGTGCCACCATTTCCGCACGGCCGGCAACGATGCCGCACTGCGGGCCACCGAGCAGCTTGTCGCCGCTGAACGTGACCAGATCGGCGCCGGCAGCAAGGGTCTCGGCCACCGTCTGCTCGCGCGGCAGGCCGTAGCGCGCGAGGTCGAGCAGCGTGCCGCTGCCGAGGTCGACCACGCACGGCAGTCCGGCGTCGTGCGCGATGCGCGCCAGTTCGCGCTCGGGCACGGCGGCGGTAAAGCCGCTGACGACGTAATTGCTCGTGTGCACCTTCATCAGCGCCGCCGTGCGCGGCGTGATGGCCTCGACGAAGTCGCGCGCGTGCGTGCGGTTGGTCGTGCCGACTTCGACGAGCCTGGCACCGGCGCGCGACATCACTTCGGGGATACGGAAAGAACCGCCAATCTCGACCAGCTCGCCACGCGAGACCGGCACCTCGCGGCGGCGCGCGAGCGTATTGAGCACGAGCAGCACGGCGGCCGCGTTGTTGTTGACCACCGTGGCCGCCTCGGCCCCGGTGAGCCGACAGATCCAATCCTCGACGAGCGCGTCGCGCTCGCCGCGCCGCCCGCGCGCGAGGTCGAACTCCAGGTTGCTCGCGCCCGCGGCGACCGCGCTCATCGCCGCGATCGCCTCCGGCGGCAGCGGTGCGCGGCCAAGATTCGTGTGCAGCACCGTGCCCGTAAGGTTGAGCACCGGGATCAGCGATGGCGTCATCATCGCCGCCAGGCGATGCGCGGCGGCCTCGACCAGGGCCGCGACATCGGCAACCCCGGCCGCGCTTGCAGCGCCCCCGGCGAGCTTTGCGCGCGCATCGGCAGCCACCGCGCGAAACGCGTCGGTGACCAGCGTGCGCCCATAGGCATCGACCAGCGCGAGGCCTCCGGGCGAGCGCAACAAATCGTCTATCGACGGCACCCGCGCGAGCGGCTCGCGTTGCTCCCCGGGCGGCGCGCTCACGGCGCGCACGCGCACCGCTCGGGCGCGAAGCCTGACAGTCCCATGTGTGATGCTCTCATGACTACGGCTGATGGTCGGGGCCGCGGCGGTTGGCCTGCGACGTGGCCCGGGATAGCGCAAGCGTACCAGATCGGCGTGCGTGCCCGATGCGTGCCCGAGGCGCGCCCGGGTCCGCGAGACAGCCTTGCTTCGACCCTCGCAGTCGTCGCGTGCGCGCCGCCACCACACGCCTACGAATGGCGTCGCACATCGATTTTTTCGATATGCTCTTAGCATCAACCGATGCTCGAACAGGGATATTGCAGCATGCATTCGGCCGGTCAAGCGGCACTGCGCACGCGACGCCGTCGCGCCACGTCAGCAAGGACAGCGTCAGCATCGCGGTCAGACAACGGTAGTGGCATTTGGCGCAGCGCCGCCCAACGTGATCGCCCCGGACTCGGCGCGCGGGTGGCGCGATGAAGACCGACCCGCGAGCGGCCGCCGGCGCACCTCGCGTGCTCATTGTCGAGAACGAATCGATCATCGCGCTCGAACTCGGCGAGAGCCTGCGCGAACTCGGCTACGAAGTCGTCGGCATTGCGCACAATGCCGCGGCAGCGGTCGCCCGTGCGCGCGAACTGCGACCCGACGTCGTGCTGATTGACATCATGCTCGAAGGTGACGAGGACGGCATCGACGCGGCCACTGCGCTCGGTGAACACGGCGAGATCCCGGTGATCTTCTGCAGTGCCTACAGCGACGCCGGAACGCTGCGCCGAGCCACTGCGAGCGGCGCACACGCCTTCATCACCAAGCCCTACCGACCCGACCAGGTACGCGCGCTCGTCGAGACGACCCTCGCGAAAGCCCGCCTCGAGCGCGAGGTACGTGATTCCGAGCGCTGGTTCAGCGCCGCGATGCGTTGTTGTGGCGACGCCGTCATCGCGACGGATGCACAAGCCCACATTCGCTTCATCAACGCGGCCGCCGAGCGTCTGCTCGGCGCGTCCCTCGCCGAGGTGCGCGACTGTCCCGTCGAGAGCGTGATGAAACTGGTCGGGCCTGACGGCAGCGAGACAGCTCCTCACCCGATGCGCGAGGCGCTGACCAAGCCGGTGCCACGGGTACGCGATGCCGGCACGTACACGCTCGCGGTCGATGGCGCGCACGTGCCGGTCGAGGACAGCGTCGCCGCGATCCTGGGCGATGACGACGCCCTGCTCGGCGCCGTGATGGTGCTGCGCGACGTCAGCGAACGACAGCGCCTCGAACGGGCACTCGATGCCAGCGCGCGGCGCTATACAACCGCCTTCGAGCACGCGCTCGCCGGCGTCGCACTGTTGCGCGTCGACGGCTGCATTGAGGACGCCAACCCGGCGCTGCATACGCTGCTCGGACACGGCCCGGGCAGCCTGCACGAGCAACCGATCGCGCACCTGCTTGACGCCGGCGAGCACGAGCGCGAAGCGCTTCTGCGCCAGCGTCTGCTCGGTTCGGGCAACGACGGATTCGAGGCCGAGTTCCGCTTCGTGCGTCGTGACGGACGCCCCCTGTGGGTACTGGCCAGCACCGCGCTGCTGCGCGACGCGGAAGGACTGCCCAGCGGCTACTTCATGCAGATCATCGATATCGACCGACGCAAGCAGGTCGAGGCCGAACTCGAACGCCTCGCGCATTTCGATGCGGTCACCGGCCTCGTCAACCGCCACGGTCTGCAGCTCGAGCTCGAACGCTCGGCCAACGTGGCGCGACGGCACGCGAGCCGTTTCGCGCTGCTCTATATCGACCTCGACCACTTCAAGCCGGTCAACGACACCCTCGGCCACGACGCCGGCGACGAGGTGCTGGTCGAGGTCGCACGGCGGCTGCTCGCCGTCGCGCGCACCACCGACGTCGTTGCCCGGCCGGGTGGCGACGAGTTCGTCCTGCTCATCAACGACCTGCGGCGTGCGGCCGACGTGGTGCCGGTGAGCGAGAAGATCCGAACCGCGATCGGCGCGCCGATTCGCGTCCGCGGCCGGCTCTTCGATATCACCGCGAGCATCGGCGTGAGCGTGTTTCCCGACGACACCGAAGCCACGAGCGAACTGATGCGCCATGCGGACCAGGCGCTCTACCGGGCCAAGGCCAGCGGCCGCGACGCGACGGCGTTCCATCAACCGGGCCATGCCGCGACCGAGACGGTTCGCGACTCGCGGCCACTCGACGACTGAAGCAGAAAACGTCACGCTCTGCCGATGCGCCTGTCCGTCCAGATCACGCTGGTGACGACCGCGGTCGCCCTGTTCACCACGATAACCGCAAGCGTCGTCGCCTACAGGGGCGCGCATGCCAGTGCCGTCGATCGCGCCCTGGCAGCCGCCGAAGCCCGTGGACGCCTCGTCGCGCAACAGCTCGAGACGCGGCTGCGCGCGCTGCGCGCCGACGCCATCTCGCTGCGCGAAGGTGCAGCCATCGCCACCATGCTGACCACGCCGCCCACGCTCTCGACCACGCTGTCGACCGAGCCCGCGGCGCCCGGCGGCGGCTGGTCGGAACGCCTCGCACGTGACTTCGCCGCGCGCCTGCGGGCGTCACCGTCCTACCTGCGGATTCGCCTGCTCGACGAGCGCGGGCGCGAACGGCTGGGCCTCGATCGCGATGCCGCCGGCATGCCGCGGCGCCGCCCGGCGAACGCGCTCGAGGACGCGCGTACGCAGCGCGATTTCACCGCCGCAAGCCGACTCGACGATGGCCTCGTGTACCTCTCCACGATTCTGCCCGAAGCGGATCCCGGGGCCGAACCGGCGGCGATCGTGCCACTGCTGCGTGCCGCTGCGCCGCTGCGCGCGAGCGGTGGAGCCCTGGCCGGCGCGCTCGTCATCGACCTCGACCTGCGGCCGCTGGTCGCGCGCCTAGCGGGGCTCGACGGCGTCCCTTTCGATCTTGCCATCACCGACGCGGCCGGCCGCTGCCTGCTGGTGCCGTCGCGCTTCGACGACGCCGCGGCATCGCTCGGCTGCACGGGCCGCGAGAGCGCCGGGCCTGGCATCGATGCCGCCGCGAACGGGCGGGCCACGCAACGCGACGCCGCCGGCGCACTGCGCTACATCACCGTCGCGCGCACCGACGTCGGTGCCGGTCCGCAGATGCTGATCGTGCAAGAGGCCGAGCGCGCGACGCTCGTCGGCAGCGCCAGCGGCCTGACCAGCACAATCCTGCGCAGCGCGGCCGTCATCGTGCTGTTCGCGGTCGTCATCGGCATGCTCCTGGCACGCTCGGTGGTGCGCCCGCTCGAAAGGATGTCGCGCGCGGTGGCGGGTTTCGCCGGCCGCGGTCGCCTCGAGGCCCCCACCGGTGGCAGCACCGAGCTCCTACACCTGGGCCGCGCGTTCGAACAGATGGCGCGCGAGATCGATCAGCGCACCGGCGAACTCGAGCGCGACGAGCGGCGCTTCCGCCAGCTCGTCGAACACTCCCCGGTCGGCACGCTCGTGGTGGACGGCGATGGTCGCATCGTGCTCAGCAACAGCCGCGCGGAGGTCCTGTTCGGCTATGCCCCCGGAGAGCTCCTCGGCGAGCCCGTCGATCGCCTGGTGCCGAGCGACCAGCGCGAGGCCCACCCGGCCCTGCGCCGCGCCTACTCCGCACGGCCTACACCGCGCCCGATGGGCGGCGAACGCGAGCTGTATGCGCAGCGTCGCGACGGCAGCTTGTTCCCGGTCGAGGTCGCGCTCAACCCGCTCGCCGAGGGCGATGGCGCGCACATCGTTGCCTCGATCGTCGACATCACCGAGCGCAAGGCCGCCGCCGACTTCATGCACGGCGCGTTGCGCGAGAAGGAAGTGCTGCTACGCGAAATCTACCATCGCGTGAAGAACAACCTGCAGACGCTCAGTTCGCTGATCGCACTGCAACAGCGGCGCGCGCCACCGGGGCTGCCGCGCGAGCTGTTGCGCGACAGCGGCGCGCGCATCCACGCGATGGCGCTCGCTCACGAGATGCTGCATCGCTCGGACGCCGTCGAGGACGTCGACTTCGCGGCCTACGCGCGCGAGCTGCTGCGGCATATCGAGACCGTCCATGGCATCGATCCCACGCGCATCGACATCGTCTGCCACAGCGAACCGCTGCGCCTGGACGTCGATCGCTCGATTCCGCTCGGCCTGATCCTCAACGAGCTCGTCGTCAACAGCCTCAAGCACGCCTTTCCCGGTGCGCGCCGCGGGCGCATCGCGGTGACTCTCGGCCATGATGCCGCGCACGCCTGGCTGACGGTGAGTGACGACGGCGTCGGCTGCGACGTGGATCTCGAGCCCGGCGCAGAACACCTCGGCCAGACGCTGGTACGCAGCCTGGTCGAGCAACTCGACGCCGAACTCCACGTGAGCGGGGACGCCGGCACGTCGGTCACCATACGGATGCCGCTCGGCACCCGCACGCCCTAAGGAACCTCTGAACAAGTCATGACCCGGCACCTCGCGCCCGCGCTGTCCGATCTCCGCGTTGCGACGCTTCGCCATAGCCGGCTATGACGGGCGCGTCGCGCCTTGAACTCGAACAGCGCGAACACGAACTGCTCGGCCCAGACTTGTTCAGAGGTTCCCTAGCGTCCGCTGAACACCGGCGCGCGCTTTTCGACGAACGCGCGCATGGCTTCCTTCGAGTCCTCGGTCTTGCCGAGTTCACCGGTCATGCTCTGCTCGAAACGATAGCCGTCGCGCAGGCTCATTGACTCGATCTGGTTGAGCGCGTGCTTGGCGAGCTTCGAGGCGATCGGGCTCTTGCCGGCGATCTCGCGCGCGATCGCAAGCGCTTCGTCGAGCAGTTGCTCGGGCGCCGTGCACGCTTCGACCACGCCGAGACGGTAGAGCTCGGGACCGAACACGCGCAGACCCGTCAGCATCATGCGGCGCAGCCGCGAATGCCCGAACAGGCGTTGCGCGTGGCGCCCGCCGCCGAGCAGGCCGACGTTGATTTCCGGCAGACCCAGGCAGCCGGTCTCGCTCGCGAGCAGGATGTCACACGACGCGGCCAGCGCGAGCCCGCCGCCGAGAGCCGGACCGTTGATCGCGGCGATGACCGGCTTCTGACACTCCATGATGCTGTGGTAGGCCTCGCGCGCGCGGCGCGAATTCTGCCAGTGGTCACCAGCCTCGCGCGCCTTGCCGACACGTTCCTTGATGTCCGCTCCGGCGCAGAAGCACTTGCCCTCACCGGTCAGCACGGCGACGCGGATGTCCTCGCGGTCGCTGATGGTGTCGAAGGTCCAGGCGACCTCCTCGAGCAGGCGCTGGCTGTGCGCGTTGACGGGCGGGTTGGCGAGCTGGACGAGGGCGACATGGTCCTCGACTACCTCGAGCTTGACGACTTCGGGGGTCACTGTGCGCGTTCTCCGGCTGGATGAATGAAGGCGAGCGGCAAGTGTACGGAATAGCGACATGGCTCCAAAAGGCGTCGCGCCTTCATCCGTACCCGGGGCCGTTGCGGGTAAACTGTCGGGATCCCGCCTCCGGAGAGTCCTCATGTCCCAGACCGACCCCGCTCCCGCCGCCATGGAGACCGACCTCGAAACCATCGAGATGCTCGCCGCCAGCGCGGCCGACTTCTGCACCCGCTCGCTCGATGTCACCCGCCTGCGCGCGCTGCGTGGCGAGGGCGTTGCCCACGACGCCAACCTGTGGCGCGAGATGTGCGAGCTCGGCTGGGGCGCGATCGTCGTACCGGAGGCTGCCGGCGGGCTGCAGCTCGGCGCGCAAGCGGTCAACGCCGTGTGTCGCGAACTCGGCCGCGTCGTCGCACCCGAGCCGATGCTCGAGTGCGGCGTCGCCGCCAGCGCCCTGCTGGCGCAGATCGACGGCACCGACGAGCTGCTCGCAGCGGTCAGCAGCGGCACGCTGCGTCTCGGCGCGGCGCTCGCCGAAGACGGCGAGCTGGCCGGTGCTGCCACACGGTTGAGCGCCGCCCGCGCCGACGATGGCTACCGGCTGAGCGGCGCGCTGCGCCAGGTGCCACTCGGCACGACGGCGGAAGGCTGGCTGGTGCCCGCCACGCTGGACGGCGAGGCGGCCCTGTTCCACCTCGTACCGGGCACGCCCGGGCTCGACATCGACGTGCTCCCGCAAGCTGACGGCAGCAGCCACGTCACGCTCGGCTGCGACGCGCTGGTGGTCGGCGCCGCCGCCCTGCTCGGACGCGGAGCGGCGGTCGCGAACGCGCTCGTCTACGCCCGCGAGCTCGCGCGCGTGGCGAGTAGCGCCTACCTCCTGGGGCTTGCCGAACGCCTGTTCGACATCACCCTCGACTACCTCAAGACACGCCAGCAGTTCGGCCGCCCGATCGGCAGCTTCCAGGCCCTGCAGCATCGCGCGGTCGATCTCTACATCCAGAAGATCATGGCCACCGCCGTGGTCGAGGAAGCCGCCCGCACCTTTGACAGCGCGACCAGCGCAGGCGCGCGCGCGCGCGCGGCGAGCCGCGCGAAGCATCGCGCCAACGAGGCGGCACTGCTGATCGCGCGCCAGGCGGTCCAGCTCCACGGCGGCATCGGTTACACCGACGAATGCGACGTCGGCCTGTATCTCAACCGTGCGCTGACGCTGGCCGCGCGCCACGGCAACGCAAGTTTTCATGCGCGACGCCTGGCACAGCTGGTGCGCGGCGAGGACAGCGACGCCGAAGGCGCCGCGCGGCCGCTGCCGCCGACGCCGGCCAACGGCGAGTGGGACAGCATCTCGGACGAGGATTTCCGCCGCATAGTGCGCGACTTCTTCGAGCGCGAATACCCCGCCGAGCTGCGCTACCCGTCGGCGCGGCTGCGCTGGGCGGAGATCCGTGACTGGTACCTGACGCTTTCGCGCCAGGGCTGGGTGGCGCCCGCCTGGCCGGCCGCCCACGGCGGTATGGGGCTGTCACCATCGAAGCTGCTCATCTACATCGAGGAACAGGAGCGCTGGGGTGTCGGCCGTGCGCCCGACATGGGCATCCAGATGGTCGGCCCGCTGCTGATCCGCCACGGCACCGAGGCGCAGCGCGCGCGCTACCTGCCGAAGATTCTGTCCGGCGAGAACGTCTGGTGCCAGGGCTACTCGGAGCCCAACGCGGGCTCCGACCTCGCCAGCCTGCGCACCGAGGCGGTCCGCGACGGCGACGAATTCGTCATCAACGGGCAGAAGACCTGGACCACGCTGGCCCAGGACGCGACCCACATGTTCTGCCTCGCCCGCACGTCCAAGGAAGGCAAGCCACAGCAGGGCATCAGCTTCTTCCTCATCGATTTCGCCCAGCCCGGTGTCACCATCCGTCCGATCCGCAACATCGCCGGGCACGAGGAGTTCTGCGAGGTGTTCCTCGACAACGTGCGCGTGCCGGCCGATTGCCTGGTCGGCGAGCTGAACCAGGGCTGGACCATCGCCAAGGCCCTGCTCGGATTCGAGCGCATCTTCATCGGCAGTCCCAAGCAATCGCAGTACTGCCTGCAACGGCTCGAAGTGCTGGCCGCAGCGGCCGGGCTGCTCCACGACGCGGCGTTCGCCGATCGCCTGACCCGGCTCAAGCTCGACGTGCTCGACCTCGAGACCACCTACCAGCGCTTCGCCGATATCGTACGCCGCGGCGAAACTCTCGGTCCCGACGTCTCCCTGCTCAAGATCTGGGGTACCGAAACCTTCTCACGCCTGTCCGAGCTGATGGTCGAAGCGGCCGGCGCCGACGGCGCGACGCTCGGCCGGCTGGCCTTCGGCGACAGCGCGGTCGACGTGCTGAGCCAGTTCTACAACGCCCGCCCGGCGACCATTTACGGCGGCTCGAACGAGATCCAACGCAACATCATCGCCAAGAACGTGCTGCAGCTGCCAGGCTGAGCGGCGCCCGGCGTGCGCGCCGCCGGTGTGCGCCCCGGCGGCCAAACCGGCATGGCGTTTCATCTGTCGGTAACACGCAAGGGGTGTAAGATACGGGGCTCGGTCAACCAGGAATCGCTTACGGGGGGAACGTGTCCGAAATTCAATTCGCCACACCACAAACGGTGAAGGAAGCCGTCAAATGCCTGGCCGGCGCCAAGGGCAAGGCCAGGGTACTCGCCGGGGGCACCGACCTGCTCGTCCAGCTGCGCGCAGGCTTCGTGCGTCCCGGCCTCATCGTCGACATCAAGCACATCCCCGAGCTGCGCAAGGTCAAGCGCGAGGACGGTGGATTCCGCATCGGCGCAGCCGTCTCGGGTGCCGAGCTCGGTGCCAACGCGGCAGTCAAGAAAGCTTGGCCTGGCGTCGTCGAGGGTCTGGAGCTGATCGGCTCGACGCAGATCCAGGGCCGCGCCTCGCTCGGCGGCAACCTGTGCAACGGCTCGCCCGCGGCCGACAGCGGGCCGGCGCCGATCGCCGCCGGCGCGCCCCGCCCCATCCGCC
>JAPOKK010000050.1 GCA_029977665.1 Pseudomonadota bacterium | reverse complement strand
CTGCCCGGCTCACTGCCCGGCTCACTGCCCGGCTCACTGCCCGGCTCACTGCCCGGCTCACTGCCCGGCTCTTCGCCCGGCTCTTCGCCCGGCTCACTGCCCGGCTCACTGCCCGGCTCACTGCCCAGGTCACTGCCCAGGTCACTGCCCTGGGTATCACCCGGCGCATCCTCGGGCGCCGCGGCCAGCCTCAGTACCAGGTCGCCCGGACGCACGACCTGCTCCGCGGCAACTTCGACGGCGACGATGGTCCCGCCGCGCGGCGCCGGGACTTCCAGCGTGACCTTGTCGGTCTCGATTTCGATCACCGACTGGCCGGCTTCGAGTCGGTCACCGACGGCGACCAGCACCGCGGTGACCGTACCTTCCTCGATGCCTTCACCGAGATCCGGAATGTGCAGTTCGCTCATGACCGCCTACCGCGTGACCGGGTCTGTCTTGTCCGGGTCGATGCCGGACTCCGCGAGCCAGGCCGCAACGTGCTCGCGCGGGATCGCGCCGCTCGCGGCCAGCGCATCCAGTGCCGCGAGCACGATGTGCTCGGCACTGACTTCGAAGAACTCGCGCAGCGCGGGGCGCGCGTCGGAGAGCCCGAAACCATCCGTGCCGAGGACCCGGTACTCGCCCGGGATCCAGCTCGCGATGCGCAGCGCGAGCGACTTCTGGTAGTCGCTGACCGCGACGAAGGCGCCGTCCTGCGCACCGAGCAGCGTCTCGAGATGCGAGCGTACCGGCGGCGCTTCGGGATGCAGCCGGGCGTGCCGCTGACAGGCCACGGCGTCACGGTAGAGCTCGTTGAAACTCGTCACGCTCCAGACGTCCGCCGCGATGCCGCGCGCCTCGAGCGTCTCCGCCGCCTCGAGCGCTGCCATGACCAGCGGGCCGGCAGCGAGCAGGTGCGCGCAGGGTGCATCGTCCAGGCTGCGCGCGCGCAGCTTGTACATGCCGCGCAGGATGTCGGCGCTGGGGTCTGCGTCCGGCAGCGGCGGCATGGGGTAGTTCTCGTTGTAGAGCGTGAGGTAGTAGAAGACCTGCTCGCCCTCCGCATACATGCGCCGGATGCCGTCGCGCACGATCACCGCGAGTTCGTAGCCGAACGCCGGGTCGTAGCTCTTCAGGCACGGCACCGTTTCGCCGACGACCTGCGAGTGCCCGTCCTCGTGCTGCAGCCCCTCACCATTGAGCGTCGTGCGCCCGGCGGTGCCGCCGAGCAGGAAACCGCGGCACATCATGTCGCCACAGGCCCAGATCATGTCGCCCACGCGCTGGAAGCCGAAGATCGAATAGAAAAAATAAAAGGGAATCGTCGGGATGCCGTGCACCGCGTAGGCCGTGCCGGCGGCGAGGAACGAGGCGATGGCGCCGGTCTCGCAGATCCCTTCCTGCAGGATCTGGCCATCGACCGCTTCGCGGTATGGCAGCAGGGAATCGGCATCGACCGGGCGGTAGTTCTGCCCTTGCGGCGAGTAGATGCCGGCCACCCGGAACAGGCTCTCCATGCCGAACGTACGCGCCTCGTCCGGCACGATCGGCACCACGTAACGCCCGATGTCCGCATCCTTGAGCAGGGTTGCCAGCAGGCGCACCATCGCCATGGTGCTCGAGACGGCGCGGCCGCCGGAGCCTTCGAGCAGTTCGCGGAACAGCGCGAGCGGCGGCGGTGCGAGGCGCGGACAGTCGACCTCGCGTGCGGGCAGGTAACCACCGAGGCGCTCGCGCTGCGCGGCCAGATAGCGGCGCTCCGGGCTGTCCGCGTCCGGACGATAGAAGTTCGCCCGCACGACGGCCTCGTCGGCGAGGGGAATGCCGTACTCGCGCGCGCAGGCGATGCGTTCCTCGGGCTTGAGCTGCTTCTTCTGGTGCGCGGTGTTGTGGCCCTGCAGCGCGCCCATGCCGTCACCCTTGACCGTCTTGACGAGGATCACGGTGGGCTTGCCGTCCGTGGCCAGCGCGCGGGCGAACGCGGCGTGAATCTTCTTCGGATCCTGCCCGCCGCGCTTGATGTTGCGCACTTCGTCGTCGCTGAGGCTGTCCATCATGCGTGCGAGCACGGGGTTGTTCTCGATCCAATGCTCGCGCTGGATATTCCCGGGCGAGACCGAGTACCACTGGTAATCACCGTCGACGGCCTCCTCCATGCGCCGCCGCAGCACGCCATCGGTGTCCTGCGCCAGCAGTCCGTCCCAGCCGCTGCCCCAGATCACCTTGATGACGTTCCAGTCCGCGCCGCGGAAACTGCGCTCGAGTTCCTGGATGATCTTGCCGTTGCCGCGCACCGGGCCGTCGAGACGCTGCAGGTTGCAGTTGACCACCAGCACGAGGTTGTCGAGCTTCTCGCGCGCGGCAATGTTGATGGTCCCGAACACCTCGGGTTCGTCGGCCTCGCCGTCGCCGATGAAGCACCACACGCGCCCGCCATTCGCCGGCTTCAGGCCGCGATTCTCGAGGTACTTGGCGAACCGTGCCTGGTAGATGGCCGTCGGCGTCGATAGGCCCATCGAAGCACACGGCACCTGCCAGAAGTCCGGCATCAGTCGCGGATGCGGATAGGACGGCAGGCCGCCGCCCGTGGCGAGTTCGCGGCGGAAGTTGCCGAGTTGCTCGACCGACAGCCGCCCTTCGAGAAACGCGCGGGCGTAGATGCCCGGTGCGGCGTGCGGCTGCGGAATCACGAGGTCGCCGCCGTAGTCGGCGGAACGCTTGCGGAAGAAGTGATTGAAGCCGACTTCCATCATGGTCGCGGCCGAGGCGTAGGTCGCGATGTGCCCGCCCACGCCGCTGCCTTCGTCGGCGGCGCGCAACACCATCGCCATGGCGTTCCAGCGAATCAGATTCTCGATACGCTTTTCGAGCTCGACGTCACCCGGGTAGCGCGGCTGCTCGGCCGGCGCGATGGTGTTCACGTAAGGCGTGTTGAGCGTCGCCTCGCCGAGAACGAGACCGCGTGCAAGCGCGTGATTCTGCACTGCGCGCAGGATCGTCTGCGCGCCTTCGGCACCGAACTCGTCGAGGATGTAGTCGAGCGACTCGCGCCATTCGGCGACATTGGGCGCGAAGTCGTCGCGCTCGCTGAGGGCGCTGGCCATTACCGCACTCCGTAGGGGACAGAGGCGCAGCAATGTAGCGCGGCAGCGCGGCAACGCGATTGCGAATTGCGCTGCCTGGAGGCCGAATTGGGGCATACTGAGCCAAAGAACCCGCCCAAATTGGCACAGGATTGCAGACATGAAGCTCGACCGTACCGACTACCGCATCCTCCACCACATCCAGAACCACGGCCGCATGGCCAACACCGAACTCGCCGAAGCCATCGGCCTGTCGCCCTCGCCATGCCTGCGCCGGGTGCGCGCGCTCGAACAGGCCGGCGTCATCCGGCGCTACGTCGGCATTGTCGATGCCCACGCGGTCGGCCTGCCGATCAACGCCTTCGTCAGCGTCTCGCTGCGCAGCCAGGAGAAAGCGGCGCTGGAGAAGTTCCAGTCGCGCGTGGCGAGCTACCCCGAGGTCATGGAGTGCTACCTGATGACGGGCAGCTCCGACTACCTGCTGCGGGTGGTCATGCCGGACCTCGAGAGCTACGAACGCTTCCTGGTCGAGAAGCTGACCAAGGTACCGGGCATCGACAACATCCAGACCAGCTTCGCCCTCAAGCCCATCGTGCAGCGGACCGAGTTACCGCTCTCCGCCGACGGCCTGCGCATGCGGGCCTGACAGCCGCGTTGCGCGCGCCCCCCGGCCCGCTTCGGTATCACCGTATCGCCGTATCCCCGCCGCGCGCGGAGGCAGGCGGCTGTCGCGGCGCGCCGTCGCGAGTGGGCGTGACGGCGGCGCGTGAAAACGACGACCAAGGCAGCCGCTTCAGCGCGCGCGCCGGAGCGGCGTCGCGACGAGCCGGTCCTCGCCACCGAACGCGCCCGTGCCGCGTTCGTCATCGCGCAAGACCAGCACGGCGCAGGCGGCCTGCGCCACGATCTGCAGGGCGGCGTCACGCGCGAACAGCGGCGCGAAACGCCCGCGGCCACGCCGGCCGCGCTGTTCGGCACGGGAGCAGGTGACGACCAGCGACGCGCGGTAGCGCTGTACCTGCGCCGCGACGACGCTGCCTTCGGCGGCGTCGCTCAGCGCGTAGTCGATGGTCACGTCATCACCGAGTGCGTGACCCAGCCTGATGCACGCATCGTGCAGGCCGGCGCCGGTCCGGCTCGCGGCGGCGCGGTCGCAGGACAGCGTCTCGATGAGTCGGAAAGCGTTCGTCTCCAGCGGCAGGTCATCCGCGCCGTCCGGCAGCATGCCGAGGAACTGCAGGTGGGTTCCGCGCGGCCAGGGCAGTGCCGCGATAGTCTCCCAGGGATAGGTCTCGAGCTGCTCGCCGGAGACGGGTAGCAGCACGTTGAACAGGGAGCGCGGCGCGGCCGCGAACGGCTTGACGAGTTCCACGGCGCAAGGCGCGAGGCGCAGCAGCTCGGCCGCGAAGTGTGCTTCGCGCCAGCGCGCCAGGCGCCCGTCCCCGCGCGTTTCGACCAGCACCAGCGCGCTGCCGCAGCGACGCGCCGCTGCGGCGATCACTTTCGCAGACTCGCCGCCAGCGACGTGCGTGTCGAAACGCGTCACACCCGCGACCGTGCGCAGCACCTCGGCGAACCCGGCCAGGCGTTCGCCGGCGCGGCGGCGCGCGCGCTCGACGGCGAAATCGTGGTCGGCCTGCCCTGCCGCGCTGGTCGATTCGGCGGGCGGAATCACCTGCAGCAGGTCGATACCGAGCGGCGCGCCGTCAAAGCGTTCGGCAACATAGGCAGCGAGCACGCGCGGATCGTGATCATCGCCGATGGTCATAAGGATGTTCATGAATCGTCCTCCCGCGCATGCAGCCGTGCTGCGTACGTGCCGCTGGCGGCGTGTTGCCTCACGATGCTCAGGCGGCAGCACTCAGCTCGGTCAGCTTGCGTGCCTCGACCGCTGGCGCCTGCTCGATGATCTTCACCGAGATGCTCCGCGCGGGCGCCGTCGCGACGAAATCCGCGATGATCTCGCGCACGTCGTGGTTGATGTAGACGCTGCCGCTCTGGTCGATGATGAGCTCGGTGCCGTCCGGCAGAGCGGCGAGTTCCTGCTTGATGGCACCCTTGTTGAGGAAGGTCACTTCCTCGGCCAGGCGCATGCGGACCACGTGCCGCCCGACTTCCGGGTCGCGGCTCTCGATGTGCAGGAAGTGCGAGTTGCGGAAGTTCCGCTGCAACATCAGCGTAATCGCGACAGCCAGGCCGAGCACGACGCCGGTCAGCAGGTCGGTGAACACGACGCCCAGCACCGTGACCATGAACGGCGCGAACTGCTCGTATCCGTGGCCCCACATCCGCGAGAAAAGCGCCGGCTTGGCAAGCTTGTAACCCGTCAGCAGCAGCACGGCGGCGAGCACGCCGAGCGGAATCATGTTGAGCAGATGCGGCAGCAGCGCGACGCAGACCAACAGCAGCACACCGTGGCTGATGGCCGAAGCGCGCGTACGCGCGCCCGAGTGGATGTTGGCCGAGCTACGCACGATGACCTGCGTGATCGGCAGGCCGCCGATCACGCCCGAGAAGCTGTTGCCCACGCCCTGGGCGAGGAGTTCGCGGTTGGTCGGCGTGGTGCGCTTGAGCGGATCCATCTTGTCCGTCGCCTCGACGCAGAGCAGCGTCTCGAGACTCGCGACCACGGCAATGGTCGCGGCGACCGTCCAGATTTCGGGGTTGCCGATCTGCGTGAAGTCGGGCAGCACGAACAGGCTCGCGAGGTCGCCGACGCCGTTCGCCACCGGCACCGCGACGAGATGTTCCGGCGCAATCGCGATGCCGCCGAACCAGCGCGTGGCGATGGCCTGGAACGCGATGCCGAAAGCGACCGCGACGAGCGGCCCGGGCAGGATTTCGAAAATGCGGTGCCGCTTGACCAGCACGAGTTCCCACGCAAGCAGGATGGCAAGCGAGACCGCGGCGACGAACACGACCGACAAATCGACGAAGTCGACCATCCTGGCGAGCGCGCCGAGCGTGGTGTTGCCGTCGACCTGCTGGAACGCAAGGTCACCCGTCGGATCGGCATCAAGGCCGACCGCGTGCGGCAGCTGCTTGAGCATGATGATGAGCCCGATGCCGCAGAGCATGCCGTGGATCACCGCCGACGGGAAGAAATAACCAAGCACACCGGCACGCAGCGCACCGAGTGCGATCTGCATCACGCCACCGATGACGACCGCGAGCAGAAACGCTTCGAACGAACCCAGCGCGTCGATCGCGGTCAGCACGATGACGGCGAGCCCCGCCGCCGGTCCCGATACGCCCAGGGGCGAGCGACTGAGCGAGCCGACGACGATGCCGCCGATCACCCCGGCGATGAGACCGGAGAAAAGTGGCGCGCCGGACGCAAGCGCAATGCCGAGGCACAGCGGCAGCGCGACGAAGAACACGACCACGCTCGCCGGCAGGTCGTGCTTGAGATTCTCCAATGTGGTCATGGCGGTTCCTTCTCGCTTGGTCGATCGCCGCGACGTGGTCGAAGCCGATCGAACCTGGTGCATGTTGGGTTCGAGTCTAAGAGCGTCATGCTTACAGCGACCTTTCAGGAAACGCGGTGCGCAATGCTTACAAAAACCTTTCATCGCACGACGCACCAGCGAAGTGCAGGTAATGCGGTATAACAGCGCATCGCGCGGCGTCGAGCGCGCGAACAACCGGGAGGGGCGAGAGCCTGTCAGTGACATGAACGTACTGGTGGTGGAGGACGATGCCTTGCTCGGCAACGGGCTGCTACGCGTGCTCGAGCAGTCGGGCTATACCGCCACGCTCGCCAGCGACGGCAACGGCGCGCAGGCGGCGATGGGTGCGGGTGACTTCGATCTCGTGCTGCTCGACCTCGGTCTTCCCGACATCGACGGCCTTGAGATCCTGCGCGGGCTGCGCCGCCAGCGCCGCACCATTCCGGTGCTCGTGCTGACTGCGCGCGACGGCGTCGAGCAGCGCGTCGCGGCGCTCGATGCCGGTGCCGACGATTACCTCGAGAAGCCGTTCGACCTGCGCGAACTCGAAGCACGCGTGCGCGCGCTGCTCAGGCGCAGCCACGTCATGTTCGGCCAGGAAGCGCGGCTGGGCCCGCTCACCGTCAACCCCTACGCGCACGAAGCCCGCATCGACGGCGAGCTGCTCGCCGTGCCGGCCCGCGAGTTCGAAGTGCTCGAAGTGCTGATCATGAACGCCGGCAAGGTCGTCACCAAGGCGCGCATCGCTCAGCGCCTCACCGCCAGCAACGACGACATCGGCGACAACGCGGTGGAAGTCTACGTACATCGCCTGCGCCGGCGGCTCGGCCCTCACGGGCTGACCATCCGCACCGTGCGCGGTGCGGGCTACGTGATCGAATCCGCCTGAGACGAGGAAACCCGTCATGCGTACCGTATCCCTGCGCGCTTACCTGCTCGTGCTGGTCGCGATACCGCTGCTGTTGCTGTTGCTCGCGGAGACGGTGGTGTCCTACCTCGTCGGCATGCACACCGCCAACCAGGTTTTCGATCGCTGGCTGCTCGACTCGGCCCATTCGATTGCCCAGGAGGTCCGCGTCGACGAAGACGGCCTGCGCTTCATCGCCGCTGCCGACGCCGTGGCGATGTTCGAGTGGGATGACATGGACGATACCTACTTCGAGATCCGCGATGCCGGCGGCCACCTGATCGCCGGCGACCTGCCCCAGGTGATCCCGGCCGATCTCTCGCGCTTGCGCGAGGGACCGGTGTTCGAAACGCTGCGCATCGACGGCGAGCTGACGCGCGCGGTCACGCTGCTGAACAACCCGGGCGCGGACGACGAAATCGTGGTGCAGGTCGCCGAGACGCTGAACAAGCGCCGCGGCATGACGACCGAGGTGCTGAGCCTGGTGGCGATGAAGAAGACCCTGCTGATTGCCGGGGCCATGATCGCCGTGGCGGTCGCCATTACGCGCGGCATGCGCCCATTGCAGCGCCTCGCGGACGAGCTCGCGCGTCGCTCCCCGCGCGATCTCACGCCCCTGTCGGAGGACAACGCACCGCGCGAGGTGCGCACGCTGATCGAGAATACCAACGGCCTGCTGGGACGCATCAATCACATGCTCGGCCTACACGAGGCCTTCGTCGGCAACATCGCCCATCAGATCCGCACCCCGCTCGCCGGCATCAAGCTGCAGGCGCAGCTCGCGCTACGCGAAACCGACCCCGCCGCCGTACGCCGCTCACTCGCCCAGATCGCGCGCGCCGCCGACCACATGACACACGTGAACTCCCAGTTGCTCAAGCTCGCGCGCGCCGAAATCGCTTTCGACCGCGGCCCGCAGGCGGCGGCGACAGACCTCGTTGCGCTCGTCGAGGCCTGTCGCGAGGAGTTCGACGCCGCCGCACGCGCACGCGACATCACGCTCGCGGCCGAGATGCCGGCGGAGGCCATCGACATCGAGGGCGACCCGGCGCTGCTCCACGAAATGCTGCGCAACCTGGTCGAGAACGCGATTGTCTATGGCAGCCGTCATGGCCATGTGTGGATTCGCGTGGAGGGCGAGGCGCACGCGCCGCGCCTGGTCGTCGAGGACGACGGCCGCGGCATCCCGCCCGAGCACCGACCGCAGATCTTCGATCACTTCTACCGCCCGCCGAACAGCCCCGGCGAGGGCTGCGGCCTGGGGCTGCCCATCGTGCGCGAGATCGCGCGCGCCCACGGCGGCGACGTGCGCCTCGAGGATCGCGCGGCGGGTCCCGGCATCCGCTTTGTCGTCGAATTTCCACCGCGCCCGCCGCGCCATGGCGCGCCTGCGCACGCCTCGCATCCGCTCGCACCGGCGATGGAACGGCAGCTGGCGGCCGACGGCCAGTGACGCGGCGCGGCTGCCATCAGCGGCCACGCACCGCTCCTGCCGCGTCTGATCCACGTCAACGACAACCTCGACCGTTAGGCTAGCGTCACGCTGAATCATGCGCGACGGTGAACCGAGAGGATGAACGAAACGGGCGATCACACGCCGGCCGTGCAACGGCGCATGATTCGCTACGGCGATTTCGTCCGCGAGGTCAATCTCCATCACAGGCGCTTGAGCTTTAACCGCTTGACGCCAGCCGGCGAACGGCGGGGCGACGGCAGTTACCGGCCGTATGCGCCGGAAAGGTTGCGCCTCGACGTGTTCGAGGTCTCGCGGCTGGTCGGCCCCTACAGCGCCACGCGCTTTCTCGAACAGACGCGCGCCGTGGCACCGCTCGCCGCCTACCTCGCCCTGTTCCAGCTGCTGATACTGCGCGCCGCCGTTGCCGATTCCTGGACCATCACGCTCGGCCTGTTCGCCGCGATCGTCGGGCTGATGCTGTTCATGGAGGGCCTGCGGCTCGGCCTGATGCCGTTCGGCGAGGCAATCGGCAACAACCTGCCGAGGAAATCGCCGCTCTGGCTGGTCCTGACGATCGCCATGCTGCTCGGCATCGGTGTCACCTTCGCCGAACCCGCGATTGGCGCCTTGCAGACCGTCGGCACCATCGTCGACGTGCACAAGGCACCCTACCTGTGGCTGCTGCTGAACGAGCGCGCTGGCGCGCTGGTCCTCGCGGTCGGCGCGGGCGTCGGTCTTGCGGCCGTGCTCGGCACCCTGCGCTTCCTGCAGGGCTGGAGCCTCAAACCCTTCATCTACCTCTCCGTTGTACCGACGCTGCTGCTCACCGCGGTGCTGCACTTCGACGACGACCTGCGCGTCGTCATCGGCCTGGCCTGGGACTGCGGCGCCGTCACGACGGGGCCGGTCACGGTGCCGCTGGTGCTCTCCCTCGGCATCGGCATCGCCGCCGCGGCCGGCAAGGGCAATTCGTCGTTGTCCGGTTTCGGCATCGTCACCCTGGCCTCGCTGTTCCCGATCATCGCCGTGATGCTGCTCGCCGTGCACGTCGCCTCGGGCACCGGGCCGGACGACATCATTGCCGCGGCCGAGGCCGCGCAACGCACGGCCGCGCCCGGCTGGTGGACCTTCTCGCCGGCGGCCGAGATCATCGGCGGCGTCCGCGCCATCGTGCCGCTGGTGGTGTTCCTGTACCTGGTCTTTGGCCTGATCTTGAAAGAGCGCCTGCGCGAAGCGGACATCGTCTTGTTCGGCCTCGTGCTGTGCGTGCTCGGCATGATCGTGTTCAACCTCGGGCTGACCTACGGCCTGGCCAAGCTGGGTGCGCAGTCGGGCGGCATCATTCCGGCCGCATTCGCGCCGGTCGATGGCCTGGACGCCTCGCCGATGTACGGCTTCGTGCTCGGCATCCTCATCGCGATGGTGTTCGCCTGGGTCCTCGGCTTCTTCGCGACCATGGCGGAACCCGCGCTGAACGCGCTCGGCATGACGGTCGAGGATCTCACCGCGGGCGCGTTCAAGAAGCGCAACCTGATGCTCGCGGTGTCGATCGGCGTCGGCGTCGGCATCACCGTCGGGGTGCTCAAGATCGTGTTCGAGATCCCGCTTGGCTACCTGCTGGTGCCCGGCTACACGCTCGCGGCGATACTGAGCTGGCTGTCGAACGAGGAGTTCGTGAACATCGCCTGGGACAGCGCCGGCGTGACGACCGGGCCGGTCACGGTGCCGCTGGTGCTGGCGATGGGCCTCGGCTTCGGCAACGCGGTCTCGGCCATCGAGGGCTTCGGCATCCTCTCCATGGCCTCCATCTCGCCGATCGTCGCGGTGCTCGGCACCGGGCTGTGGGTACAGCGCCGCGCGCGGCTGCGCACGGACGAACCGCCCCGCTCACCCCGCCTGGCAGGAAACCCGTCATGAACTCACGCGAAATGGTCGTCCTGACCGACGTCAAGCTGATCACCTGTATCGTGCAGCGCGGTGCAGCGGAGGACGTCATCAACGCCGCGCGCGCGGCAGGCGCGCAAGGCGCGACGGTGCACTACGGCCGCGGCATGGGCGTACGCGAACGCCTCGGCATCCTGGGTTTCGCGGTCAACGTCGAAAAAGAGGTGATCAACATCGTGGTTTCGTCCGAACAGGTCGAACGCGTGTTCGAGAGCATGTACCTGGCCGGCAATCTCGATACGCCGGGGGCCGGCATCATGTATGTCACGCCGCTGGAGAAAGCCGCGACCTTCGTACCGCAGGAGGTGCTCGACAAACTGTCGGGCTGACCGCGCGTGCCGCCCTTCACAGCCAACGCGACGCCGGCCGCGAAGCTGATCACCTGCATCGTGCCCGCCGGCGAGGGCTTCGACCTCGCGACGGTGTTGCACGAAACCATGCAGCTCGCCGCCGTCGACCTCACCCGCGGCCGCGGCGCGAGTCAGCGCAGCGGCACCTTCGCCGACGAGATGGACATCGTCACCGTGGTCGTCGACGCGGCGCGCGCGGACGACGTGTTCGCGTTCGTCTACGAGCAGGTGGGCATCGCCACCAGGCCGAACCGCTTCATGTTCCAGATGGCGCTCGAAGGCGCAAGCGAGTATCGACTGCCGGCCGCCGCCGAGAGCCAGGCGGGGACCTGATACCCCGGGGCGGCGCGACGAACGGCCCGTCAAGCGCAGGCCTGGCTGACAGCATCCGCGGCGGCACCTGTCCGAGCAGTCTATTGCGTTGCAGCAATCGCGGCGATTTCCACGATCTACCCAAGGGATTTTGTTCGGCGCTACTATGGCACCGTCGCTACTGGAGAAGAGATGCGCCGCCATGGCCTGGACAGATCCCCGCCTGCACTCGGCGCGGTCACTGCTCGATCTTCCGGTCAATGAGGCCAACCGGCGGGTCATGGCGCACCGCGAGGCGTTTCTCGGCGCCGGCGCCGCGCACGAAGCGCGGCCGGTGATCGCCGCATCCTGGGCGCGCGTCCGCGAGCTCGGCGTCGCCCCGGCCGCCGAGCGCGCGCCGCTCGTGATGTCACTCGAGAACATCGACGAGATCCTGCGTACGCAGCAGCTCGGGCGCAGCGGGCGCCAGGTGCTCGACCGCTTCGCCCCGCTCGCCGAGGGCTCGCGGCACGTCATCGTGCTTGCCGACGATCGCGGGCGCATCCTCTACGAGGTCGGCCATCGCGGCGTTTACGAGGGGCTCGAGGCGATGAATTTCGTGCCCGGCGGCGACTGGTCGGAAGGTGCGGTCGGGCCGAATGGTATCGGCACGCCGCTCAGCCTCGGACGGCCGGAGATGGTGCTCGGCGCCGAACACTACTGCGAGGGCTGGCAACCGTGGGTGTGCTACGGCGCCCCGGTGTGCGATCCGGAAACCGGTCGCCCGCTCGGCGCGGTGGACATCACCGGCCCCTCGGGCGCGGCCGACATCCAGACGCTCGCGCTCGCCATCTCGATCGCGCAGTCCCTCGAACAGCAGCTCGAGCTGCAAACGCTGCAGAATCGCGATCACCTGCGCAGCGAGTTCCGCGAGATGGAACGGCGCTGGCCCGGCGACGCGCTGATGCTGTTGAGCGACGGCGGCCGCGTACTCGATATCAACGGCGTCGCCGTGCAGATGCTCGAACTCGACCGCGTGGTTCACGCCGAGCGCCCCCTTGCCACCGTGTTGCCGGACCTCTGGCTGCTCGCGCGGGATCTCGTGCAGACCGGGCGCTACGGCGAGCGCCGAGGCGAGATCCGGCTCGAAAACGGCATGCAGCCGCAGCTGGAGTGCCGCGTCCAGCCCGTACACCACGGGCAGCGCAAGATCGGCGCGGTGCTCATCCTCTCGGGTTTCCATCGCCTGCTCTCCGGGACCGCCACGCGCCGGGAGCCACGCGCGCCGGCACGGCTCGTGACACTCGACGACATCCTCGGCAACAGCCCGTCGCTGGCCGCCGCCAAGCGCCTGTGCACGCTCGCCGCGCACGACGGCGGCAGCGTGCTCCTGGTCGGCGAGACCGGCACCGGCAAGGAAATGTTCGCGCAGGGCATCCACAGTGCCGGCCCGAAACGGACGCGCCCGTTCATTGCGCTCAACTGTGGCGCGCTGCCGCGCGAACTCGCCGCCAGCGAATTGTTCGGCTACGAGCCCGGCAGCTTCACCGGCGCCGACCGCAAGGGTCGTGCGGGCAAGTTCGAAGTGGCCGACGGCGGCACCCTGTTCCTCGACGAAGTGGATTCGCTCGACCCCGACGTGCAGGCGAAACTCCTGCGCGTGCTCGAAGACATGCGCGTGTACCGCATCGGCAACCATCACGGACGCGCGGTCGACGTGCGCGTCATCGCGGCCGCGGGACCGCGTCTCGCCGCCCGCCTCGCCGATGGCTCGTTCCGGCTCGATCTCTACCACCGCCTCAACGTCATCGACATCCACCTGCCGCCATTGCGTGACCGGCCCGAGGACATTGCGCTCCTCGCGCAGCATTTTCTCGAGCGCGAGTGCCGGCGACGCGGCGTGCCGCTGCCGGCGATCGACCCCGCGGTGCTGAGCGCTTTCAGCGCCTACCACTGGCCGGGTAACGTGCGCGAACTCGCCAACGTCTGCCGGCGCGCGCTGCTGGTGGCCCAGGGCAACCGCATCAGTGATGCCGACCTGCCGGAACTGCTGAAGGCGCACCCGGTACCGGCGGAGAACATGGCGGCGCCCGCCCGGCGGAGCCTGCGCAGTATCAGCGACGACGCGATTCGTGCCGCGCTCGAGGCCGCCGACGGCAACCTCACCGAGGCCGCGCGGCGCCTCGGCATCAACCGCACGACCATCTACCGCCGCCAGCAGCGCTGGCGCTGCTGAGGGATGTGCGACGTTGCATAATGCAACGCCGCGCCGCGCAACGCAGCGCCGGCGCAACGGCCCCCGTCGGCGGTAGCCTTGGGCGGGGCCTGTGCCCGCCGCTCGGCTGACGTGTAACTGCCTGATTGTTCGAAGGGGAACCCGCCTTCCACGGCAAACGTGGCGTGGCACGCCGCTTGCTAATATCCTGCCGCCACATACCGGGGGAGGTCTGGCACGGGCGCTTCGCGCGACCTGGCGTGCCGCTGTCAATGTCGTCTGTACTCGAATCCGATCGTGACGCCACGTCGACCGACGGGCGCCTGCTCATCGCCGGCAGCTGGCAGCGTGCTACCGACGGTGCGACCTACGTGCTGTTCGACCCGTCTTCGGGCGAGCCCGCCGGCAGCGTCGCGGATGCCGGCGCGGCGGATGTCGAACGCGCCGTGGCGGCGGCCCACGGCGCTGCCGGGCACGGACCCTGGGGTCGCCTCGACGCGCTCGAGCGCAGCCGCGTGCTGTGGCGTATCGGCGACCTCGTACTCGACAATGCCGAGCGCCTCGCGGCGCTCGAAGCTGCCGACAGCGGGCGTCCGATCAGTCTCGTACGCAGCATCGACGTACCGCTTGCGGCGCGCTTCTTCCAGGTTCTCTCCAGCTGGTGCGCGATGCAGGGCATGGCGTTCGATGGCGGCACGGAGGCACGCGGCGGCCACGCCAGCGGCGGCGTCGTCGCACTCGTGCACAGCGTCGAACTGCCGCTGCTGCAGCATGCCTGGCACGTCGCCGCGGCACTCGGCGTCGGTGCGGGCGCGGTCGTGCTGCTGGCCGAGGAGTCCCCGCTCTCGTCGTTGCTGCTCGGTGAGCTGGTGCAACAAGCCGGGGTCCCCGACGGTGCTCTCAACCTGCTGACGAGCACGCGTACCGATGCGATCGAATGCCTGGTACGCCATCCCGACGTGATGCGCGTGCAGTTCTGCGGCGATGCGCGTCACGGCCGCGCAGTGGCACTTGCCGCGGCTGATGTCGTCAAGCCGCTCGGGCTCGATGTCGCCGGTATCAGCCCGGAAGTGATCTGCGCCGACGCCGATCTCGACGAAGCGTGCCGCGGTGCCGCCAACGCGCTCTTCCTGGCCTCGACCCAGGGGCGGGACGCCGGTGTCGAGCTGTACATCGAGCACGGCGTGGTGGACGAAGTTCTGGCACGCATCGGCGAACTCGCGGGCGAACTCGAGGCCGGCCCGGCGCTGGCGCCGTCGACACGCCTCGGACCGCTCGCGTCGGCAGCCCAGCTCGCGCGCTTCCATGCGCAGACGGCAACCGCGCGCGCCAGGGGCTGGCCGGTCCTGGGCCACGAGATCGACACGGCACAGGGCTATTCCGTGCGGCCGGCATTGATTGGGGTCGACGAGGCCGACGAGATCGGGCTCGACTCGCCCGCGGCAAACCGCATCGTGCACGTGCGCAGCTTTCAGCGCGCCGCGCTCGAGACGCAGCTGCGCGCACGGCGGCGGCGCATCGACACGCTCGGACTGTGGACGCGCAATCGCGGCTTCGCGCAGCGGCTCACCGGCGCGCTCGGGGCGGCGACGTCGCGCGTCAACTTTCTGCCGGGCAACCGCTTCCGCGACCTGTCCGATTTCTATACGCGGAACCGCTTTCCCGACCACGCGCTGGTCGCGGCGGCGAGCAGCGGGGTGCGCCGCCGGACCGTCATGGGTGAGCGATGAACAGCCGCCGCACGCCCCCCCTACCCGAACATCGGTCCAGCGGCCAACGCGCCGCGGACCGCATGCCTGGTCGCGACCGGAGCGCCACGTCGGCGCGTCGCACGCGCCCGCAACCGAAGCCGGGTCGCGACGGCGACTCGACGGTGACGCCGCGCGCAGCGTGGCCTGGTCGCCAACACACACCAAGAGGAGGAGTTGCAATGAACTGCACCAACCAAGGAGGCCGTCTCGGCCACCGCCTGGCCGTCTCGATCCTGGCCGGATCGATCCTCGGCGCCATCTCCGGCAGCGCCCTCGCGGCCAAGCCGGTCACCGACGCGGACATCATGAACGATGCCGCCACGACCAGCGACGTGCTGACCTATGGTCTCGGCACCGAGGGTCGCCGCCACAGCCCGCTCGCGCATATCAATGCCGACAACGTCGGCGACCTCGTGCCGGCGTGGGCGTTCTCTTTCGGCGGCGAGAAGCAGCGCGGCCAGGAGTCGCAGCCGCTGATCCATGACGGCAAGATGTTCGTCACCGGGTCCTACTCGCGGCTGTGGGCCATCGACGTGCGCAGCGGTGAGGAGCTGTGGCAGTACGAGCATCGTCTGCCCGACGGCATCCTGCCGTGCTGCGACGTGGTCAACCGCGGCGCCGCGCTGTATGACAACCTGGTCCTGTTCGGCACCCTCGATGCGCAGCTCGTCGCGCTCGACCAGGACACCGGCAAGGTGGTGTGGAAAGAGAAGATCGACGACTTCAAGGGCGGCTATTCGTTTACGTCGGCGCCGCTGATCGTCAAGGGGCTCGTGATCACCGGCGTGTCCGGCGGCGAATTCGGCATCGTCGGGCGCGTCGAGGCACGTGATGCCAAGACCGGTAAAGTCGTGTGGATACGCCCCACCGTCGAAGGCCACATGGGCTACCTGAACGGCAAGGAGAACGGCATCACCGGCGGCGCCCCGAACAAGACCTGGCCAGGTGACCTGTGGAAGACCGGCGGCGCAGCGACCTGGGCCGGCGGCACCTACGATCCGGACACCAACCTGATCTTCTACGGCACCGGCAACCCGGCACCGTGGAACGCGCACCTGCGCCCGGGTGACAACCTCTATTCGACCTCGACGGTCGCGATCAACCCTGATACGGGCAAGATCGTCTGGCATTACCAGTTCACGCCGAACGACGGCTGGGATTACGACGGCGTCAACGAGACGGTGGCATTCGACCTCGAGCAGGGCGGCAGTACGGTCAAGGCCGCCGGTCATGCCGATCGCAACGGCTTCTTCTACGTGATGAACCGTGAGAACGGCAAGCTCATGAACGCGTTCCCGTTCGTCGACCAGATCGACTGGGCCAAGGGTGTCGACCTCAAGACCGGCCGCCCGATCGAGACCGGTATGCGCCCCGGCAACCCGGCCGAGGCAACCGACGGCAAGAAGGGCAGCCAGGTGTTCGTCGCACCGTCCTTCCTCGGTGGCAAGAACTGGATGC
Source organism: Pseudomonadota bacterium (assembly GCA_029977665.1). Classification (GTDB taxonomy): domain Bacteria; phylum Pseudomonadota; class Gammaproteobacteria; genus JACKNG01. The sequence continues at coordinate 1,840 of JAPOKK010000050.1, read as the reverse complement.
CGATGGCCTACAGCCCCGATACCAAGCTGTTCTACGTGCCGGCCAACGAATGGGGCATGGACATCTGGAACGAGCCCATCGCTTACAAGCGCGGGGCGGCCTACCTCGGCGCCGGCTTCACGATCAAGCCGCTGAACAAGGACTACATCGGCGTGCTGCGCGCCTACGACCCGGCCACCGGCAAGCGGGTGTGGGAGTACAAGAACAAGGCGCCGCTGTGGGGCGGTGTGCTGACCACCAGCGGCAACCTCGTTTTCACTGGCACGCCCGAGGGTTACCTCAAGGCTTTCGACGCCAAGACCGGCGAAGAGCTGTGGAAGTTCCAGACCGGCTCCGGCGTCGTCGGCTGCCCGGTAACCTGGGACATGGACGGAGAGCAGTACGTCGCGGTCACCTCGGGCTGGGGCGGCGCCGTGCCGCTCTGGGGCGGTGACGTGGCCAAGTCCGTCAAGTACCTGAACCAGGGCGGTTCGGTGTGGGTGTTCAAGCTGCCCGGCAAGCGTATGGCGGCCAACTGAGGCCAGGACAGGCGGTGCCCGGCGGGTCGCTCACGCGGCCCGCCGGGCGCTGCGCACGAGGGAATACATCATGAGAATTCACGCACGCGTCAGTATCGTTGGCGCCGCCGCGCTACTCGCGGCAATCATCAGCAGCGAGGCACCGGCGCATGGCGACGTCGCGCCCCAGCCGGTGGATACCACCCACCTGCCGCAGATTGGCGCCGAGTGGGTCGACAAGAACCCCTACCGGGACAACGAAGCGGCGATCACCACCGGCGCCTCGGCGTACAACCAGAACTGCGCGCGTTGTCACGGGCTCGGCGCCGTGTCCGGCGGCATCGCGCCGGACCTGCGCGAGCTCCCCGACGATCTCGAAGGCGACGAGTGGTACGTCTACCGCGTTCGCAACGGCGCCATCCGCAATGGCATCACTTACATGCCGGTATTCGCCGAAACGGACGGCGGGCCGCTCAGCCAGGAAGCCCTGTGGGCAATCCGCGCCTGGCTGGTCACACTGGACGGCGCAGAATGAAGCTTCTCCACGTTGCCCTGACGCTACTGTCGGCGCTGACCTGGGGAAACGCCTGGGCCGACGAGGACGAATCGCTCCTCGCCGTGCAGCAGCGAGGGGTGCTCAAGGTGGCCGTCTACGAGGCCTTTCCGCCGTTTTCCGATCGCGATGCCGAGGGTACGCCACGTGGTATCGACGTCGACATCGCGCACGAACTCGCGCGGCGCCTCGGCGTGTCGGCCGCGATCCGTTTCCAGCCGGCGGACGAGTCGGTCGAGGACGACCTCCGAAACGCCGTGTGGAAGGGCCATTACATCGGCGGCGGTGTCGCCGACGTCATGCTGCACGTGCCGGCCGATCCGCGTTTCGTCGCAACGGTCGACCAGGTCCGCATCGACGGCGTGTATTACATAGAGGATATCGCGCTCGCCTACGCGCGATCCGCTTTCGATGGTGCGCCCGCGATCGCGAGCTTCACCAGGCACACGGTCGGCGTGGAACTCGAGACCATTGCCGACCTCTACCTGCTGAGCACCATGAATGGCGCGCTGCGCGACAACGTCGCCCACTACCCCTCGCTCGCACGCGCCAGCGCCGCACTCGTCGAAGGAGGAATCCCTGCCGTGATGGGCCACCGGACCGAGCTCGAAGGCCTGCTGCACGGGCACGAGGGACTTGCCGTGACGAAGGTCGCGATTCCGGGCGTGATGATCTCCAGCTGGCCGCTCGGCGCGGCCGTCAAGGCCGGTGACGTCGCGCTCGGGCTTCGGGCATGAGCCTGATCCCGACCAGCACCGGCTCGGCCACCGCGATTGCCGAGATCTTCCCG
>JAPOKK010000337.1 GCA_029977665.1 Pseudomonadota bacterium | reverse complement strand
TGCTGCTCGCGCTCGAGCACCAGCTCCGTGGCGGCGAGCGCGGTGGCTCGGGGGCATGCGAACGGGACGGCCTGGTCGTGCTCGTCACGCGGCGCGCGGCCACCCCCGGCGGCGGGCGTTTCGGTTTCCGCTGGTTCTGGCCGCATCTCGTGCGTCACCGGCGCCACCTGGCCGAGGTGCTGGTGGCAGCCTTGTTCCTGCAGGTGCTGGCACTGGTCACACCGCTGTTCTTCCAGGTCGTCATCGACAAGGTACTGGTGCATCGCGGGATGACCACGCTCGACATCCTTGCGCTCGGCCTGTTCGCGGTCGCCGTGTTCGAGGTCGTACTCGGCGGTTTGCGTACCTACGTGCTCGCACACACCGCCCAGCGCATCGACGTCGCCCTCGGCGCGGCTGTGTTCCGTCACCTGCTGCGCCTGCCGCTGACCTACTTCACGGCGCGCCGCGTCGGTGACACGGTCGCGCGGGTACGCGAGCTGGAGACGATCCGCGCCTTTCTCACCGGCAGTGCGCTGACGGTTGCCATCGACAGCCTGTTCACGCTCGTCTTCCTCGCCGCGCTCGTGCTCTACAGTCCGGCGCTGAGCCTGGTGGTGGCCGCCACGCTACCCGCCTACGGCCTGCTCGCCTTCGTCACCACGCCGCCGCTGCGTGCTCGTCTCGAGGAACGCTTCACGCGCGGCGCCGACAACCAGGCGCACCTGGTAGAGGCGATCGGGGGCGTCGAGACGCTCAAGGCACTCGCAGTCGAACCGGGTACCGAACGCGGTTTCGAACAACGCCTGGCGGCCTACGTACAGGCCAATCTCGCTGCCACCAACGTCGCCAGCATCGCCAACCAGGTCGCGGCGCTGATCAACAAGAGCATGATCGTCGGCATCCTCTGGTTCGGCGCCCACCGCGTGCTCGAAGGCGGGCTCACGGTCGGTCAGCTGGTCGCTTTCAACATGATAGCGGGCCGCATCGCGGGACCCGTGCTGCGCCTGGTCCAGCTGTGGCAGGACTACCAGCAGACCCGTATCGCGGTCGCACGCGTCGGCGACATACTCGATGCCGTGCCGGAACCCGCCCATCGTGCCGGACGTTCGGCATTGTCCGCGGTGCGCGGCGAACTGCGCTTCGAGCAGGTCACGTTTCGCTATCGCGTCGATGGTCCGCCCGTTCTCGAACGCTTCTCGCTCGCCATCGCGCCGGGAGAGATCATCGGCATCATCGGCCGCTCGGGGTCGGGCAAGAGCACGCTCGCGCGCCTGCTGCAGCGACTCCACGTACCCAGTCAGGGGCGCGTGCTCATCGACGGCATCGACCTCGCACTGGTCGACCCTTCCTGGTTGCGCCGGCAGGTCGGCGTCGTGCTGCAGGACAGCGTGTTGTTCAATCGCACGGTGCGCGAGAACATCGCGCTCGCCAATCCGGCCATGCCGCTCGAGCGCGTGATCGCCGCAGCGCGCGCGTCCGGCGCGCATGATTTCGTGCTGCAGCTGCCGGAAGCCTACGACACCGTCGTGGGTGAGCACGGCGCCGGCTTGTCGGGCGGTCAGCGGCAGCGCCTGGCGATCGCGCGGGCACTCGTCACCGATCCGCCGATCCTGATTCTCGACGAGGCGACCAGCGCACTCGATTTCGAATCCGAGCAGACGGTGCAGCACACCCTGCGCGATCTTGCCGGCACGCGGACCATCATCGTCATTGCCCACCGCCTCTCCGCGCTCGGCGTCGCCGATCGCATCGTGACGGTGGAGGCGGGTCGCGTCGGCGAGACGGGTGACCACGCGTCGCTGCTCGCCGCCGGCGGGTACTACGCCGAGCTGTGCCGCCACCAGGGCGTGCCCGGCGCGGTCGGTGCGCGTGGCGGCGGCGATGGCTGAACGGCGCCCCGAACTCGCGTTTCTGCCAGCCGTCGACGAGATCGCCGAGCGGGCGCCACGGCTGCAGGCGCGGATCATGCTGTGGACGATCCTGCTGTGCTGTGTGCTGGCGCTGGCCTGGGCCACCTGGGGCGAGGTCGATGTCACCGCGGTCGCGCACGGCCGCATCGTGCCGTCGGCGCGGGTCAAGCGGGTGCAGCCGGTAGTCGGTGGCAGTATCGTTGCCATCCACGTGCACGAAGGGCAGGTGGTCGACGCCGGTGAGCCGGTCGTCGAACTCGAAGCGATGCAGGCGCGCGCCGAACACCTGCGCCTCGCGGTCGAAGCTGCGCGCCTGGCCTCGGAACGTGCGCGCCTCGAGGCCCTGCTCGCTGCCGTGGCCGAGCCGCGGGCGGGTATGCCGCGGAGCGCCGAGCTGCCGCCGGCGCTGCGCCGTCGCGTCGAACGCGAGTACGCCGCGCATGTCGGTGAGCGGGTCGCGCTCGTGCACGAACTCGCGCGCCTGCGCGCCGAGGCGGCCGCGGACAGCGCGGAGATCGCCCGTGCCGACGCCACGCTGCCACTGCTCGGCGAGCGCGTCGCCGCAATCGGAGCACTGCAAGCGCGTGCCCTGGCGCCGCGCCTGGGGTGGTTGGAACTCGAAGAGCAGCGCGTCGACCGCAGTTACGAGCGCGACGTGCTCGATGCGCGTCGCGCGGCGCGAGAGGCGCTGATCGCCGGGACGCAGGCACGGCTGAGCGCTTTCGGCGCGCGTGCCGAGAGCGACTGGCAGAGCGCGCTCGCCGAGATCAACGGGGCGCTGGCCGAGACGCGTCAACGCCTCAGTGCAAGCGCAGCGATCCTGGCTGCGCATCATCTGCGCGCGCCCATCGATGGCGTGGTGCAGCAGCTCGCCGTGCATACGATCGGCGGCGTGGTCGCGGCAGGCGACGAGCTGATGCTGGTCGTACCGCGCACGGGCGGTCTCGAGGTCGAAGCCTGGATCGCGAACAAGGACATCGGCTTCGTGCATGTCAGCCAGCCTGCCACGGTCAAGATCGAGACGTTTCCCTTCACCACCTACGGCACGATTGACGGCGAGCTTGCCGCGCTGGCCGCCGACGCGGTCAACGACGACGCGCGCGGCCTCGTCTACCGTGCACGTGTAACGCTTGAAACCACGCTGATCTCGCGCGGCGGACGCGCGATGGCGCTCGGCTCCGGCATGGCGGTCAGCGTCGAGTTCGCGCTCGGGCGACGGCGCATCATCGAGTTCCTCGCGGCGCCCCTGTTGCGCTACCGCGACGAGGCGTTGCGCGAGCGATGAGCCGGCGCGGTGCGCGATCGTCGCAGGCCGCCTCGGCAGGGGGCCGGCCCGCGGCCGGGAAATCCTCCCGCCGTGTACCGCGGCTCGCGGTCCGAGTTCGCGTGAGGAGCACCTGCGGGCGATAGTCGGTACGGGTCCGAAGGGAGGCGGAGCACATGGCGGCCAGACATGCTTGCGGCACGGCGACTGGCGGCGCCAGAGCACGTTCGCGTGCCGTCGCGGTGCTCCTGTTCGGATTGCTGAGCGCCACCGTGGCCGAGGCGGCTCCACCCGAGCACACCCTGTTCGGCCTGCCCTACTACAGCACCGGCGCGATCGAGGGCTTCGCACAGGTCGTCGCGCTGCTCGCCTTCGCGTTTGCCCTGTTGCGCCATCGGCGCCTGCACGGCTGGACCTACCTGCGCCGCGTCGCCGTGACGACGCTGCTGATCGTCGCCGTGTGGGAGGCGGCGTGGAATGCCGACGTGCTGTTCACCAGCCTGCGCATGGCCTACCTGTGCCACGCGCAGGGCGGTTTGCAGGTCTATCGCACGGCGGAGACGGAAGGATTCATGGGCTACGGTAGTGTCGAACGGGAAACGCGTAGGGGTTTCGACTACATCGAGCGACTCAATTTTGGTTCTGAACCGAATTACATTCGTGAGACTTTCCGCG
>JAPOKK010000028.1 GCA_029977665.1 Pseudomonadota bacterium | reverse complement strand
GCAATGCCTACGACGCGGCCTTCGAGCAGTACGACCTCCTGCTGATGCCGACGACGCCGATGAAGGCGACGCGGATCCCGGCCCACGACTGTCCGCGCGAGGAAACCATCGCGCGCGCGCTCGAGATGCTCAACAACACCGCACCGGTCGACGTCAGCGGCCACCCGGCGATGTCGGTGCCGTGCGCGAAATCCAACGGCCTGCCGGTCGGCATGATGCTGATTGGCCGCCAGCACGACGAGGCCACCGTGCTGCGCGCCGCGCACGCCTTCGAGCAGACCGGCCAGTACCGCCTGTGAGCACCGGCGCGGCCCGCGCGACGAGGGGCGACACGCGGGTCGGCAACCGCGCTCGAGGCGAGTTCCGCGGCGTGCGGCGCGCGCTGGGGCCGCGGCCATGAACGGCATCCACGATCTCGGCGGCATGCAGGGTTTCGGCCCGGTCGAGCGTGAGCGCGACGAGCCGGTCTTCCACCATGCCTGGGAGAAGCGCGTATTCGGCCTGTTCATGCCGAGCTTCGCCGCCGGCCTGTTCTGTGTCGACGAGTTCCGCCATGCCATCGAACGCATGGGCGCCGCGGAGTACCTGCAGTCGAGCTACTACGAGCACTGGCTGCACGCGCTCGAAACGCTCGCGCTGGAGAAGGGCTACGTCACGCGCGAGGAACTCGATACCGCGCACGCGGCCGCGGGCAGTACGCGCGCGACGCCCGCGCTCAGTGCCGCGGCGGTGCCAGCCCTCGTCGCCACCGGCGCCAGTGCGCGCGTCGACGCCAAGGTCAAGCCGAAGTTCCAGGAAGGCGACATGGTGGTGGTGAAGAACATCAACCCGCCGACGCACACCCGGCTGCCGCGCTACGTCCGTGACAAGCTCGGTTGCATCGATCGCGACCACGGCGTGTTCGTGCTGCCCGATGCCGCCGCGCACGGCAAGGGTGAGAAGCCCCAGCACTGCTACAGCGTGTATTTCAGCGCGCAGGAGCTGTGGGGACCGAAGGCCTCGCGCAACGACTCCGTCTACGTCGACCTGTGGGACGACTACCTGATGCCGGCGTGATCCGCCTCGTCGCATGAGCACGATTCCTCAGGCAACCGCGGCCGCGACGCGCGACATCACGCCATGACGCTCGCCATCGACGACCTCATCGAGGCGACCAACAGCCGCTTCGAGCGCGTGCGCCACCCGCGCGGGGCGGCTGCCGACGCGTCGCATCCGGCGGCCCGCGCGAGCGCCGAGAGCGTGACCTACATCAATGCGTTCTGGCCACACGTGCGTGCCGCCATCGAGGCCGATCCGGACCGCCTGGGCCTGTCCGCGACCATCATGCGCGACGGCACCGAGCATGTCATTCGCGCGGTCGACATGCGCGAGGCCATGCTGGCCGATCCGCGCATCGACGCGCCGGCGGACGAGAAGCTGCGGCGCGGGACCATCATGTCGGCGATCGCCGTGATGAGCCAGAACCTAAACCACGCGACGGCGACCTGGGCCGCGGACCTGACGAGCATGCCGCGGCGCTGCCCCCTCGATTACCTGGTCGATGCGCGGCGTTTCGTCTCGCTGCGCATGCTGCTGCCGCTGCGCGGCGAGCAGCCCGATCGCGTCGGCGGCAACGCGCCCACGCTGGTCATGGGCGGCACGGCCACCGCGCTCACGATGTGCTGGAACCTGCTCGCACAGATGCCGCGCGCCTGGCGCGAACTGAACGGCGCGCCACTCAACGCCGCCGATGCCGAACGACTCTGGGCCGACACGCGCGAACTCGTGTTTCGCCTCGGCGGTGGCAGCCTCGCCGCATTCGTCGCGCTCGCGAGCGCCTGCTCCTCGCAGGCCGGCGCGATGATCTGGGATCGCGCCGGGGAACTCGGCCTGACGCTGCGTGAAGGGCGCCACGTATGGACCATGACGCCGACCCTCAAGCACTACTACGACGAGATGCTCGAGGAAGTCACCGCGGCGCAGCAGGGTCACTACGTCGGCTGCGCCGCGCTCTACGCACGCGCGCCGGCCCTGCCGCTGGCGGAACAGTGGGCCGACCCGGTCGACACGACGCGCGAGCACCAGGTGCTCGCGGAGCTGGTGCGCTGGATCACCGCCGTCGCGCGCGCCTACTACTTCCCGCTGTTCGACGCCGCCAGCGCGCGCTGAGCGCAGCGGCCGGACGCGACGCGACATGAACGCAAGCGCGCCGGCGGGCGCTTCGGCCGGCGCCGTGCAGCTCGCCGTGTTCGCACTCGTCGGTGCGGCCTTCACCAACATCTACGTCACCCAACCGGTGCTGCCGGCTCTCGAGGCGGAGTTCGCTGCCGACACCGTGGCCGTCGCGCGCAGCGTGTCGATGGTGCTGCTCGGTATCGCGCTCGCCAACCTGCCGTTCGGCTATCTCGCCGACCGTGTCAGCGTACGCCACCTGATCCTCGGCGGCGGCCTGGCCATCGGCGTCGCCGGGGTCCTGTGCGCGCTCGCCGACCGCCTGTGGCTGCTGCTCGCGGCACGCTTCGGCCAGGGGGTGTTCATCCCGGCGCTGACGACCTGCCTCGCCGCCTACCTGGCCAAGACCCTGCCGCCGGCGCGGCTGAACGTGGTGATGGGCTCCTACGTCGCCGCGACCGTCCTCGGCGGCATGCTCGGGCGCCTGCTCGGTGGCCTGGTACAACCGCTGGCGGGCTGGCGCGCCGCCTGCCTGGTCGCCGCGGCGCTGGTCACGGTGGCGACCCTGGTCGCGCTGCGCTGGTTGCCCGCGGCGCCGCACACCTACGGCGGCGCGCATCGCGGCGTGCGCTACCGCAGCCTGCTCGCTCGGCCCGAACTGTGGCGCGTCTACCTGTGCGGCGCCGCCGGGCAGGCGATCTTCTCGCCGGTGTTCAACACCATCGCCTATCGCCTGACCGAACCTGCCATCGGCCTCACCCTGGCGCAGGCCAGCCTGGTCTACCTCGTCTACCTCGTCGGCATCTACATCGGGCCGGCCTCGGGACGACTCAGCAACCGCCTCGGCAACGGCAACACGCTGATCGCGGGCACCGTCGTGCTGATGCTCTCGGTGCTGTTGCTGCTGGTGCCCGCGGTGAGCGCGATCGTATGCGCCCTGGTTGGCGTATGCGCGGGATTCTTCGCCGTGCACGCGGCCGCGGTCGGTGCGCTCAATCGCCGCCTCGACGCCGGCCAGGGTCGTGCCAACGCGCTCTACGTGCTCGCCTACTACCTCGGCGCCGCACTCGGCGTGAGCTGGTCGGCGGCGGTCTATCAGCGGGCCGGCTGGCAGGCGCTGGTCGGCGTCGCGTTGCTCATCGCGCTGGTCCCGCTTGCCATCGGCCTCGTCGAGCGGCAGCACGACCGACGCCAGGCCACCTGATCCGCACGCCGCTCAGGACGGCCGCGCCGCCCCGGCCAATCGTACCGGGCGATTGACCAGCATCACGCCGGCCAGCACCAGCAGACCACCGACGAGCACGGCCGGCCCGATCCGCTCGCCGAGAAACAGCGCCGCCGACAGCACACCGAAACACGGCACGAGATTGATGTAGATCGCGGCGCCCACCGTGCCCACCGAGGCGACGGCCTGGTAGTACCACAGGAAGCCGAGCGCCGAACCGAGATACCCGAGGAAGAAGATCAGGCCGAGCGCGTGCGCATCGCGCGCGATGGCGAGCGTGACCGATGGTTGTTCGAACAGGAAAGGCAACATCATGACGACACCGGCGAGCGAGGCGTAGGTCGTCACCAGCAGCGGCGAGTACTCCTCGAGCAGGTCGCGCCCCACCACCGAGTAGACCGCCCAGGACAGGCCGGAGAGGAAGATCAGCGTCTCGCCCCAGCCGAGGTCGAGCGCCCCGGCACCGGCCGGGCTGCCGCCGGTCAGGACGTAGCTCGTGCCGAGGAACGCGAGCACCACGCCGAGCACGGCGAGGCGATCGGGGATACGCCGGTAACACACCACGTCGAGCACCATCACCTGGATGGCGATCAGGGCGAGGATGATCGAGGCCGTGGTTGCACTCGTCGACTCGAGGCCTTTGTACATGAGGCCGTTGTGCAGAAAGATGCCGCTCAGGCCAAGCAAGGCGAAGCGCCACCAGTGACGCCGCGGCACGCGCACGAACTGGCGCGCGCTGGCGAGGAACCAGGCGAGGAAAAGCGAGGCGACGAGAAATCGCGCGCATACCACGACGATGGGTGCTTCGTAGGAGGCGAGCACGCGACCGATGGTCGGCGTCACGCCCCAGAACACCGTGGCCAGCAGCAGCTTCAACTGGACCGGCACGGCGCCTCCCACCCGGTCCTGCCTGTGCTCGGCATCGACGCCCTCCCCCCCGCAACAATGAACGCGGCGAAAATGGTAACCTCGCAGCCCCCCGCGGCGCGAACGCACGCACGAACCCGCGCGCCGCGGCGTTCCCGAGGAGATGCCCCGTGCTGATGAATGCAGCGGAATACCGCGAATCTCTGCGCAGCTACAAGCCGCGCGTGTTCGTCGACGGCGACGCCGTCGACTCCGTCGCCGACGAACCGCGCCTGCGCCCCGGCATCAACGCCATCGGCGTGACCTACGATTATGCGCTCGATGCCCGGCACACCGCACTGGCGCTTGCGCCCGGCCTCGCCGCGGGCAGCGAGATCAACCGCTTCCTGGCCCTCAACCACTCGGGCGACGACCTGCTCGCCAAGCTCGAATACACGCGGCTCGTGTGCCAGGAAACCGGCTGCGCAATGCGCTACCTCAGCATGGACGGGTTGAATGCCCTGTGGCAGACGACGCACCGCATCGACGCGGCGACGGATAGCGAGTATCACCCGCGCTTCCGCGCCTACCTCGACGACGTGCAGCAACGCGACCTGACCGTCGGCATCGCGATGACCGACGCCAAGGGCGATCGCAGCCTGCGGCCGCACGCCCAGGCCTGCCCGGATGCCTACGTGCGCGTCACCGCGCGGCGCGCCGACGGCATCGTGCTTTCCGGCGCCAAGGCGATTGTCACCTCCGCGCCCTACGTGCATGAACTCCTGGTGCTGCCGGGCCGCGCGATGGCGCCCGAAGATCGCGATTTCGCCGTCGCCTGCGCGGTGCCGGTCGATGCCCCGGGCCTGACCATGATCGCGCGACCCGCCGGACGTCCCGGCGAGGCCAAGGCCTTGTTCAGCGGCAAGTACGGGCAGACCACCGCGGTGTGCGTATTCGAGGATGTCTTCGTGCCCTGGGACCGCGTGTTCCTATGCGGCGAGACCGAGCACGCCGAGTTCCTCACCAAGTCCTACGCGACCCACCACCGTCATACCTGCATCGGGGCGCGGGCCGGTTTCGGCGACCTGCTGATCGGGGCCGGCGCGATGATGATCGAGGCCAACGGCCTGTGCATGCGGCGCAACGCGCACCTGCGCGACACCATGGTCGAGCTGATCAAGACCGTCGAAGGCTTCTATGCCTGCGGCGTCGCGGCGTCCGTCTACGGTATCGAGGACCCGGCGGGCAACGTCGAGCCGGAAGCGGTCTTCTCGAATATCGGCAAGCTTCTGCTCGGCAACCAGATCTACGACATGCACCGCCTCGCACACGAGGTTTCCGGCGGACTCATCGTCGCCCTGCCCGGCCCGGAGGAAGACCACAACCCGGAGACCGCCGCGTCGCTCGCCGAAGTGCTGACCGCGCGCGCGGACATTCCCTACGACAAGCGCGCCCAGGTCGCGCGTTTCATCGAGGACCTGACCGCCTCCGATGCCGCCGGCTGGATGTCGCTGATCTCGATTCACGGCGGCGGCTCGCCGCAGGCGCTCAAGGCCGAGATTCACCGGCGCTATCCGATCGATGACCGCAAGCGTCTCGTCGAGCGTCTCATCGAGCGCGGCCTGACGGACACCGATCCGACGGATGCCGCGGAGCCTGGCCAATGCTGCGACAGCGGCTGCGGCGGGGGCGGCACGAGCGGTTCGTGAGCCGCGAACAAGGCGTCGGACCTGGCGTTCGCACGATATCTTGCTCGCCGCGGTCCGCGGCCACGCCCGTTCACTTCAGCCTGTTGAGGAGACGCAACCCATGACCCGAGTCGCCTTCGTCACCGGCGCCGCCAGCGGCATCGGCGCGGCCAGCGCGCGCCTGCTCGCGCGCGACGGCTTCTTCGTCTACCTCGCCGACATCCAGGTCGATGCGGGCCAGGCGCTCGCCGCCGAGCTCGGCGAGGCCGCGTTCCTGCCGCTCGACGTGCGCCACGAGGACCAGTTCGAGGCCGCGCTGGGCGAGGTCATGCAGCGCCACGGGCGCCTCGACTGCCTGGCCAACAATGCCGCGATCGTCGGCGTGCTCGGTCCCATCGCGACGCTGCCGCTGGAGCAGTACGACCTGTCGCATTCGATCATCCAGCGCAGCGTCGTCATCGGCACCAAGCACGCGGCGCGTATCATGCAGCCGCAGGGCTCCGGGGCCATCGTCAACATCGCCAGCGTCGCCGGCCTCACCGGGGGCTTCTCGCCACACGTCTACGCGGCGTGCAAGGCGGCGGTCGTCAACTTCACCGAGTCGGTCGCGCTCGAACTCGCCGAGGACGGTATCCGGGTCAACGCGATCTGCCCCGGCAACGTTGCCACGCCGATCCATACCGGGGTGACCGACGAACGCTGGAAAGCGCGGCTCGAGAAGATTCGCGCCGCGGCCGTCGACGATCAGCCGATACCGCGCATGGGCGAGCCCGAAGAGATCGCCGAAGCCGTCGCCTGGCTCGCCTCCGACAAGGCGAGCTACGTCACCGGCCATGCGCTGGTCGTCGACGGCGGCCTCATGGCCGGGCGGCTGTGGCGTAAGCAGCCGTCGTTCTTCAAGGAATACCACCCGGCGCGCGGCTGAGCGCGGGTACCGAACACGGGGTCGCCGTAATGCCTCGTTTCGGTGTCTGCGTGCTGCCGACCGACCAGACCCTGCCGCCACCCGACATCGCGCGCGCGGTGGAGGAACGTGGCCTGGACATGCTGTTCTTCGCCGAGAACAGCCATGTGCCGGTAGTTCATCGCAAGAACAGCTATCACAGCGATACGCTGGTCGCGCCGTTCGCGCGCATGCACGATTCGATCACGGCGCTGGCAGCGTGCGCCGCCGTCACCGAGCGCATCCAGCTCGGCACGGGCGTCTGCCTGCTGACCGAACGCGATCCGATCATCACGGCGAAGGCCATCGCGACACTCGATCACATCGCCAACGGCAGGGTCGTGTTCGGCATCGCGGGTGGCTGGATCAAAGAAGCCATGGAGCACCACGGCTCGCCTTTCCGCGAGCGCTGGCGCATCGTGCGCGAACGCGCGCTCGCCATCCGTACCCTGTGGCGCGACGATCCGGCCGAATTCCACGGCGAGTACGTCGACTTCGATCCGCTGTGGCTGCACCCCAAGCCGAGGCAGCGCGGCGGCCCACCGATCTACATCGGCTCCAACTCGGCCCAGGTACCGGCGCGCGTGGCCGAGTACGCGGACGGTTGGATGCCAATCTACGATCGCTATGCCGGCGATCCGATCGACGACCTCAGGCGCGCCTGCGACGCCGCCGGCCGCGATTTCGGCGAGATGACGGTACTCCTCTTCGGCGCCCCGCTCGATGCGGCAGTAATCGCCGAGTTCACCGCCCGCGGCTGCGACGGCTTCGTGTTCCTCGTACCCCCCGAACGCCTCGGCGAGCTGCCTACGGCACTGGACGAGATCGCCGCGCTGCGCGCGCGCTGCTGAAGCAGCCCCCCGTCCCGGCAGCGTCCTCGCGCGGCCGCTCGTCCAACCTGCGGCCCGGCCCGGTGTCTGACACTTTTGCTCAAAAATTAAGCAAAAGTGTCAGACACTTTTGGTCCTTTGGGTTTCCATGGTCCGTCTTTCCGCGAGCCAGCGGGTGAGACCGGCTTCGCCGCCCGCGCCCCACCAGCGCACGCGGGTGTAGGGCATCACGACGAGCGTCGGTTCGCCGCGGAACAACGGTGTCGTCGCGTACTGTGGGTACTTGGCGCGCAGCGCGGCGACCGCGTCGTCCCAGCCGGGGGCGTCGTCGACCACCACGCTGGCCGTGACATCGAGCTTGAGCCACCACAGGGCCTGCCAGTCGTCCGCGTAGTGATCGAGCGTCAGCGTCACGGCGGGGTGGCGTTCCAGGTGCGCGAGGCGCGCGAGGCGCGCCGACTTCTTCGGTTTGCCGTCGACCGGCGAATAGAGCACCTCGCCGACTCGGGCAAAGACGATCGGCAGGGCCTCGGGTCGATCGTCGCTACCGAGCACGGCGAGTCGCGCGACCGGCATCGTGTCGAGCAGGGCCTGGACCAGCGTGTCGGGCAGCGCTGCCATGCGAGGACGCCGACGTGTACCGTCAGGCCGACTCGAAGCCCTGCGAGAACGTCCCACTCGCGCGCGCGCGGCGGCGCGCCCCGGGATCCTCGGGGCCGGCCCGGGTGACGCGACGCAGCACGTCGAGGTAGCTGCGTTCGGTCTCGATCCGATCGCCGTAACCGTTGGCCACAAGGTACTCGCGCAGCAGGGGCAGGCGGTGACACGGCACCCACATCACGAGATGGTGCTCGAGGTGGTAATTGACCCAGTAAGGCGCCACGAGAGCACGTTCGAGGAGATTCGCCAGCGTCGTCCGCGCGTTGCCGAACGGGTCATCCGCGGCACGCACGCAGGCATGCTCGGCGATGTTGCGCACGCGCAGCACGAGCTGTTGCCAGGTCAGCAGGGGCAACAGCCACAGGGCCGGGTAGACCCAGGCATGGCCGGTCAGCGCGGCGATGCCGAACAGCACGAGGTTGACCAGCGTCTGCGGGCCCAGGTGGCGCCAGTAGCGGCGCGCCCGCGCAGCGAGAGGCAGCGTGCGCGGGCCGAGCGCCTGCGCGATCTGCGCCCTGCGCTGGGCAAACCCGGTGCGCCCGGTGAGATCGCGCAACAGCTTGCGCCGCAGGCTTGCCCGGCTGACGGGATAGTGCCCGGTCAGAATGGTATCCGGATCGGTCGGCCCCTGCGTGTCGGCATGATGCTTGAGGTGATAGCGGCGGTAGACGTGCGTGTCGGCAAGCGTCGGCCAGGCGCAGAACAGTTGCGCGACCCGGCGATTCAGCGCCGGCGTACGGAACAATGCACCGTGCGCCGCATCGTGCATGAGGATGAGCAGGCCAAGCTGCCGACTGCCGATCAGCGCCACCGCGGGGACATAGGTCAGCGGATTCGGCCACAGCACGACGAGCGCCGCGGCAAGCACGATCACGGCCCAGGCATGGGCCACCAGCCACGCGCCGCGCCAATCCGAGCGCGCGCGCACGCGCTCGAGCTGAGCGGGCGTGAGCAGTTCGGTCGCTGGCGGGACGTGGCGCAAGGACTTCTCCGGATCGAGGCGGATCGCAACGCGGCGCACCGCGCTGGCAGAAGCTGTAGCCTTAGAGTGTAATCGGCCCTTATCGTTCCGGCCAGGAAGCTGCCCGCCGGCCTCGCGGGCCGCCGCGCTGGCCAGCATGCCCCCCCGCGCCCCACCTCGCGATCGCCGCCACGGTACCCGCTCGCTACATCCCGGATCCCGCGCCATGTCGACCCTGTTTCCGCTCCTCGGCAACCAGCTGTTCCCGCCGGCACTACTCGCCGAGCACGGTGACGCGACCTTCCTGCTCGTCGAAGATCGCGCCTTGTGCAGCTACCTGCCGTTCCACCAACACAAGCTCGTGCTGCTGCTCGCCGCCATGCGCCACCAGGCGGATGCACTGCGCGAGGCCGGCCACGAAGTCGTCTACCGGCAGCTCGAGGAAGCGGGCAACGACGGCCTGTTCGCGACCATCGCCGAGCTGCTGGCGAGCGGTGCTTACGCGCGCGTGAAGCACTTCGCAATATACGGGCGAGAGGCGCGCAGGCGCCTGCAGGCCGTCGCGCACGCCGCCGACGTCACGCTGGAGACACTGCCGAGCCCGCAATTCCTCACCGGGCAGGACGATTTCGATCGCCACCTGCGCAAGGACCGTCCGTTCCTCGCCCGCTTCTACCGCAGCGTGCGCGAACGCTACGGCATCCTGCTAGATGCCGACGGCGGACCCCGCGGCGGCAAGTGGAGTTTCGACGCCGACAACCGCCGCGCGCTGCCGCGCTCGCTCGAGCCGCCGGCGTGGCCGGCGGTGGCACCCACGCACCATGTCGATGACTGCATCGCCCTCGTCGCGCGCACGTTCACCGCGCACCCGGGTGACGCGGCCGAATTCGCCTGGCCGGTCACGCGTGCCGGCGCGCTCGCCTGGCTGGACGACTTCCTCGAGCAGCGCTTCGCCGATTTCGGCGCCTACCAGGATGCCATCACGCAGCGCTCCGCGCTGGTCTTCCACAGCGCGCTGTCACCGCTGCTCAATCTCGGCCTGCTGACACCGCGCGAAGTACTCGATCGCGCGCTCGACCACGCCGCGCGTCACGACGTGCCGCTCAACAGCCTGGAAGGCTTCGTGCGTCAGCTTGTCGGCTGGCGCGAGTTCGTGCGCGGCGTGCACGAGCGCTTCGGCGCCAGCGAAGCGGCCGCCAATCATTTCGGGCACCAGCGCACGCCCGCCACGAGCTGGTACGAGGGCACGACCGGGATTCCGCCCTTGGACGCGGCGATCGCGGGAGCCCGGACACGCGGCTGGAACCATCACATCGAACGGCTGATGGTCCTCGGCAACCTGATGCTGCTAGCCGAGATTGCACCACGCCGGGCGTACGAGTGGTTCATGACGATGTACGTCGATGCCTACCAGTGGGTGATGGAACCGAACGTCTACGGCATGGCGCTCTACAGCGACGGCGGCCTGTTCGCGACCAAGCCCTATGTGTGCGGTGCAAACTACCTGCTGCGCATGAGCGATCATGCGCGCGGTCCGTGGTGCGACACCGTCGACGGGCTCTACTGGCGCTTCATCGCGCGCCACCGCGATTTCTTCGAGCGCCAACCACGCCTGCGCGTCATCACCGGCAATCTCGATCGCATGGCCACGGCACGGCGCGAACGCATCTTCGCCGCGGCCGAAGATTTTCTCGTCACGCATACGAGCCAACCGGGGCGCGGTTGATCGACCCGAGCCGGGACGCAAGAATACCGGCGCAACGTCGCACCCAACCGCCGGTTCCGCTCATGCTCGACCAATTCCGACGCCTCGGCGCCGGGCTGTCCACCATCACCGAACGGTGGGTGCCGGACGCCTGGGTGATCTGCCTCATGCTGACCACGGTTGCCATCGTGCTGTGCATCGTCGGCGCCGGCGCGACCCTCGAGGAAACCGTGCTGGCCTGGGGTGCCGGCGTTTGGAACCTGCTCGGCCTCGCCATGCAGTTCACCATCGCGATGGTCGCCGCGCACGCCTGCGTCGCCTCGCGCCCGGTCTATCGCCTGTTCGACTGGCTGGCGTCATTGCCGAACCCGGGCAGGCCGATCCAGGCCCTGGTTCTCGCCGGCCTGTTCTCGCTCGTCATGGGCTACCTGAACTGGGCCGTGTGCCTGGTGTCCTGCGCGCTGTTCACCCCGTTCGTTCTCAAGCGCAACCCCAACGTCGACGTACGCGTGCTGATCTGCGCCTCCTACCTGGGTCTCGGCACGGTCTGGCACGGCGGACTCTCGGGCTCGGCGCCGTTGATCCTGGCCACGCCCGACAATCCCCTGCTCGACCCCGCCAGTGGCACGGCCGTCGTCTCGCGCCTGTACCCAGTGACGGAGACACTCTACAACCACTTCAACCTGGTCTTCCTGCTCGTGATCGGCGCAACCGGGCTCGTGACGACCTGCCTGCTGCATCCCCGCGAAGGCGTGCGCACGCTCACGCCCGAGCAGGCCGAACGCATCATGCCCAAGCCGCCCGAAGTCGATCCGCCGCCGCGCACGCCGGCGGAGTTCATCGACCAGAATCGCTTCTGGATCCTGCTCGCGGTCGTCCTGCTCGGCTATCCCCTGGGACATTCGATCGTCACCCAGGGCTTCGGCACGAGTTGGACCATCAATGCCTACAACATCACTTTCCTGGTTCTCGCCCTCGTCCTGCACGGGCGCGCGCCCTCGTTCCTGCGCGCCTGCCGCAACGGCGTCGACTCGGCCTGGGGCATCATCGTGCAGTTTCCGTTCTACGCCGGCATCTTCGGCCTGTTGCAGAACACCGGGCTCGGCAAGTGGCTCGGCGACCTGTTCGCGAACGTCGCCACCACGACGACCTATCCCTGGATCGTCTACATGTACTCCGGCTTCATGAACCTGTTCGTGCCCTCGGCCGGTTCGAAATGGATGATCGAAGCGCCCTTCCTGATCCCCGCCGGCGAACAGCTCGACGTCTC
Source organism: Pseudomonadota bacterium (assembly GCA_029977665.1). Taxonomy (GTDB): domain Bacteria; phylum Pseudomonadota; class Gammaproteobacteria; genus JACKNG01. The sequence goes on along the minus strand of JAPOKK010000028.1, from coordinate 12,268 downwards.
CGTGGTGACGGTGCTCCTGGCCTACGCCTACGGCGACTCCACGACAAACCTCATCCAGCCCTTCTTCGCCATCCCGATTCTCGCCGTCACGCGGCTGCGCTTCGGTGATATCGTCGGTTATACCTTTCTCGTCGCCATGGTCTGCTTTGTCGTCTGCAGCGCGGCGATGTTCGTCATCCCCGCGCACTGGTGAGCGGACGGTCAAGGCGATGCGCGCGGCGCACCCGGGCGGCATCGTCCGCCCGGGCGACACCACCCACGCTCACTCGGCGTCGCGACCGCCCTTGCGATGGCGGTGACGCAGCTTAGCGCGCTGCTCGGGGGTGAGGATCTCGCGCACCTCGAAACGTCCGCGCGCCTTGATCACGGCGAGCTCGGTCATCGCCGCGCTCTGCTCCGCCGCGACCGCGCGTACCGCGGCCTCGTCGAACGTATCCGCCTTCATGAGGTGTTTCATCGCCCGGCGTGACTTGACCAGGGTGCGTACGTAGGGACGCGCCTGTTCGCGGTGGCGCTCGTGCAGCGCTTCGAGCCGGCCGCGCTGCTCGTCGTCGAGCTGCAGCCGCTCGGCCATGCGTTCGAGGTGGAACAGGTCGGACCCCGGACCGCCATGGAAATCACCGCCGAAGCCTGGCGGCATCGCCCATGCCGTGACACTGAGCACGGCGCCGAGCAAGAGGCCCGCGCCCGCGAGACGAAAACGTGAATCGAATCGTTTCATCGTGAATCTCCTGAATGAACGGATTCATCGCCCGACCGGTGCGTGCAGCGTGGCGCGGCGGTGCGACGTGAAAGTCAGTATCGGTGCCAAAACGGCAACGAATATGAATCGACGCGGCAGACATCGGGGAGGTTTGTGGATGGAACGTGGAGGCAGCCTGCAGATCGTGGAGTTTGCTTGCGCATCTCCTCACCCGTGGCGCACCATCGAGGCGCCATCGACCCGTAGCGCCATCTTCCGCCGCCATGAATCTGCGCCCGCGCCTGTTCCACAAGCTGTTCGCAGCCATCGTCATCGCGAGTTTCGGCAGCATCGTGCTGTTCGGTGCAGTCGCGCACTGGAGCATGAAACGCAGTTTCGCGCGCTACCTGAACGAAGCGCGGGAAGAACGCATGGACAGGCTCGCCGTGCGGCTCGCCGCCGATTACGACCCGGCACAGGGATTCGCACGGCTGCGCGATACGCCACGGGCGTGGCGCCGACTGTTGCGCTCGCTGCGCGAGGATGCGGAGCCGTCTGCGGCCGGCCCGCCGCCGCGACCGGGGCGCGACCGTCACGCGTTCAAGCTGGCTCGCCACATCACGCTCTACGATACCGAGCACCGTATCGTCGCCGGCCGCCTGCCTTTCGACGAGGCGGCGACGACGCGTGCGATCACCGTCGACGGCCACACCGTGGGCTGGCTCGGCGCACCTGCGCTGGGTCCGCCCGGAGACGCGCGCGAGCGCCGCTTCGAGCGCCGCCAGATGACGCTGCTGCTGATCGCGGCCTTTGCCGCGGCCTTGCTCGCGATCCCCGCCGCCTGGTGGATGGCGCGCCGCCTGGTGCTGCCGATCCGGCGCCTGGGCGGCGCCGCGCGCGCGCTCGCCGAGGGGGATTTCACCGCGCGCGTACCTGCCGCGGGCAGCGACGAGCTGGGACAGCTCGCGCAGGATTTCAATCTTCTCGCGCGCGCCCTGCAGGAAAACGAATCGGCACGGCGGCGCTGGATCGCCGACGTCTCGCACGAGCTGCGTACCCCACTGTCGATTCTCGCCGGCGAGATCGAAGCGGCCCGCGACGGCATACGACCGCTCGACGCGCGGCTGCTCGACTCGCTCGCCGCCGAGAGCGAGCGCCTCGGAAAGCTGGTCGAAGATCTCTACCTGCTCGCACGCGCCGACATCGGCGCGCTCGATTTCGAGTTCGCGCCGGTATCGCTGGCCCCACTCGTCACGCAGGCGCTCGCGCGCTTCGAGCACCGTCTCGCGGCGGCCGGACTCGACGTCAGCAGCGAACTCGACGCCACTTGCGTCGTCACCGGCGATCGTGAGCGCCTCGCGCAACTGCTCGAGAATCTGCTCGAGAACTGCTGCCGCTACGTCACCGCGCCGGGGCGCATCGAAGTCACGCTCGGCCGCGTCGGCGCCTACGCACGGCTGGTCTTCGACGACAGCGGTCCCGGCGTCGCCGACGGCGAGCACGCACGCTTGTTCGACCCCCTGCATCGCAGCGAAGCATCGCGCAGCCGGCGCCACGGCGGCTCGGGCCTGGGCCTGGCCATCTGCGCACGCATCGCCCACGCCCACGGCGGCAGCATCGCCGCGACCGCCGGCGCGCGTGGCGGTCTCGCGGTAAGCGTCGACATTCCCTTGCGAGAGCCTGCATGAACGCACACATCCTGGTGGCCGAAGACGAACCCAAGATCGCCGGCCTGCTCACCGACTACCTCGCGGCCGCCGGCATGCAGACCACGGTGATCGACGACGGCGCCGCAGTCGCTGACGCCATTGACACGCTCGCGCCCGATCTCGTGGTGCTCGATGTCATGCTGCCGCACAAGGACGGCATGACCATCTGCCGCGAGCTGCGCCAGCACAGCGACCTGCCGGTCGTCATGCTGACCGCGCGGGTCGAGGAGATCGATCGCCTCCTCGGCCTCGAGCTCGGCGCCGACGACTACATCTGCAAGCCTTTCAGCCCGCGTGAAGTCGTCGCGCGTATCAAGGCCATACTGCGCCGGACCGGCAACGGCGCCGCCGGCGACGCGCAGGCCCCGCGCATCGACATCGACGAGCCGCGCATGCGCGTGACCGTCGAGGGACAGCGTGTCGAGCTGACGCGGGTCGAGTTCAAGCTGCTGCAGACGCTGCTGCGTCACCCGGGCCGTGTCTATCGCCGCGACGAGCTGCTCGACCTCATCTACGACGATTATCGCGAGGTGTCCGACCGTACCATCGACAGTCACGTGAAGAACCTCCGGCGCAAGCTGGAAACCGCACTGCCGGAGCGGGATCTCATCCACGCCGTCTACGGCGTCGGCTACAAGATCGAGGTTGACTAGACCCGCCCCGAACACGCCGCTGCGCCGTCAACCGGCGCCCGGGCTGTCCCGCTTCGCGCCCGCGGCGACCTTCACATTGCGCGCAGCGGCAGGGACAATAGCGCCCCGCCCGCAACACGGACCCAGCGATGCTGATTGTCATCTCGCCCGCCAAGACGCTCGATTTCGAGACGCCGCTCGAGGTTAGCAAGCACACTCTGCCCGAGTTCCTCGCCGAGACGGAGTCGCTCGTCGACATCATGCGGCGCAAGAAGGCGGCAGACCTGAAGCGCCTCATGGGCATCAGCGACAAGCTGGCCGAGCTCAACGTGGCACGCTACCGCAACTGGAGCGACGAGCCGCAAGCCGATGCCCGCCAGGCCGTGCTCGCGTTCATGGGCGACGTCTACACCGGCCTGGACGCGCGCTCGCTGTCACGCCGCGACCTCGAACGCGCGCAGAAGCGCCTGCGCATTCTCTCGGGCCTGTACGGCGTGCTGCGACCGCTCGACCTGATCAAGCCTTACCGCCTCGAAATGGGCACCGCGCTCGAGACCCCGCGTGGCGGCAACCTCTACCGCTACTGGGGCGAGGGTCCGACCGTGGCGCTGAACGCGCAGGCGCGCGCGCTCAGGACACGTTACCTGGTGAACCTCGCCTCCAACGAGTATTTCTGCGTGATCGACCGCGACCTGCTCGAACCCGACATCGTGACGCCAGTCTTCGAAGATTGGAGCCGCGATCGCTACAAGGTCATCAGCTTCCACGCGAAGAAGGCGCGCGGCATGATGGCGCGCTTCATCATCGAGAGTGGCGTACGCAAACCGGAGGAGCTCGCCGACTTCGATGCGGCCGGCTACCGCTTCGAGCCGTCCGCGTCTGCCGTCGACCGACCGGTGTTCCGACGTCGCCAGCAATGACCTCCCTGCATCCCGATGGCACTTGACCATCGACAGCCTCTTTCCGGAGAAAACCATGATTCGATCACTGATCCTCGTCCTGCTGCTCGGCGCCGTCGGCGCCAACGCGGCCGAATCGCCGCGCGTCGTTTTCGAAACGAACCGCGGTGACATCACCGTCGAACTGAACGCGGAACAAGCGCCGAAGTCGGTCGCGAATTTTCTCCAGTACGTGCGCGCAGGCTTCTACGACGGCACCATCTTCCATCGCGTGATCCCGGGCTTCATGGTCCAGGGTGGCGGATTTACCGCCGACATGACACGTAAAGACACGAGCGATCCGATCGAGAACGAGGCCGACAACGGCCTGGCCAATGCGCGTGGCACCCTTGCCATGGCGCGCACCAGCAATCCCCACAGCGCGACTGCGCAATTCTTCATCAACGTCGTCGACAACGCGTTCCTCGACCACCAGTCGCCGACGCCGCGGGGTTGGGGCTACGCCGTGTTCGGGCGGGTCGTCGAGGGCATGGAGGTCGTCGATGCAATCGCCGAAACCCCCACCGGGCGCACGGGCGGCATGTCCGACGTACCGGTCGAAGCGATCGTCATCGAACACGCACGCGAGACCGACGCCGCCACCCACTGACCACGAACGCGCGCGGGACTTGCCAAAGGACCCCGTGCCCATTTCGTCAGCCTGCCGAGAGGAATCGACATGCCCTTCATCATCCGTGCCTACGACAAACCCGACAGCGGCGCACTCCGCGCGGAAACCCGCGACGCACACCTGGCGTACCTGGCACCATACGCGCCGCGAATACTGGCCGGTGGCGCGCTGCTGAGCGACGACGGCAGCAGTGCGCTCGGCAGTCTCATCATCCTCGACACCGAGGAGCGCGCCGAGGCCGAAGCCCTCGCTGCCAACGATCCCTACGCCCTGGCCGGCCTGTTCGAGCGGGTCGAGATCCTGCGCTGGCGCAAGGTCCTGTTCGACGGCGCCGTGGTTGCGTAGCGCCGCGCGTGCGATGGGACGAGCGCACCCTGCCCGGCCCGTGAGCATCGCGCTCGAACCCGTACTCGACGGCCTGTGCTGAGATGGCCCTGCTGACGTTAGACCAGGTCACGCTGCGCTTCGGCGACCAGGTCGTGTTCCGCGATGCCGACTTCGTGCTCGACGAGCGCGAGCGGGTGTGCCTGATCGGACGCAACGGCGCCGGAAAGTCGACGCTGTTCAAACTCGTGATGGGTCTCATCGAGCCCGACTCGGGCAGCGTGCGCCGGCGCGCCGACGTCCACGTCGCGCAGCTCGAACAGACCCTGCCGGGCAACCTCGAGCAGACCGTGCGCGAGTGCGTGGCCGGCGGCCTCGCGCAGCACCAGGCGCTGCTGGATCGTTACCAGGCCCTCACCGGCGGCGATCTGGACGATGCCGGGCTGCACGAGATGGAGGCCTTGCAACGGCGCATCGAGTCTCACGGCGGCTGGGACACTGCGGCGCAGGTCGCGACCATCATCAGCCTGCTCGAGCTGCCTGCCGAAAGCCGTCTCGGCGCCTTGTCCGGCGGCTGGCGGCGGCGCGTGGCGCTGGGCCGTGCGCTCGTCTCGCGCCCCGACATCCTGCTGCTCGACGAACCCACCAACCACCTCGACCTCGCCGCCATCGAGTGGCTCGAACAGCGTGTCCGCGGCTTCGCCGGGACGGTGCTGTTCATCACCCACGACCGGGCCTTCCTGCGCGCGCTGGCCACGCGCATCGTCGACATCGACCGCGGGCGGCTGCGCAGCTGGCCGGGAGACTACGAGCGCTATCTCGAGCTCAAGGAGCAGGCGCTGGAAGAAGAGCAGCGTGCGAACGCGCAGTTCGACAAGCGCCTCGAGGAAGAGGAAGCCTGGATCCGCCAGGGCATCAAGGCACGCCGCACGCGCAACGAGGGACGCGTCCGCGCCCTGCAGCGCATGCGCGCGGAGTACGTCGAACGCATCAAGCCCGAGGGCCGCGCACGCATCACGCTGCAGGATGCCGAACAATCGAGTCGCCGCGTGATCCAGGCGACCAACCTGCGTTACGCCTACGGGGACACGCCGGTGATCGACGGCCTGTCAGTGAAGATCATGCGCGGCGACCGCATTGGCCTCATCGGTAACAATGGCGTCGGCAAGAGCACCCTGCTCAAGCTCTTGCTCGGCGAACTCGAGCCGCAGGGGGGCACGGTCAAGCTCGGCGAGAATCTCGTCATCGGCTACTTCGACCAGCTCCGGCGCGAGCTCGATCCGAGCAAGACGGTGGCCGAAGTGGTCGGCGACGGCCGCGACTTCATCACCGTCAACGACAAGCCACGCCACGTCGTCGGCTACCTGCGCGGCTTTCTCTTCTCCGCCAAGCGCGCGATGACCCCGATTGGTTACCTCTCGGGCGGCGAGTGCAATCGCGTGATCCTGGCGCGGCTGTTCTCGCGCCCGACCAACCTGCTGGTGCTCGATGAACCCACCAACGATCTCGACATCGAGACACTCGAAGTGCTGGAGGCGCAGCTCGCCGAGTACCAGGGGACGTTGATCGTGGTGAGCCACGATCGCGCGTTCCTCGACAACGTCGTGACCAGCACGCTGGTGTTCGAAGCCCCCGGCGTGGTGCGCCGCTACCCCGGCGGCTACTCGGACTGGCTGCGGCAGGGCCACGGCCTGACGCGGGCCGCGACGCGCGACGATGCACCGCCACGCACGGACGCGGGCGGAAGCGCGACAGACGGCGCGACCGCGCTGTCTGCTGCCGGCGACGAGTCGGAGACGCCGCCCAGCGCGCCCGCGCGTCCGCGCCAGGCGCCCGGCAAGCTCACCTACAAGCTGCAGCGCGAACTCGATCAGCTACCGCAGCGCATCGAGGCGCACGAGGCGGAGATTGCGCGGCTCGAAGCCGCGACGCTGGTCGAGGGCTTCTACGCGCAGCCGTTCGAGGAGACGAGCAAAGTGCTCGAAGCGCTCGAAGCCGCGCGCGACGAACTCGATCGTGCCATGGCGCGCTGGGACGAACTCGACAGCCTCGCACGCGGCTGAGCGCGTAGCGCGCGCTCACCGCTGTCACCCTGCGCCGCTGCTGCCCGCCTCAAGTGCCGAGACGGCGCAGCGCCGAGACCGTCAGCAGTTCGTCGTAGACGTCGACACCACGGTTGACCCACCAGTTCCAACCGCCGGAGATGCTCTTGACCTGCTTGAGACGCGACATGTGGTTGCTCTGCACGTCGTGGGCGTGCACGTGCGTCCAGGACCAGTACGGGTACTTGCCGTCCATGACCTGCTTGCCCTTGTCGTCGTAGACCGAGTAGGCACCGTCGAAGGACTTGAACGGATCGCCCTTGCGGTCGTAGGTGACCATGAGAATGGGCAAGCCGGTCCGGGCGTCGAACCACACGCGCTTCTTGCTGATTGGGGCGCGCGCGAAGCCGGTCGGTTCGGCCTCGCACACGATGGCCTCCGGTACGAGTTCCACGCGCGTGTCCCAGAACTGGTTGCCTTGCGGTCCGCCGTGCGTCTTGCCTTCCCAGTTCTCGTCCGACGAATCCCAGTTCTGTGTCAGCCCGGCGAGGAACGGCCCGCGCGAGATGATCTTGAAGTTGCCCCAGGTGAGGAAGGGGTCGCCGGCAGCCCAGGTATCGGAGAAGTAGAGATGGGAGCCCGGCAGCAACGGCTCGAAGCGCTGGCTGGTCGGGAACCGGCGCACGCGCTTGAACTGCGGCAGGTAGCCCTGCAGTTCGGGGAACTCGCGCTGGTCATAGGGCCAGATGTTCAGAAATGACGAGCCCTTGTAGTCCTGCGGCACGGTGAACAGCACCGACTGGTAGCGCAGCTTGTCCTCGTGGCCGGGCCAGTACGGCAACGGTTCCACCTTGACGCGGCCGGTCGGCGCGAATTCGCACCAGGCCAGCTCGTACTTGTATCCGATATTGCCGTTGGCGGATTGCTCGTAGGTCTTGACCGGGTAGAACGAAACGTCGTGGCGGCCCCAGGTCAGCGTGATCGCGGCGAACAGCTCCATGGCCGATGTCGGCTCGGGAAACGGGTTGCCGCCGACCCAGGGTTTGCCGTCCTCGACAACGACGTTGCCGGTCTCGTCGAAACGCGCCATGCCTTTGTGGCGTACCGTCGCCTCGATGTATTCCACCGGGCTGAGCTGCATGATGTCGGTGGTCGCCTGGACCAGTTCGAGCACGCGGCCCTGTTGCTTGATCTGCAGGTAACGCACCGGGTCGAGCAGATCCTGCACGTCATCGACGTTGTCCGCGTTGATGACGTCACCCGGCTTGAGCTTGCCGCGCGTGTACTCTTCGATGGAAAGCAGCTCGTCGGGATAAGCTGCCGAGAAGTCGCCGTTCTGCGCGAGCGCATCCCACACCGGCGCGAGCACGCCGGCGCCGAGGAAACCGGCCGACGTCTGCTCGATGAAGCGGCGGCGCGAATAGTCGGTCGTGTACTTGCGAATTCGGATCATCGAAACTCCCCTTGTTCAGGATTCCATGTCAGCCGTACCCAGGCCGCCCTGGCAAACTCGCCGGCGCCCGCGCTTTCCAGTTCGGACAAGCGGAACAGCGAACAATTCACCAGGCTGCGCCATGTTGCGCTGCACCTATGATCGCCACGCGACGGTCATGATCCGCGGCCGGCGCGTCGTCGGGCTGTTTCACAGGGTAGAACTTGTTCCGCTAGGCGTGCAACACGCCCCCGGGGGCGCCGTTCACTGCTGTAACCGCGCGCGGGGCGGCCCGTTCTCATCGTCTTACCCGGCATCGACACGCCGTTCCGCTGTAACGCCATCAGCAGCGCCAAGGCCTCCTCAGGGCGTCGCATCGGCCGCTGCCGTGGCCCGCGGACAGGCGCTTTCGGCAAGGGCCTGCTGGTAGGTCTCACGCGAGGTCTCCGGCATGTGCTCGGCGCTGCGCTGGATTTCGTCGAGCAGCGGGCAGGCCTCTTCCGGGCGCGTCGAGTGCGTTCTGATGCGCACGCGGTTGAGCATGCCCTCCCACCAGATGCTCATCGTCGGCACCGCCTTGTCGGTGATGACCCGCCACGCGCGATCGGCTTCGAACGGCTGGTCGGTGCGCTCGGCGCTCTGCGCGAGCAGCTTCCAGGCGTCCCCCGAACTCGGGTGGTCACGCGTGTAGGCGCGCGCTTCGTCGTAGGCCTGCTCGTTCTCGCCGCGCTCGAGCAGGCCCTCGATGGTCAGGTTGCGCAGGCGGCGATCCATATCGGGCTGATCCTTGGCCGCCGGGTGCACCAGGCGCGCCAGTTCGAGACGCTGGTCGAGGTCCTCGCGCGCCGCGATCCACGGAAAGAGGAACTCCATCTGCCAACTCGGAATGCCGTCCGCGGCGAGCGCGCGGACGTGTCCCGCGACGCGCTCGAAATCGCCCATGCGGTCGTAGAGCTGCAGCCGCGACCACACCAGCGCACGGCGGATATCGAGGTTCGTGTTGCCCTTCTTCTCGATGAACTCCAGCGCCTTGAGCACGTCCTCCGGGTTGGGGTCCACCAGCGCGCGCATCTGCAGCAGGATGGCGAAATTGAACGGGTCGGCCTTGTCGGCCTTGGGCAGTTTCTGGAACGCACGGATGCCCTGCTTCGCCGTGCCGATCGCCGCGTCGGTCTTGCCGCGCGCGATGGTCTTGCTGAAATCGCGCGCGATGATCTGGAACGCGGTGCGCTCGACGTCCCCCTTGAGACGATTCGCCGAGCGGATGTCGCCGAGCGCGTCGAGCGCGCTCGACGCGTTCGAGGCGGTCTGCGCGATCATCAGCCGCGCCGCGTCGGCATCCTTGTCCTGCGGGCTCTGCTTGACGAAACGCTGCGCCGCTTCGCGCAGCGCACGGCGATTGGCCGGCGATCCGCCCGCGGCCTCGCGCGCCGCGTACACCGCGTAAAGCAGCTTGGTCGCGGCCTTGTCGGTCTCGGGTGCGAGATCCTTCTTGCGCAGCAACTTCTCGAGCACGGTCACCGCCGGCTGGTAGATCTGCGCCTTGTAGGCCGCCACCGCCCAGCGGAAGCGGTAGTAATCGAGATCGAGGCCGGGCGGCGGATTGACGCGTTTGAAGAAGCTCTCGTACTTCTGCATCGCGTTGTAGTAGTGGTCGTACTGGAGAGCGAATTCGGCACCGACGAGGTCGGTGTAGGGGCCGATATCGACCCCCGAGAGTTCCTGCGCGTAAGTCATCATGTCGGCGACCAGCGACTGATCGACATAACCGTTGTCGACGAGCGCTTTCAGCCGTTCGGCGGCGAGCAGCGGGCGCCCGCCGCTGCGCCGGCTCTCCTGCAGCAGGGCGAAAGCCTCGATGCGCAGGATCTTCGCCTCGTTGTCGTCGACTTTGCGCCCGGCCGGGCTCGACTTGACCTGGCCGGTGCGCGCTTCGAGCAGGCGCAGCTCGAGCTGCACCGCCTCGCGGATTGGCGAATCGCTCTCGCGCGACAGGGCCTCGTCCAGGCTCTTGAAAATCTCCCGCGCACGCTCGTTGCGGCCCTGCGCCATCTCGACATAACCGATGCCGAGCCAACCGCCGTAGACCAGCCCAGGGCGGAACAACTGCATGGAGGCCGAGCGAAAGCCTTTCAGGGCCGGCAACAGGGCCTGCGTACGCAGCCCCTCGTCGTCTATGCGACGCGCGAGTTCGAGATCCATCCACGCGCGCCAGTAGGGAAACGCGGCGAGCGAGAAACTGATGTCGTCCCAGGCCTGCGAGCGATACAGCCGTTCGAGAGCCGCTTCGTCCTCGTTCGTCTCGCGCTCGAGGCCGGCCAGGCGCTTCTCGGTCTGCTCGCGCATCTTCTCGAGCAGGTCGCGCAGCGTCTTGAGATCCGCCTCGCTGGCATTGGCCTGGCGAACCTCGTCGATCACCGGGCCTACCTCGCGCGCGATGCGCGCGAACTCCTTGGCCTCCGGCTGCGCCTGCAGCTGACCGAGGAAGGCGCGCGCCTGGTCGATCGCAGAGCCCACACCGGCGGCCATGCCGAGGCCGGGAAACACCAGCAGGCAGAGCATCGCCAGCAGGCGGCACGGCGTCGTTGCGGCAAGGGACATCATGCTAGGCGTCCTCACAGCACATCCAGCAGGGCTTGCATCTCGGTCGCGAACTGGTCGCCCATGATCAGGCGAATCAGCCGCTTGGTCAGCTTGACCTCGCCGTCCAGCGTCGCGGTGTCGCCGCGACCGGCTTCGCCGATGACGAGGAAGGCGTGCATGGGGGCGTTACGGTAGAGTGCGGTCGATACCTTGCGCCCGATTTTCGCTTCCAGCAGGTGCGGGTTGGCTTGGTCGCTGACGTCGAGCGTGGACACCGTGCCACCCGAACGACGGAACTGCTCGACCAGGCGCACCACGTTGTCGAGCTGGGCATCCTTGATCGGCGCATCACCGATGAGAATGATCAGTTTGCGCGCGCCGAGCCGCCAGCCCGACTCCTCGATGGCGTCCTTGAGGCCGGCGTCGATGGCTTCGAACCAGTCGCCGCCGCCTTCCGCCTTGAGGCGCGAGAGGAAGCGGTAGAGCTTCGCCGTGCTGTAAGTCAGCGGCTGCACGCGGGTGGTGAATTCCGGGTCGTCGCGGTCGCGATAGGCGACGAAACCGAAACGCGCGATCGGCACGAGCGAGCGCACGATTTGCGAAATGTCCTCGATGCGGTCCTTGACCTCGTCGATGACCCAACCCATGGAGCCGGTGGCGTCGATGCAGAACACGACGTCCAGGCCCGCAGCACGCAGGCCGGCGATGTAGGCGGCGAAGCGCGCGGTGCCGTCACCGAGCCCGTTGCCGATACCGGTCTTGAAACCGCCGAAACCGGAGCCCTCGGCGAGCGGCATTGCCGCCAGGCCGCTGGGAATCTCGATGCCCTGGAAGCCCCCGGATTGGGCCTTCAAGGCGAGCGTGACGTCGGGCGGCGGCGGCGCGACGGCCTTGGGCGCGATCAGCACTTCCGGCGGCTCGAGCTCGAGTTCCTCTTCGAACTCGAGCTGTTCCTCGGGCGGCTCGGGCTTCTCGATCACGGGCTCCGGCGGCTGATCGATGACGATTTTCATCTCCGCCTCGGCCGGCGGTGGCGGCGCCAGCGGCTCGATCTTCTGCCCGACGCGCCACGAAACCAGCGCGTGGATTACGGCCGAAAACGCCAGCAACGACAGCCAGACCACGGCACGGCGGGTTGATCGCAGCATCATGGCCGCCTCAGCCCCCTTCTACACGGCGCTGCGTGACCAGGACGAACTGCAGGATGCCGGCTTCGGCGGAGGTCTTCATGATCTCGGAAATCTTCAGGGCATCGACCTTGGCGTCGGCGTGAATCTTGAGCTTCTCGTTGCCCG
>JAPOKK010000253.1 GCA_029977665.1 Pseudomonadota bacterium | reverse complement strand
GTGGTGCTTGATACTGATGCCTTCGAGAATCTCGCTCAAGCCGGCCGAGACGATGTAGTGGCGCACCTGCACCGTGCCCGCGGTGCGGCTGTCGACGTAGCCGTTGACGCGTTCGAACCAGTCTTCGACGCCGGGGTAGTACTCGATGCCGGCAGCGAGCTGGCGCAGGTCTTCGCGGCTCAGGTGCGCCTTGTTGGCCTCGATCTTCTCGACCAGCAGGCGCATGTAGGTGAGGATGGCGTCGCCGCCCGTGCGCCGCACCTCGTCGTTGACCTCGGCCCAGAACGCGCCGGCGGAGATGCCGAGCTGCGGCAGGACGGTGTACTCCTGCATCGGCTGTGGCGTCAGCGTGCCATCGAAATCGTAGACGATGGCCAGCGTGCTGCGGCGGTAGCGATCCTTACGGGGCATGAAAGCGGGTCGTCATCGACGGCAGTTCGTTCGGCTCGTTGCTGGTGCAGGCCCGTGACGCGTCGGCGCCGTCACGAGGGTGTCGAGATCACGCCTGCGGCGCGAGCAGCGCATCGTAGTGCGCGCGCATGGCGCGGTCGAAACAGGCGAACACCACGGATTCTATCGCATCGTGACGCGCCAGCCCCGCACGCACTTCGGTCACCGCGATGGCGGCGGCGTCCGCATGCGGATAGCCGTAGACGCCGCAGCTGATGGCCGGGAAGGCGAGCGTGGCCAGACCGTGCTTGGCGGCCAGCGCGAGGACTTCGCGGTAGCAGCTCGCGAGCAGCGCGGGTTCACCCGCCGAGCCGCCCGACCACACCGGCCCGACGGTGTGGATGACGTGGCGGGCGGGCAATGCGTGACCCGCGGTGAGGCGCGCCTCGCCGGTGGGACAGCCGCCGAGGCCGCGGCATTCGGCGAGCAGTCCGGGACCGGCGGCGCGGTGGATGGCGCCATCGACGCCACCACCGCCGAGCAGGCTCTCGTTGGCGGCGTTGACGATGGCATCGCAGGCGAGCGTCGTGATGTCACAGACGCGCGCCTCGATGCGTCGCTGGCTCACGGCGCGCTCCCCTGACCGCGCCAGTCGGTCACGGCGCCGCCTCGCCGGTCACCGCGGCATGGACCGCCGCGTCCAGCGTGCCGTTGGTTTGCGCGGTGGCGAACGGTTCCAGCGCGGGCACCTCGAGCGTGGGATCGGCGGCGCGCAGTGCGCGGTAGGCCGCGAGCGTGCCGGTCATGGCGGCGAGGTTGTCGCTGCCGGGTTCGCCGCGTTCGAGCTGTGCCGCCATGTTGGCGCCGAGGAAGGCGGCGTAGAGCACCGCCTTGCGCGTGTCGTCGAGGTCGCCGTGCATGAATCCGAGCACGCCTTCGTTGAGCACGATGTGCACGGCGCCGCCGTTGCGGATGTACTCGAGGAAGGGGCCGGTACGGTCGAGCCGCGCGGGCGGATCGGCGGCGAACGCCTCCCACGCGGCCAGCGCGGCGGCCGCATCCGGCATGCCCGTGTCAGCGGGCTCCTCCGCGGGTGCGCGAGGCGCGCCGAGGCTGGCGAACAGCAACAGCATCACGGCGGCAGCCGGGCGAAGGAAGAAACGAGCGGTACGGAGCCGGGCAGCGTGGGGCGTGGCGGATCGGAGCATGGTGGTCATCCGTGGTCGAAAATGTTGAGGACCACGCGCGCGGCGTGGTGGGTGCCGGTGAGGACGTAGCGCGCGAGCGCGGCGATCTCGGCGTCCGGCTGGTGCAGGTCGGGCACCATGATGGTCAGCATGCGCGCACCGGCGGCGGCGCGCACGCCGGCCGCGGAATCCTCCAGCGCCACGCAGTGTTCGGGCTCGATGCCGATCCCGGCGGCCGCGCGCAGGAAGATCTCGGGCGCCGGTTTGCCGTTCTCGACCTCGTCGCCGGCGACGATGCAGTCGATCAGCGGCGCGAGGCCGGCCAGCGCCAGCGAGCGCTCGGCCTGGTCGCGCTGGGTCGAGGTAGCGACGCTGAACGGCACGCCGCGCGCATGCAGGCCCTCGAGCAGCTCGCGCATGCCGGGCTGGGCCGGCACGCCATGGGTATCGGTATGCGTGGTCCAGATCGCGCGGAAGCGATCGCGAAAGGCGTCGAGCGGGAAATCCGCGCCCATGGAACTGATGATGGCCGCTTCCACCGCGCGCGGCGGCAGGCCCATCCAGGCCACGTAGGTGGCGTCGGAGACTTCGTGGCCGAGGTCCAGCGCGGCGCGTTGTGCGGCCATGCGGAACAGCGGCTCGGAATCGATCAGGATGCCGTCCATGTCGAACACCACGCCGCCGTGGCGCCGTTTGCGCGGGCTCATGGCGGTGGCGCCGCGATGATGGCGTCGACGAGTGCGACCGGGTCGGCCTCGACAACGAGGTGCGCAATGTCCGCCGTGGTGACGAAGCCTTCGTCGACGGCGTGTCGCAGCAGCGCGAGCCAGGGCTGGAAATAGCCGCGCGTGTCGAGCAGGCCGATCGGCTGGCGCAACTGGCGCAGCTGGCGCCAGGCGATGACCTCGAGGATCTCGTCGAAGGTGCCGATGCCGCCGGGCAGGGCGACAAAGGCATCGGCGCGTTCGATCATCACCGCCTTGCGCTCGAACAGGTCGTCGACGACGATCTGCTCGGTCAGGCCTTCGTGCAGCACTTCGCGCGAGGTGAGGAAATCGGGGATCACGCCGACCACCCGGCCGCCGGCATCGAGCGCGGCGTCGGCCACCGTGCCCATCAGGCCGACGCGGCCGCCGCCGTAGACGATGGTGATGTCGCGCGCGGCAAGTTCGCGCGCGAAGGCGTCGGCGGCGTCGGCATAGCCGTCGTCGACGCCGGGACGTGCGCCGCAGAAGACGCAGATGCTGTGACTCATGAAGCCGGGGTCCTCGTTCGAAGGTAACGCTGCACGAATGGGTGGGCAGGCCCGCAGGCCTTCATTCGACCATCCACACCAGCACCGCGCCATTGACCTGCCAGGTGCTGTCGTCACCCCGGCTGAGGTGGACGAGCCTGCCGGCACCGCACTCCACGCCGCACTGGTGCTCGACGTAGACCAGCGCGTGGCGGCGGCTGTCGTCGAGGCCGATGCGCGAGAGGCGCAGCAGGCCGGGCGCGCCCTCGTAGCGCGCGAAGAACTGGCTCCAGCCGACCTGCGGCTCGGGCACATCGAACACCTCGGCACGCTCTTCGGCGTCCAGCACGTGGTAGCTCACCGGCAGGTCGAGCGGGTGATCGATGTCCGCGGTCACCGCGTTGCGCCGTATCCAGGCATCCAGGGTCTCGCCCGGCGCGCCGAGTTCGTCGACCAGGGTGCGCGCGATGTCGAGGTGTTCGGCGATCGCGGCCGGATCGCCCGTGGTGGAGGCGTCGAGCACCAGCATGCGTTGCTCCGGGTCGAGGCCGTGCGCGAGCAGCGCCTGGAATACCGCGACCTCGGTGTCGTCGAGGCCCAGCGCGGCGGCCGGCAGCGCCAGCGTGCCGATGGCAAACAGCAGTGCGCCCGCCAGCCAGGCGGGCACGGCGCGAGGGGCGGCAGGCGGGCGGACGCTGCGCATCATGCCGGAGCCTGGTCAGCCCGTGCCGGCCGCGACGCTGGCGGGTACGGCGAGAGCGGCGGCGAGGGCATCGAGGTCGGGTGCTTCGGCCAGGCCCAGCACGCACTCGGCGATGCGCTCGGCGGCGTCGCGCGGGATGCTGCGCGCGGCGTTGGCGTGGAACTTGTCGCGGATTTCCTGCTCGCTCATGGGACGGGTCCGGGTGCCGCGGTTGATCGCGACATGGTGGCTCAGGGTGCGCCCGTCACGGGTCGTGACGACGAGGCCGCCGGAATAATACTGCGGGTAACGCGAGTCCGGATCGTCGGCATACTCGACGCGGGCGGCGAGCGCGCGCGTGTCGGCATCGGCGAGCGCGGCATCGTCGAGCTCGGCGAGCGTGAAACGACCGTGGCGCAGGCTCGCCGCGACAATCCACGGCACGCTGAACTGCGCCTCGTAGGCGCTCGCGGGGGCCTGCTTGGCCGGCAGGGGTTCGCACACGACCGGCACCTGGTCGGGGTGTATGAGGGCCGTGATCCGCGCCACGTCACAGGCCTGCAGGCCGGCGTCGCGCAGGGCCAGCGCACACTCTGCGAACGCGTGATTGAAATGGCAGGCCGGATAGGGTTTGAAGGCGACGCCCAAGGTGCGCCAGTCGTCGCCGAGGTCGGCGCCGAGCGCGGCCAGCTCGCGCGCCGGGTCCGTGCCGAGCAGCGTGTCGTAGAGACCGAAGCGGCCTTCCAGCGGCGCGCCGGGGCCGACGTAGTCCGACGCGGCGAAAGCCGCCGCGGTGATGCCGGCGAGCGCGGCCCAGCCGGGATGCAGGCGCTTGGTCCAGGCGCCGTCGGCGACGAAGGCCATGCTGCCGCTGGCGAAACTCAACACGATACCGAGGGCGTGCGCGGTGCGCGCGGCGTCGAGGCCTTCCAGACGCGCCGCCGCGGCTGCCGCGCCGAAGGCGCCGACGATGCCGGTCGGGTGGAAGCCGCGCTTCTGCAGCCCGCCGCCCGCGACCTCGCCGATGCGCGCGTCTATCTCCACGGCGAGCACGTAGGCGGCGAGTGCGGCGGCACCGGAGACCCCGCGTGCCTGGCCGAGATTGAACGCGACCGGCCAGGCGCTGGCCGAACAGTGCACGACCGACGCGACATGGGTGTCGTCGAAATCGAGGCTGTGGATCAGCGTGCCGTTGGCGAGTGCGGCGTCGCGCAGCGGCAGCCCGTCAGCGAGGCCGATCACGGTGTTCGTGCCGGGGCCGCCGAGGCGCCGCGCGGCGTCCAGCGCGCGGCGGCCGAAGGGATAGGCATGGGCGGCGAGCGCGATACCGATGCTGTCGAGTATGCAAAGGCGCGCGTGCACGAGCACGGCCTCGGGGATCGCTGCCGGCGCGAGGCTGGTGGCGAAGCGCGCGAGGCGCGGCGAGAGTGCGGGCGATGTTTGAGTCTCGATTGCCATAACAGGCATGATCGCAGATGCGGCGGGGGACGAGAACTGTTCCGCCGTCGGCGCCGCGCGCCGCGGTGCCAGGGTTGTCGCAACGGGGAGTATCGATGCGTATCGTCGAAATCGTGCTGCTGGTCGCTTTGAGCGCTGCCGGCATCGTCGTTCATGCCCAGGATGCCGGGGCCGATGGCTGGGCCGACGTGCTGCGTCGCGAGCAGGCGCGCGGCGAACCCTTGCCGCGCCTCTCGCAGCTGGTTTCCGACCTCGATCTCGACTTGGCCTACGCGATCCAGGAAGCCCTCGTCGCGGCCGAACGCATCGAGCGCGCCGTCGGCGGTTACAAGGCGGGCTTCACGGCAGCGCCATCGCGCGCACGCTTCGGACTCGATGGTCCCGTCTCCGGGGTACTCTTTGCCGACGGCGAGCACCAGGACGGTGCCGTCATCGACCTGGCGGGCTTTGCCCGCCCGATGGTCGAACTCGAAATCGGCTTCCGGCTGCGTTCGGCCATCCGCCGCCCGATGAAGTCGGTCGAAGACCTGCTGACCTACGTCCGCGAAGCGGTGCCGGCGGTCGAACTGCCCGATCTCGATTACGACGATCTCGACCGACTCACCGGCCTCGACGTCGTCGCGACCAACATCGCCAGCGCCGATTACGTCGTCGGCAAGCCGTTCGTGCTTCCGGGTATCG
>JAPOKK010000419.1 GCA_029977665.1 Pseudomonadota bacterium | reverse complement strand
CGGATCAGGAACACGATGCCTGCGGCGTCGGTTTCATCGCCAAGCTTTCCGGCGAACGCAGCCATGACTTGGTCGAGCGTGCCCTCGCTGCCCTCCGCTCCCTCGCGCATCGTGGCGCCATCGACGCCGACGCGGTCACCGGTGACGGCGCCGGCCTGCTCACGCAGATCCCCGTCGAGCTATTCCGCGAATTTCTTCAGAAGAAGAAGAAGCACCTCCTGCGCGACAGCGACCTCGGCGTCGGCATGATTTTCCTCCCGAAGGAAGACGAGTCCGCCCAGGTGGCCGGCAAGAAGATCATCGAGCAGGCCGTGAAGGCCGAGGGCCTTGTGTTCCTCGCGTGGCGCGAGGTGCCGGTCGACTCCACCTGTCTCGGCCGCAAGGCGCTCGAAACGCAGCCGCTGATCCTGCAGGCCCTTGTTTCCCGCAAAGAGGACGAGACCACCGACGACGAGTTCGAGCGAAAGCTCTTCCTCGCGCAAAAGGTCGCCGAGCGCCGTGCCGGTGAGCTCAACCTCGACGGCTTCTACATCTGCTCCTTCTCCTCGCGCACCATCGTCTACAAGGGCCTCTTCAACGCCCCGCAGGTCCGTAAGTATTTTGTCGACCTGAAGTCGCCGAAGTTCACGTCCGCACTCGCGATCTTCCACCAACGCTACTCGACGAACACGTTCCCGACGTGGCACCTCGCGCACCCGTTCCGGATGATGGCGCACAACGGCGAGATCAACACCATCCGCGGCAACCGCAACCTGATGCGCGCCCGCGAGCGCAGCGCCGCGCACGGCGTGTGGGGCGAGCGTTTCGCCGACCTCCAGCCGCTGGTGCAGCCGGACATGAGCGACTCGGCGTCCTTCGACAACGCCCTGCAGCTTCTCACCGTCAGCGGTCGCGACCCCGTGCAGGCTTGCACGATCATGATGCCGCCGGCTTGGGAGCAGGATGCGTCGCTCAGCGCGAGCCAGCGCGCGTTCTACCGCTATCACTCCTGCATGCTGGAGCCGTGGGATGGTCCCGCCGCCGTGGTGTTTACCAACGGCCGCGTGGTCGGCGCCGCGCTCGATCGCAACGGCCTGCGCCCCGCGCGCTACAAGGTCTTTGACGACGGCTACGTCCTCCTCGCGAGCGAGGCCGGCCTCGTGCACGATTGGCCCGGCAAGGTCGTCACCAATGGCCGCCTCGGCCCGGGCCGCATGATCGCACTCGATCTCGTCGACCACAAATTTCTCGCCGACGAGGACATCAAGAACCGCCTAACCAGCGAGCCGCGCTTCGGCCAGTGGTGCGAAGATCCCCTCGTCACCCTGCACAAGTTTGCCGCCGCGCCCGCGGACGCGCCCGCCGTTGGCGAGGTCCCGCTCGCGCCGCAGCTCGCGTTTGGCTATGATCTCGACGAGCGCGAAATGATTCTCACGCCGCTCGCGGAGGGCGCCGAGCCCACCGCGTCGATGGGTGACGACACCCCGCTCGCCGTGCTCTCGCGCCGCCCGCGCCTGCTCTACACCTATTTCAAGCAGCTCTTCGCGCAGGTCACCAACCCGCCGATCGACTCCATTCGCGAGAAGTCGGTCATGTCGCTGACCATGTATCTCGGCGGCCGGCTCGGCCTCTTCGAGGAACTGCCGCGCACCAGCGGCTACGTGGAGCTCGATTCGCCGATCCTCTTCAACCACGAGGTCGCCGCGCTGTCGGACGTGTCGTTCCTGCAGAACCGCGTGGTGCGCCTCGACGCGACCTTCAATGCCGCCGACGGCCCCAACGCCCTCGAACACGCCGTCACCGAACTCGCCGGCAACGCCTGCGCCGCGGTGGAGGACCAGAACGCCAAGATCATCATCCTTTCCGACCGCAACGTCGGTCCCGACCGCGCCGCCATTCCGATGCTGCTTGCAGTCGGCGCCGTGAACCGTCGCCT
>JAPOKK010000179.1 GCA_029977665.1 Pseudomonadota bacterium | reverse complement strand
GTGCCAGCAATCCTTTGCGCTTGCGAAACAGGTGCTTGCGACGGTACCCCGGATTGAGTGCCGTTCATCGCCGGCCATTTTGTAAAGCTTATGGACATGCTTTCCCGGCCAATTCGGCGAGGGCTTTTGCGGCATGCACCCTGGAGCCCCGGATTTGCCAATAAAACAGAGCGTTACGTAAATTTCTAAGCTCCGCGGCAGGCTGTCAAATCCATTGACAGCGGCGCTGCGTCGGCCAATTGGGCAGCCGCCGGGAACGGTTCCCCAGCGACTGTCGGGCGATTCGCATTATAGAGTGAGAGGCGCCGCCTATCCCCGCATGGCACCGCCGCCCCCATGCTAATCTCTGCGCGCGCTGCCCGCCGCGTCGCGGCGGGTGCAGATCGAGCCCGGCGCAGCACGCGGTGCGGCTTTGCCGCGGACGGTCGCTATGGAGACTGACCGGACGCCCGATCTCGCCGCCCCACCTCGGCCCCGGCAATCATGGAGACGACAAGATGCGATTCGCTTTCCCGGCCTGCCCATGGGTCTCTCGCAGCGCGGAAGCGCTGTTGCGAGCGCCCATATTAATCGTGACCCTGCTGGCGGGACTGGCCGGTGGGGGCGGCGAAGCGGGCACGAGTCCGCAGGAGGCCATTGCCGGCGCGCGCGAGGCCGAAACTCCGCAGGAGCTCGCACGCAGCCTCGTTGACCTGCGCTCGGCGGCGCAGGCGGCGCCGGAGAATGCCGAGTTGCGCCTCGCGCTCGCGCGCCTGCACCTCAAGATGATGAACGCGGCCAACGCCGAGAAGGAGGTCGACAAGGCGCGCGCGCTGGGCGCGTCGGCCGACGAGACCGGCCTGCTTCGCGCCCGTGCCCTGTTCCTCGCCGGCAAGTACGACGAGCTGCTCGCCGTCGAGCCGCCCGCCGAAGCGGGCGCGGCGCGCGCGGAAGTGCTGGCATTGCAAGCCGAGGCCCATCTCGAGCGCGACGATCGCGAAAGCGCACTCGCGGCCCTCGAAGCGGCGCGTGCGATCGCCCCCGACGCCGTGCCGGTGCGCATGGCCGCAGCACGCCTCGAAGCCGCCGCGAGTGACGTTGCCGGCGCGCTCGCGGCGCTCGAAGCGCTGCTCGCGGACGCCCCGGACAACGGCCGCGCGTGGAGCGTGCTGGCCCGCTTCCACGAAGCCCAGGGCGACAAGGAGGCCGCCATCGCGGCACTCGGCAAGGCCATTCCCAACCTGTACATCGCGGTGCCGGAACGCTATCGCCTGGCCCTGCTGCTGATCGAAAAGGGCGACTACGCGGGTGCCGAGCCGGTCGTCGAGGCCGTACTCGCGCAGGCATCTGACGATCCGCGCGCGCAGTTCGCCGCTGGCCTGCTCGCGTTCGGCAAACGCGAATTTGCCCAGGCCGCGGCGCATTTCGTCAAGATCAACGAGCCGGCGCGCGCCCTGCTGCGCAGCGTCAACTACTACGACGGTGTCACCGCGCTGGCCCTCGACAAGCCGGAGCAGGCCCTGCAGAAACTCGCGATCGCGCGCGAGGCCTTTCCGGAATCACCCGACGTCAACTACCACCTCGCACTCGCGCACCTGGAAATCGGCGACGCACCCGGCGCGGAGAAGGTGTTGCAGGGATTTCTCGCACACGATCCGCTCAACCCTGAGGTACTCGAACTGCTCGGCAAGCTGACCCTGGCAGAGGGCCGCGCCGAGGAGGGCATCGGCTACCTACAGCAGGTTATCGACCTGAAAGGCGACTCCGCGCCGTTACTGCTCGAGCTCAGCCAGGGCCTGCTCGCGGCCGGCCGCGTCGACGAGAGCCTGGCCCTGTTCGACCAAGTGGCGAAGCTCGACGATGCCGCCGGCGCAGAAGGCAGCGTCGGCGCGCTGCTCGCCGCCGATCGTATCGATGAGGCGCGGACGGAAGTCGATCGTCTGCTCGCCGAGGCTCCCGATGCACCGCTCGCGCATAACCTGGACGGCCTGGTCAAGCTGCGCGAGGGGCGCAACGACGCGGCCAAAGAGGCGTTCGCACACGCCATGGAACTCGATGCCGACTACCTGCCGGCAGTCTACAACCTGGTGCTCTCCGAGCTGAACGCGCTCGAGATCGATGCGGCAAAAGTCCACCTCGAACGTGTCATCACCGCACACCCCCGCGATCTGCGGCTGCGACTGCTCGCCGCGGACGCCGCGTTGCGCGAGAACGACGTCGAGGCTGCCCGTGTTCACCTGGAGGTGGCGCTGGAAATCGCACCGCAACATCCTGCCGCCAACCTTGCGATGGCGCAGGCGCTGATCCGTCAGGGTGACTACACACCCGCCATCGAGCACCTGACCGCGGTGCGCGCCCGTTACCCCGACCACCCCCTGGTTCTTTCGCTGCTCGGCCACGCCTACCTGGAAACCGGTCGCTTCGGGGACGCGGTCTCGGCGCTGACGGCAGCAGCGGAGGCACTGCCCGGCGACGTCAGCGTAACCTTCTCGCTCGCGCGGGCACACGGCCTGAACGGCGAGGCAGAACAAGCGGCGGCAGCGTTGCGCAAGGCGCTCGACATCAATCCGGACTATTACCCGGCGCGCCTGGCAATGGCGCGACTCGAACTGAACCGGCGCAATCTCGAGGCGGCCGAAAGCCAGCTCGCCAGACTGTTCGAGGATTACCCGAACATGCCGGCTGTGAAGGCACTGCAGGCAGATCTCGCCGTGGCGGGAGCGCAATACCCGAAGGCAATCGGTCTGCTGGAAGCGGCCGTGGCAGACGCCCCGGACGATCTCGGCATGCGCCTCAAGCTGGCCGACGCGCACCTGCTCGACGGCGACGGCGAAGCTGCCCTGGCCGTCATCGACGACTGGCTCGAGGAACACCCCGAAGATCGGCGCGCGCTCGAATTCCGCGCCGAGAAGCAAATGCTGCTGGGCCTCATCGAGGACGGGCTGGCGACCTATCAGGCGCTGCTGCGACTCGATCCCAACCACGTCAGCGCGCTCAACAACCTGGCCTGGTTCACGCGCGAAGAAAACCCGGCCGGAGCACTGGCGTTGGCGAAACGGGCCTACGAAGCGGCGCCCGACAACTGGGCGGTGCTGCACACCTACGGCACGTTGCTGGAGGACTCGGGCAAGAGCCGTGAAGGGCGTGCCATGCTCGCCGAACATGCCAGCAGGCGATTTGCCGAACTGCGCGCGGCAGCAGACGTTGCCAGTGCACGGCAGACCGTTGTCGCCGGCCTGCGCTACCTGCTCGATTACGACTTCCCGGAAAAAGACGCGGCCCGTGCATTGCTCGACTCGCTGACCAGGTAACGCGGCACAGGAAGCTCCGGAAAGGTTGACGCGCACGCCCGGGGGGCACGGCGTCCGCCGTTCGAGAAGCGCGGTTCGGACCCGTTTTATGAACATCACCTAACGACCGGCAATGCGGCCGATGAGCGGTGCAGTCACGTGTTCGGAGTTCCACTCGCGCCGCTCAGGTGGCGTGTCATGGGCATAGTGCTCAGAAGAGACGCGACCCGGACTGCTAGAATTGAATCGATCGCACGGACGCGGCACCGCGACGGTGGGCGCCGCCCGTATCCATCATCATTGCTTGCAAGCACCCGGACCAGAGCCCATGCCGATCCACATCAAGCTAGCCAAGACCGCCAAGGAAATCGACGACGCGCTGTGGCTGCGCCATGAAGTGTTCGTCATGGAAGACGGCAAATTCGGCGGTGAGGCGCTGCACGGCCACCGCCTGGTTGATCGTTTCGATGCTTTTCCGAGTGCCTACCACGTCGTCGCCTATGAGGACGAACAGCCCATCGCGGCGATGCGCCTGCTCAAGGACAGCGACCTCGGCATGCCGTGCGACGAGCTGTTCGATTTCAGCACGTGTCGCGCGCAGGCCCGCGCCGGCGAAATCCCGGTCAGCAAGCGCGGCAACGGCAGCAAGGCCGGGCCTGCCCCGGTCGAGTTCGGCAGCGCCGGCATGCTTGCCATTCGCGGGCCGTGGCGCCGCCGCCGCGACGTCATTCGCGCCATGTTCCGCATGGCAGCGACCGTGTGCCATCGCTACGGCGCGACGCATATCCTCGTCGCCGTCAACTACGAGACCGCCGGCATGTACCGCCGGCTCGGCTTCACCCAGTTGAGCGAGAAGATCTGGGTCGAGGAAATCGGCAACCACATCATTCCGCTGGTCGGCACCACCGAGGATTTCGTCGACTGGGCCTTCGCCGGCTTGCAGGACACGGCCCTCAGCGCCTTCCAGGACAGCTTCGAGCGCATGGTCTACCGCGCCGGCGAGACGGTCTTTCTGGAAGGCGACATCGGCGAACATGCCTTCGTCGTCGACTCGGGCGAGGTGCGCATCGCGCGCCAGCACGAAACGGGCGAGGAGCTGACCCTGACCCACCTCAAGCGCGGCGAGCTGTTCGGCGAACTGGCCCTGATCGATTGGCAACCCCGTTCGGCGTCGGCCGTAGCCGTGACCGACAGCGAGCTGATGACGCTCGACCGCGAGACCTTCCAATCGCAACTGCGCACCAACCCCGAACACTGCCTGCAGCTGTTTCGCGTGTTCTCGCAGCGGGTCCGCGCGATGGACGAACTTGCCATGGTGCTGGCCTTCGCGCCGTCGGCGCAGCGCCTTGATTTCGCGCTCGAAGTCGCGCGCCAGCAGGCCTCGCCCGACCGCGCCAACCCGGGACACCTGCTGTTTCGCGGCGGTCCGCGCGAATTCGCGCTGCTGGCGGCAGTCGAGGAGCAGGCGGCACTCGAGTTTCTCGAGAGCGAGGCCGAGGCCTCGCGCCTCGAGTTCTCGCAGAAACACATCTCCTTCCCGGTCTGATCACACGCCGCGCGGCGTAGCGTCGGCGCAGCACCCCGCCGCAGGCCTAGCCGCCCGGGGCCGGCTGACCGGATCGTGCCGGGGCGGTGTCCGAAGCCGGCCCCACGACCTCGATGGCGAGCCGCCGCGAGGCCGCGAAATCGGTCTTGCCGCTGCCGAGCTTGGGCACCTCGGCGACGCGGTGAATCGACGCCGGCAGCATCAGGGGATGCATGCCGCGCTCGACGAGTACCTTGCGCACGGCGTCGGGATCGATGTCCTCGCCCATCATGAGCAGCACGATCTGCTCGCCCTTCTTGCCGTCCGGCAGGTTCACCGCGACCATCTCGCAGTCAGCTTCACCGAGCGCGCGGCGCACATGGTCCTCGACCGCGGTCAGGCTGACCATCTCGCCGCCGAGCTTGGCGAAGCGCGAGTAGCGGTCGACGATGCGCAGAAACCCGTCGGCATCGACATGTCCCTTGTCGCCGGTCTTGTACCAGCGCGCACCGTCGAGTTCGACGATGACCTCGGCGGTTCGTTCCGGGTCGTCGAGATAACCGAGCATGACCTGCGCACCGCCGATCAGGATCAGGCCGTCGCTGCCGGTCGGCAGCTCCTCCAGCGTCTCGGGATCGACGATGCGGAAGCTCGTGCCGGGCAGCGGCATGCCGACCGTGCCGGGCTTGTTGCCGATCTGTACCGTCCAGTAAGTCGTGTCGATGCGGTCGGGGATGTTGGTACTCGCGACCGGCGTGGTCTCCGTCGCGCCGTAGCCTTCGTAAATCTCGCGCGTGAACTTGAGCTTGAATGCCTCGCGCACATCCTGCGAGAGCTTCTCGGCCCCCGCCACGACGATGCGAATCGACGACAACATGAGCGGATGCACGCGCGGATTCTTTGCGTACAGGCGCAGGAAGGTGGACGTGCCGAACATCAGTGTTGCGCGGTAGGAGGCGATTGCCTTGGCCACGTTGACCGCATCGGTCGGATCGGGGTGACAGACCACGGGTACACCCTCGACCAACGGCATGAACGTCGTCACCGTCAGGCCGAAGGCATGGAACTGCGGCAGCGTGGCCATGACGACGTCATCGTCCTCGGTGTTCAACACGTCGTAGATCTGCTTGAGGTTGGCCATGAAATTGCGATGCGAGAGCACTACGCCCTTGGGCTGGCCCTCACTGCCGCTCGAGAACATGATCGCTGCCGGCGCGTCGAGGGCGACCGTCTTGAAGTAACGGCGGCGTAGCACGAACGCCGGCATCAGTATCACTCGCAGCAGCATACCGAGGCGCTCTGCGCGCGAGAGCGTGGCGCCGAGTTCCTCCATGCGCAGGATCTCGGTGCCGGCGAGCAAGGCCTCCGGATCGATGCCGCGACCGCGCAGGCGCTCGAGGAACCGCGCCGAGGTCAGCACGTGGCGGATGCCCGCCTTGCGAATCGCCGCCTGGGTCGCTTCGACGCTGGCGGTGTAATTGAGATTGACGACAGTACGGCCGCGCACCAGCGCGGCCATGTTCGCGATGGCCCCGGCGTTGGTCGTCGGCAGCATCAGGCCGACGTTCTGCTCCGGCACTTCGCGCTCGATCATCTGCGCGAACAGGAACACGCCGGTCATGAAACGATAGCTCGACAGCCCGCCCATCATGGTATCGGCGATGACCATCTGGCCGCGCTTGCGGCGCGCGGTTTCGAACCAGGCTTCCGGCACCGTGCGCAAGGTGTCGCTGTAACGCTGCCAGGATTCGATGGAGAGATCGAACACGCGGCGCTTGACCGGTTCGACCGGCGTATCGGCAGGCAGAGGGAGGCCGAATGCGACGATGAGGTCGCGGCGTGCAAAGCGCTCGCGCAGCGTGCGGACCTGGATGTTCGCGCGCGAGAAACGACTGCCCCACAAGCCGCGCAGGTAGAACGGCACGATCACGGCGTCGGTACCGGCGATGCCGGTCTCGAAGCCGCGCTTGAACTCGCCGAGGTGGCCGGAGCGCGATATCGCGCCCTCGGGGAACATGCACACGACCTCGCCGGCGGCGAGCAGGTCGTGCACCCGGGCCAGCGCGTCACGGCTGCCCGAGGTGCTGATCGGTATCACGCCGAAGAAATCGAACAAAGGCCTGAGCATGGACCAGCGCTCGTAGATGCCGCGGAACATGACGAAGCGGATCGGTCGCGGACAGGCCATCTGCACCAGCGCCCAGTCGATCCACGAGATGTGATTGCCGATCAGCAACACGCCGCCGGCCGCGGGCAGGCGCTCGAAGCCGATGATCTCGGTGCGGTAGCGCTGCGCAACGACGACGGTCACGAGGATCCGCACCAGCGCCTGGGGCAGCTTGTAACAGGTGAACAACGCACCCGCCAGCGCGCCCAGGGCCAGCAGTCCGAGCATGGCGTCGCCGCCCAGCCCGGCCGCCCCCGCGAGGCCGGCGAGCAGCAACGCGAGGACAAGCATCGCCGCCTTGACGAAGCCGGCGGCCGCTACGGCGCGCCCCCGTTCGTGGTCGGCACCGTGGTACTGGATGAGCGTGGTCAGCGGCACGACGAACAAGGCACCGAGCAGGCCGAACGCCGCCAGGCACAGCGCTTGCGCCACGATGCCGTCGAGCAGCGGCAGCACGGCGAGCGAGAGCGCGACACCGAACGCGCCGACGGGCACGATACCGGTCTCGATGTGGCCACGCGATACGCGTCCGGCGAGCAACGCACCGGCGGCGTTGCCGGCTGCGAAGGCGCTCAAGAGCCACGGCAGGCGTGACGCGTCGCCGAGCGCGCCGCCGGGCGTCGCTAACGCCGGCAGCAGCGACAAGGTGACGACCGCGATGCTCCAGAAGATGCCCAGGCCGATGACGGACAGGTAGACGGATTCCTGCCGGCGCGTCAGGGCGAGGTTCTCGCGCAGGTAAGCACCGCGCAGGTAGCGGCGCCAGTCGAAGCGGCGTTCCGCTCCCGGCGCGGCGGCCGGCCGCAGCAGGTAGGCCGCAGCCAGCGCCGCGAGCGATCCGCCAACCAGGACCCAGGCAAACGGCGCCGCAGCGGCAAGCGCCGCGCCGATGCCGCCGCCGGGCGCCGGCAATGTGATGGTGCCGAGAACGCCGACCGCACCGAGCATTCCGGCGGCGAAACCCGTCGCGGTCGCCGCCTGCACCAGGCCGTTGGCCTGTGCGAGCCGGCGCACGCCCACCAGGTCACGGATCGCCGCGTACTTGAGCGGTGCGAAGAGCGCGTTCTGCACGGCCAGCAGCGCGGTCAGCGCGAGCACGCCGGCGGGCGCGCCGTGACGATAACTCAGGGCCAGGGCGAGCGTCGCGAGCAGCGCGAACCAGGCACTGGCGCGCAGCGTGCGCACGCGCGGGAAGCGATCGGCAAGCAGGCCACCGGGTGAAAGCAGGAGCACGAAGGGCACGACGAGCAGCACGTCGACCAGCACGCTGAGCGCGATCCGCGTGGTGCCATGAGTGCTCGCGCGCAACACCTCGTGCAGCACGACCTTGTTGGCGACGTCGACCGCGACATCGACCAGTACGAGGACCAGGAACACGCCGAATCCCCGCGTCCGCAACAGGTTCCACATCGCCTTTCCACTCCCCGGCGCCGGCTGCCATGGCCGGCGCGCCTCATTATGCCCCAGCGCCGCACCCGCCGCGGCGCAAGCCCGCCCGCCGCGCCGCGGGGCCCGTTCGCTGGGCTATCGGCGCGCGGCGAAAAAGATGTACCTGGTAGCGGGCGAACGCGCAGGGAACGATGGCATGCCGGCGCGGTCCACGGGTCGTGCATGGCGTGATGCCGCGGGCACCGCGGCATCATCGGGTATGCTTCGGCCTGGGTCGCGTCGCGTACCCGGCGGGAACGGCTCCCGGGGCGCGGGCAGGATCATGAATCGAAGTCGAATTCAAGCCCCACGAGGCTC
>JAPOKK010000365.1 GCA_029977665.1 Pseudomonadota bacterium | reverse complement strand
CGCGCAGCTGCGGCTCGACGCGCTCGAGCCCGGGAACCGGCTGCGGCTCGGCAACCGCGCTCACGGGACCGGGATGCGGCCCAGCAGCTCGTCGATGAAGCGATCCGGCGTGATGCCGTCGGCCGCGGCCTCGTATTTGAGAATGATGCGATGGCGCAGCACGTCATGGGCGACGTCCTGCAGGTCGGACGGTGCGACGAAGTCCTCGCCGCGCAGCCAGGCGTGGGCGCGCGCCGCACGGTCGAGCGCGAGTGTCGCGCGCGGGCTGCCGCCGTAGGCGAGCCAGCTGCCGAGATCCGGGCTGTAGACCTCCGGATCGCGCGTCGCGAAGACGATCTCCATCAGGTAATTCTCGACGTCCTCGCTCATGTACATCTCGAGGATCGCGCGGCGCGCGGCGAAGATGCCGGCCTGGTCGAGCACGGGCGAGGGCGCTGGCGCCGTCTCGCCGCTCGCTTCCTCGGCGGCCGCCTCCTTGCGCGCGAGGTGCAGGATGCGCTTCTCCGCCGCGTGGTCGGGGTAGCCGATGTTGATGTGCAGCAGGAAGCGATCGAGCTGCGCCTCGGGCAGCGGATAGGTGCCTTCCTGCTCGAGCGGGTTCTGCGTCGCCATCACCATGAACAGGGCTGGCAGCGGGTAGGAGACCCGACCGATCGTGATCTGGCGCTCGGCCATCGCCTCGAGCAGCGCCGATTGCACCTTGGCCGGCGCGCGGTTGACCTCGTCGGCGAGTACCAGGTTGTGGAACAGCGGGCCCTGCTGGAACGTGAAGCTACCGTCCTGTGGGCGATAGATCTCGGTGCCGGTCAGGTCGGCCGGGAGCAGGTCCGGGGTGAACTGCACGCGGTGGAAATCGCCCTCGATGCCCTCGCCGAGCACCTTGATCGCGCGCGTCTTGGCGAGCCCCGGCGCGCCTTCCACGAGCAGGTGGCCATCGGCCAGCAAGGCGACCAGCAGGCGTTCGACGAGATGGTCCTGGCCGATGATGCGTTCGGCGACGAAATCACGCAGGCGAAAGATCGAGTCACGAATAGAAGTCGCGGTATCCACGTCGAGTCCGGTTGTGCGGGAAAGGCCGGCCAGAGCGCGCCTCGGGGCCGGCAGGGTCCGGGGGATTCTAATGACTTACAAGACCTTATTGAACCGGGTGAGTTCCGGCCGCCCAGTGCGTTGCCAAGCGGCGATTGGCCTGCGCGGCCGCATTGGTGACAATGCACGCACGGAAACGCGCGCGCCCCGTAGGCGCCTGGTCTTTTTTTCCGCGAACGGGAAAAACGGAATGGCACCCTGCCTCCGCGGCACAAGGATCGGCACGCCGGGTCGACATAAGCAAGGTGTAACCGTGTGCTGCGCGCGCCGGCAGCCTCGGACGAAGCCGGCGCATCGCGCGAA
Source organism: Pseudomonadota bacterium (assembly GCA_029977665.1). Taxonomy (GTDB): domain Bacteria; phylum Pseudomonadota; class Gammaproteobacteria; genus JACKNG01. The sequence goes on along the minus strand of JAPOKK010000365.1, from coordinate 1,834 downwards.
GCAGGCTCGACGTGAAGCGGCCAGCCCGACCTGCCGCAGCGTGTTCGAACCGAGGCGGCTATGACCCGGGCGCGCATACCGCAGGCAGCCGCGGCCGAGACGCACAGCCCACCATCTCATTATCCAGACAGACCAGGACGCCAGCGCCCCCATGTACGAGAGCTTCTACGGATTCCGCGAGAAACCGTTCTCACTCACGCCCGATCCGGAATTCCTCTACCTCGGCGAGAAGCATTCGACGGGCTTGAGCATGCTGCGCTACGGCCTGCTGAACCGCGCCGGTATCACCGTGCTGACCGGCGAGATCGGCGCCGGCAAGACCACCCTGCTGCGCCAGCTCTTGAACGAAGTCGAAGAGGACGTCGTCGTCGGGCTCATCTCGAATACGCACCAGTCCTTCGGCAACCTCATGCAATGGGTCGCCGTGGCCTTCGACCTCGCCTCCGATTCCGACAGCAAGGCCGTGCTCTACGACCGCTTCGCGGCCTTCCTCATCGAGCAGTACGGCGCCGGCAAGCGCACCGTGCTCATCGTCGACGAAGCGCAGAATCTCGACGACGCCACGCTCGAAGAGCTGCGCCTGCTCAGCAACATCAATGCCGACAAGCACCAGCTCCTGCAGCTCGTGCTGGTCGGCCAGCCCGAGCTGCGCGAGACACTGCGCAGCCCGCGCCTGGTGCAGTTCGTCGAACGCATCGCGGTCGACTACCACCTCGGACCGCTCGGCGTCGAGGAGACCGCGCGCTACATCGACAACCGCCTCGAGACCGCCGGCGGCCGCCCCGGTATCTTCAGCCCGGCCGCCTGCCGTTTCATCCACTACCAGTGCGCCGGCGTACCGCGTCTCGTCAACGCTGTCTGCGACACCGCCCTGGTCTACGGCTTCGCCGGCCAGGCCGACGTCATCACCGCCGAACTCGTCTACGACATGGTGCTCGAACGTCTCAACGCCGGTCTCTTCGGCGCTGGCAAGATCGACTTCGCCGGCATCAAGGCCGAGACCTCCGAGCAGCTCCACAAGAAAGCCATGACGCGCGCGCGGCGCAAGGCGAAGAACTTCCTCAAGCGGGCGCTGGAGGAGGCGGGGGACGACACGGCCAGCACAGGCGGATATCCCGGCGGAGCGGCTTGAACCTGCACTCGCGATAGCACCCGGATCGCGACGGCCGCGCATGCGATGCCCCTCATCCGGGTGATGTCATCGAAAGCGCCACCGAGCCCCTCGTCATCATCTCTGTGAAGTGCTTCGCATCTAGACGCGCGTTCATCTTTTTACGCGATCACAAGTGTTAAAAAGCGTGGCCGCCGGCCGCTGCCATCTCCCCGCACGGCATGAACCACCGAGAGTCGAATGCAGCACTTCCAGTCACCGACCACACAGGCTCGGTCATCGCGGCGCGCACCGGGCGCCGCTCGTCGACTCTGTTTATTGCTTCTTTCCTTTCTGCTGATCGGTGCCACCCACGCGGCCGAACTGCCGGTCGAACTGATTGACCATGCCTCGGGCAACGGCATGGCCGGCGTTCGAATCGCGGCGTACGAGACATTGGCGGACGGCACGCAACAGTGGCGCACCGCGCAGGACACGGACGCGTCCGGCGTCGCGCGCTTCGAACTCGAAGGGCTCGGCCAGGGCAGAACCTATGTCCTGAAGGCGAGGCCGTTCGCCCACTGGCTCGAAACCGACCCGATCACGGAAGCCGCCTGGTATGGCTGGCACGTCGGCAAGCTCGCGATCCAGGTGGTCGATGGCAAGACCGGCGCACCGATGCCGGCGCGCGAGGTATGGCTGCGTGAGCAGGCGGGCGACGGTTCCTATCCCTACGTCAAGAAT
>JAPOKK010000186.1 GCA_029977665.1 Pseudomonadota bacterium | reverse complement strand
GGCGACGGCGGGTGCCGGTGGCGCAGCCGCCGGTGCGGCAGCTGTCGACGGCCGCGGTAGAGGGGCCGGCGACGAAGCCGGCGGCGTTTCCGCTGGCGACTGCGGTGAGGCTTCCGTCGCCGCCGCGGGCGCGGTCACCAACCCGGCCGTTGCCCCGTCCTCGGTGGGCGTCGGCGCGCTGCTCGGCAGGACCGTGTCGGGCCGCGTCTCGACGCGTGGCAGGGCGGCGCCGTCGCGTGGGGCCGGACGTGCGCCGAGTGATACCACCGGCAGCTCGCGCGACGGCGCCCGCTCGACCCCGTTCGCGACCAGTGGCGAAGGCAGGGACGGCGCCTCGCTGCGGTGGCGTGCGTAGAACAGCGCGACCCCACCGATGCCGAGTACGGTCACGATGGCAAGCGCCGCGATGCCCTGCACGAGGCGGTTCGCGCGCGGTCGGCGGCTCGCTTCGAAGACCGTGTGGGCGCCGACCACGGTATGCGCGGCAACGTCCTCGAGCGTGTGATCGGAGACGCCGCCGGACGGCCCGCGCGGGACTTCCATCGACTGCGAACGATCGAAGTAGTCGTCGAGGTCGTTACTCCGCGCGCGCGACGACGGCAGCGTGCCGGTCTGCTCGTCGCGCTCGCGCACGCCGAACGTGGTGCTGCCGAACGTCGCGGTCGCGCCGGCCGCGGCGGTGCCGGTGTAGGCGGGCGGCGCGCGCGAAGCGATCGGCGGCAGGGTCTCGATGAAATCGCCGTCGTCGAAGTCGTCCGTGCCCGCACCCGCGGCCGCGTCGTTGTGAGTGTCTGCCGGACCACCGACCGGGCCCTCGCCCTCCAGTGGCTCGAGGGCGAGGCCGCTGCCGGTCGCGCCGGCGGCATCGCCAGGGCGCGCGAGGTCGAAGGCGCTGCTGTCGTCGCCGGCGTCGTCCAGCGTCAACGCGCGGCTGTCGTCGAGCTCGTGCAGGCGGCGCTCGAAAGCGTCACTGGCGTCGCTGGCGTCGGCCAGCGCATCGGCTTCGATCTGCGTGGTTTCGTCGTCGGGGCCGGCGAAGCGCGGGTCCGGCGGCGCGGCAGGCGGTGCCGCTGCGGCGGCCTCGCTCTCACGCTGCTCGCGGCGCTGCTTCTCGTGCTCTGCCCGTCGCAGGGCATCCATCAGCAGGCTCATGGGCGTGCGGGCGCGGCGCGGCGCGGCCTCATGGCACCGGGGCGGGATTGGCACCCAGGCGCGGCGGCATCTCCTCGGTGCCGAGGAACTGCCGGTAGTCGGCGAGATCGGTCGCGATACTCGGGTTCTCGATCACCACCGGACGCAGGAAGATCACCAGTTCGGTCTTGGTGCTGGCCAGCTCTTCGGTATTGAACAACAGGTCGCCGAGCACCGGCACCCTGGCCAGCCCGGGGACCTGGCGGTTGCCGGTGCGCATGTCATCCTGCATGAGGCCGCCGAGCACGCCGATCTGACCGTCGATGAGTTTCAGCACCGATTCCATCTCGCGCACGCGGATGATGGGCACGGCGTTGGTGATGTCTTCGCCGCCGCCGACGCCGCGCAGCTCCACGGCGAGGCGCGGGCCGGGATCGATGGCATCGCCGATCTTCTGCGAGACGCTCGGGCGCACCGTCAGCGTGACCTCGTCATTGGCCGAGATCTGCGGCGTCACCGCCATCACCAGGCCGACCGGCACGGAATGGATCTCGGTCTCGACGGCGAGACTGCCCTGCTGCGTCGGCGTCGAATCCCGGTTGGTCACTTCGATGGTGAAGTAGACCAGCTCCTCGACCACCTTGAGGATCGCGGTCTGGTTGTTCAGCACCATCAGCCGCGGGCTCGACAGCACGCGTGCGTCGCCGAACTCGCGCAGCAGGCGCACGCTCGCGTCGAGCACGTTGTCACCGACGTTGGGATCGAAATAGCCGAGCGTGAAGTTGGACACTGCGTTGTCGATCACGCCGTCGCTGACCTGGCCGAGCAGATTCTGGTCGACCGTGAAGCCGGCCGCGCCGCTATCGAGAAACAGCGCCCAGTCGACGCCGGCCTGGTATTGATCGTTCAGCGAGACCTCGACGATGGTCGCCTCGATCATCACCTGGCGGCGCGCGTTGACCAGGACCTTGTCGATGAAGTCCTCGATCTGCTCGTGCTCGCGACTGTTGGCGCGAACCGAGACCATGCCCGCCTCGGCGTTGATGATCACGCGGTCGGACACGCGGTTGCCGCGCGTATCCGTCTGGCCGAGGATGGCGAGGATGTTGCCCTCGAGGGTCTCCCAGAAGCGGTTGTAGGTGCGCGAACTCAGACGCGTCCCGGACGAGTTGTCGCCGCCGCCGGCGCCGCCGGCACCACCGCCCGCACCGCCACGCGAGCCGCCACCGCTGCCGGAGGCGTCGACGCTGCCGCTGCCGGTGGTGGCCACGCGCGTGGCCACGTTGACGGTGGTGTCGGCATCGCGCGAGAGATTGACGTAACCGACTTCGTAGGTGCGCAGGTAGGGCGTGTCGGGGCCGATGACGATGCTCTGGTCGTCGAACTCGTAGCGCAGCTCGACCTGGCGCGCGATGCGTTCGAGGATCTGCGGCAGGGTCTGCTCGATGGCGTTGAGCGTGACGCGGCCGTCGACATCGCCGCCGATGTCGATGTTGAGCTCGGCATCGCGCGCGAGCGCGAAGAGCAATTCGCGCACGGGAACGTCGTTGACCACGACGGTGTAGCGCTCGCTCTCGGGCACCGCTTGCGGTGGCGGCACGAACGGCACCTGCTGCACGATGTCCGGAATCGACGTCTCCGGCGCCGGCCGTTCGTCGACGAGATGCCCGCTCGGCGTTGGCGGCGGCCCGGGGCGCACCTCGCCGCATCCGGCCGCGAGGACGAGCAGGAGTGCGCCGCAGAATGCTGATGACTTCATGTGCTGGTCAAGCCCGCGATGATGAGGAGAGGGACGGCCTCAAAGAATGAAGATAACACATCAGCTATTTAATACAACTAACTAATACTTAAGAAATATCCCCTCTCATTGCTGCGGGGAGCGAGGGGGTGGCGGCAGCCGCGGCGCGAGGTGCTCATGGCCGACGAGCCCGCTCGCCGGCATCACGCGCGGCATCACGCGCGGCACCGTGAGTGGCGCCGCGGCGAGCGGCTCGCGCGCAGCATCCTCCGCCACGTCGTCATCGAGCATAGCCGGTTCGGGCGCCGCCGCCGCCGGCGCGGCGGGCGGCGCAGACACCGACGGCATCGGCGGGAGGATTTCCCGCTCCGCTATGAGCCACGTACCGAGCGCGATCACGCCCAGCAGTGCCGCCAGCAGCACGCCGGCAAGCGCGAGTCGGTGCCGACCAGCCGGTCGCCGCGACTCGCGCGCGAACTCGGCATCGCGCGCCGCGCGGCGCACGTGGGCAGCGGTGACGCCGCGGTCCTGCCCGGCGAACGCCGCCAGCAGCGCCTTGTCCGCAAGCACGTTGATGCGCCGCAACAGGCCGCGCGACTGCCGCGCGAGTTCGCGTACTGCGCTGCGCTCGAACAGGCTGTGGCCGCGATAGCCGCAGGCACGCAGCCGTGCCTCGAGGTAGGGCGCGATCTCCGCCGCCCCGAACGGCTCGAGTTCGAAGCTGTGGGTGACGCGCTCGCGCAGCTGGCGGATGGCCTGGTTATCGAGCTTCTCGTCGAGTTCCGGCTGGCCGAACAGGACGATCTGCAGCAGCTTCTCGCGCGTCGTCTCGAGATTCGACAGCAGGCGCATCTCTTCGAGCGTCTCCAGCGGCATCGCCTGCGCTTCCTCGACGAACATCACCACGCGGCGGTTCTCGGCGTGGCGCGCGAGCAGGTATTCCTGCAGCGCCTGCATCACTTCCAGTCGGCTCGCCGCGGTGCTCAGCGGCAGCTTGAGCTCGAAGGCGATCGCATGCAGGACCTCGGCCGGGCTCAGGTTCGGATTGGCCAGGTAGACGATGCTGCAGGTGTCGGGCAGGGCCTGCTCGAGCATGCGGCAGAGCATGGTCTTGCCACTGCCGACCTCGCCGACCACCTTGACGATGCCCTCGCCGCGGGTGACCGCGTAGACCAGCGCCTCGAGCACGGCGCCGCGGTTGCCGCCGGCAAAGAACAGCTCCGGATCGGGCGTGATGCGAAACGGCGGCCGCGAGAAACCGAAATGACGCTCATACATCGGCCGCGCCCCGTGCCGGGCAGCGCAAGGACACGCTCACGGCGCCGTCTCGTCGCCGCCGTGGCCGCTGAGCCCGAGGCGTGCGAGACGGCCATAGAGGGTCGTGCGGTTGATGCCGAGCAGGCGCGCGGCCTTGCTCAGGTTGCCGGCGCCGAGGCGCAGCGCGGTCTCGACGTAGGTGCGCTCGACGGCTTCGAGTTCGGCATCGAGGCGGAAGCCCGGCGCGCGCAGGCGGCTCTCCGCGTCGCCCGGCGCCGCCACGCCGGCCGTCGCGGTCAGCGTGTAGTCGAGTTCGAGTTCCGGCCGCAGTTCCGCCACACCGACGCGCCTGCCCGGATACTTCGCGCCCAGCCGGATGACGATGTTGCGCAATTCGCGCACGTTGCCGGGAAACGGGTAGCTCGCGAGCAGGGCGCCGCCCTCCTCGGCCAGCTCGAAGGGCTTGATGGATTCGGCGTACTGGCGCTGGAACTGGTCGAGCAGCAGGCGCCAGTCGTCGCCGCGCTCGCGCAGCGGCGGGACGTTCAGGGTCAGCACGGTGAGGCGATGGAACAGGTCGGCGCGGAAGTTGCCGGCGCGCACTGCCTCGCGCAGGTCGCGGTTGGTCGCCGCGACGATGCGCGCGCCGGTGTGGCGGCGCGTCGTCTCGCCGAGGCGGTAGTACTCGCCGTTCTCGAGCACGCGCAGGAACTTCGCCTGCAGGTCGAGCGGCATCTCGCCGACTTCGTCGAGGAACAGCGTGCCCTGGTCGGCCTCCTCGAAGAAGCCCGCGCGCGCCTTGTCGGCGCCGGTGTAGGCGCCGCGCGCATGTCCGAAGAGCTGCGCTTCGAGCAGCTCGGGGCGGAATGCCGCACAGTTGATCGTCATCAGCGGCCCTTCGCGCCGTGCGCTCGCCGCGTGCAGACACTCGGCGACGAGTTCCTTGCCGCTGCCGGACTCGCCTTCGACGAGCACCGGGAACGGCGTGTCGGCGAACTGCTCGATGAGCGCGCGCAGCGTCGCCATGGCGCTGCTCTCGCCGGCGAGCAGGTCATGCGGCGTGCGCGGCGTGCGCGCGGCCGGCACTTCGGCCTCGATCAGCATGAGCTGGTGGCGCAGGCGGCTGATCAACAAGGCCGTGTCGCACGGCTTGGGCACGAAATCGACCGCGCCGAGGGTCAGCGCGTGCTGGATGTTGCCACGCTCGGTCTGACCCGAGAGCACCAGCACTTTCATGTGCGGGTTGAACGCGAACAGGTCGCTGATCAGGGCGAAACCCTCGTCCGGGCGATGCGGTGCCGGCGGCAGGCCGAGGTCGACCAGTGCCAGCGGCGGCGGCTCGCCACCACTGCGCAGCCGCTCGAGCGCCGCGGCGCGGGTGCCGGCGGCGAGAACATCGAACTCGTCCTCGAGCGCGACGCTGAGCGCGTCGACGATCAGCTCGTCGTCGTCGACGAGCAGCAGCCTGGCCGCCGGACGGGCGCCGCTCACCGGCTCCGGCCGAGCCCGAGCGCGGCGCACACGGCAACTGCCGCCTCGTGCTGGTTCATGGTGTAGAAATGCAGGCCCGGGGCGCCGCCAGCGAGCAGGCGGTCACACAGGGCCGTCGTGATGTCGATGCCAAATGCCTGAATTGAGGCTCTATCGTCGCCGAAATCCTGCAGACGCTTCATCATCCAGCGGGGGATCTCGGCACCGCACATGTCCGAGAAGCGCTTCAGGTTGGTGAAGTTCGTCACCGGCATGATGCCGGGGATGATGTCGATGTCGATGCCGGCGTCGCGGGCGGCGTCGACGAAGCGGAAATAGGCGTCGACATTGTAGAAGTACTGCGTGATGGCGGCGTCGGCGCCGGCCTCGACCTTGCATTTGAAGTGCGCGAGATCGGCCCGTGCCCCGGCGGCCTGCGGATGCACTTCGGGATAGGCCGCAACCGAGATGTGGAAATGATCGCCGGTCTCGGCACGGATGAATTCGACCAGCTCGTTGGCGTAGCGCAGTTCGCCGAAACCGGTCGTGCCCGAGGGCATGTCACCGCGCAGCGCGACCAGCCGCCGGATGCCCTGGTCGCGGTAACGGGCGAGCACCTCGCGCAGCTCGGCAAGCGGAAAGCCGATGCACGACAGGTGCGGCGCACTATCGACGCCCGTCGCCTCGCGCAGGGCGATCACCGTCTCGAGCGTGAGGTCGCGCGTGCTGCCGCCAGCGCCGAAGGTGACCGAGAAGTATTCCGGGCCGAGCGCGGTGAGCGCACCGCGGGTTTGCTCGAGGCGCGCGACGGCGGCCGGCGTGCGCGGCGGAAAGAATTCGAAGCTGAGATGGGACGCAGCCCGAGCGGTGTCTTGCATACGGCGTTCCGGGGTTCCAGGTGGACGAGATGAGAGCGCCGCGCGGCACGACCGGCGCAGCCGGCAGGCGCTGCACGCGGCCGGCATGCCGGCCAGCCCGGGCACGACCCGGCTGATTATCACCGACCTGCCGGCCCAAGCCCAAGCGCGGCACGTTTTTTCAACTCCCTGAACGGGGTAGAATGCCCTCGCCTTATCACTGTCCCGGCGCGCATTCGCGCGGGGCGGACCGCGCGGGCAGGCCCGGCGCGGCCACCGCCCGCGGGCCAGGCACACCACGGGCGCCACTCGCACGCGGCGCCTGGCGATCGCCCACGACCCGCATGCCGCCCCGCGCGGCGCTTCTCGTCGGGGGCGTAGCGGGACCGTCGATTCAGGGAAAGCTCCGCACGGGTGAGCGAGCAGGCGTGGCCGCGGGCCGGGCACGCGGACTTCGAGGAGCGCAGTGTAATCGAGACGATTGAGCATCGCGGGAAACCGCACGACGCTGCCCGCGCGGCGCCGCGCCTCCTGCCGTGCTCGCCAGAGCGCCGTACGCCGCCGGATCGGGCACCCCCTCGCGGTCCGGCGAAGACGGCTTGATACCCATTCACCCGACGAGGAAGACGACGATGAGCGATCCGCAGACCCTGCGGCAAGACGCGCCCACCGCGGCCGCCCGACGCGAGCTGGCCAACGCCATCCGTGCCCTGAGCATGGACGCCGTGCAGGCCGCCAATTCCGGCCACCCCGGCGCGCCCATGGGCATGGCCGACATCGCCGAAGTCCTGTGGCGCGACTGTCTGCGCCACAATCCGGCCAACCCCCACTGGTTCGACCGCGACCGCTTCGTGCTCTCCAACGGTCACGGGTCGATGCTGCTCTATTCGCTGCTGCATCTGTCCGGCTACGACCTTTCGCTGGACGAGATCAAGCGCTTCCGCCAGCTCGGTTCGCTGACGCCCGGTCACCCCGAGTACCACGATACGCCCGGCGTCGAGACCACCACCGGCCCGCTCGGCCAGGGCCTCGCCAACGCCGTCGGCATGGCCCTCGCCGAGGCCCACCTCGCGGCGCGCTTCAATCGCCCGGGACTCGATATCGTCGATCACCACACGTACGTCTTCGCCGGTGACGGCTGCCTCATGGAGGGCATCTCGCACGAGGCCTGCTCGCTTGCCGGCACGCTCGGTCTCGGCAAGCTGATCGTCATCTACGACGACAACGGCATCTCCATCGACGGCGAGGTCGACGCCTGGTTCGGCGACGACACCGCGGCCCGCTTCGAAGCCTACGGCTGGCAGGTCATGCCGAGCGTCGACGGCCATGACGCCGAGGCCGTGCAGGCGGCACTGGCAAGTGCGCGGGCCAACACCGACCAACCCACGCTGATCTGCTGCCAGACGGTGATCGGCTGGGGCTCGCCGAACAAGGCCGGCACCGAGTCCTGCCACGGCGCGGCACTCGGTGCCGACGAGGTCGCGGCGACGCGCGAGGCCATCGGCTGGCCGTTCGCGCCGTTCGAAATCCCCGATTACGTCTACGAAGCCTGGGACGCGCGCCCGCGCGGCGCGGCCGCGGAGAGTGCCTGGGACGACCTGCTTGCCACCTACCGCGAGAAACACCCGGCAGAGGCAGCCGAGTTCGAGCGCATCATGCGCGGCGAACTGCCGGCCGACTTCGACTCCGCCGCGCGCGGCTGCCTCGAAGCGATCGTCGCCGCCGGCGGCAAGGACGCCACGCGCAAATCGTCCGAGCGCGTGCTCGACCACCTCGGCGCGGCGCTGCCCGAGCTGATCGGCGGC
>JAPOKK010000180.1 GCA_029977665.1 Pseudomonadota bacterium | reverse complement strand
TCCGAGCGCCACCACGGCACGGAGCGGCCCTGTCCCGAATCTCGCCGCACGCTCCGACCGGGAACGGAGCGAGCCGTCTCCCTTCGAGGGCCCCGGACACTTCACGGTCGCGAGGCTACGACGCCGCGCCACGCGAAGTCCATGCACGACCTTGTCCTCCCGGGGTCAGAAGCCGGTGCGCGCGAGGATTCGCTGTAACTGGCGTAGCCGTTGGTATCGTCGGTGAAATCGAAAGTGCCACCGACGGTCGGATTGAAACGACTGAAGCTGTGATCGCCGTTCAACTCCGGCCGTTCCCCGGAGCGGTCGCGCAGGCGCACACTGGTGTTGTTGTAACGTCCACCGAAGGTGAACGTGAAACGCTCGGTGACGTCCAGTGCGTCCAGGAAATACAGGCTCAAGGTTTCGGTCGACGTCGCCACGTTGGTCGCCTCCTCGTCGACGAAGGTGCCAACGCCGAGGCCCGCGGTGCTGCGGGTGACCGGGTCGATGTCGGACAGCTCGGTGACCGAATTGAACAACGCCTCGCCCTTGAACCAGGAGAAACCGGCAACGAAATGGTTGCCGCGCCGGAACAGGTCCTCGCGCAAGGTCAGCTGCAGTTCGGTGCCGTAGCTTTTCTGATCGCGATCGGACATGTTGTTGATCGCCGCATCGGTGATGACGCCCGTACCGGACAGTTCGTCGGCCGTGATGTCGTCCAGGTTGAACTCCTCGCCTCCGGCAAGGCCGTTGAGCGCGGCCTCGAGCGCACCGATCGGATCGGCACTGGCAGCGACGCCGAGCGCGTCGCCGTCGCACACGTCATCGTCGTCGAGGCCGAGAGCCTCCAGGTCGTCTTCTTCCAGGCCTTCGACCAGGAAGGTGTTGCCGCCGAGCTGACAGGCGCTCAACTCCGAGCCGTCGCCGTTGAACGAGGCGGTATCGTTGTCGCGGTAGAAAGCGGTCAGGTTGGCGTTGATCGTGTCGGTGAAATCGTGCCCGCCATCGAAGGTGAACATGACCATCTCGTTCTCGGTGATGTCGGGCGCAGTGAAGATGGCATCACGATCGATCGCGAGCAGGCCGACCGGAGCTGCTCCGTTGCCGGTCAGCTCGGTGTCACCGTACTGGAAACCGACGTCGGCCTGGCTGCGCGTACCGCGCCAGCTCGCCGCCGCGTAGACATTCAGGGCATCGGATTGGGACAGGTCGCGCCAGCCGTCTTCCTCGAAATAGCTGACGTTCGCGTACCAGCCGAAGGTACCGTTGTTGCCGCCGGTCTCGACACTCGTGGTGATACGCCCCCAGGCGCCGCCCGAGACCTCGGCCTGGTGACCCTCGAAATTGAAACCGTTCTTCATCTCGACGGCGAGCGCGCCGCCGAGCGCATTGAGACCGAACAACGGATTGCTGCCACCCACCAGGCTGATCGAATGCACCGCCGATTCCGGTACCAGGTCCCAGTTGACGGCATCGCCGAGCGGTTCGTTGATGCGCACGCCGTTCTGGTAGACCGCGACACCTTGCGAGAGACCGAGCAGCGGCGAGGCCGCGTAGCCGCGATACTGCACGTCGGGCTGCAGCGGGTTGTTCTGCGCCGAGTTGACGTTGACGCTGCCAAGGTGGGTCGACAGGTAATCGGTCAGGTCGACGGCCTGGGTGCGCTCGAGCGCATCGCTGTCGGCCGACTGGACGTTGAACGGCAGCTTGTCGGCGGCGAGACCGCTGCCGCCGGACGGCGTCGGGGCGACGACGAGGATCTCTTCGTCGAAGCCGGCGCCCTCGGCGGCCGTGACGCTCGAAACGGGCAACAAGACGAGCGCGCCCGACGTGGCCGCGATGATGCAGGAACGAGATGATTGACGCATGGAAAATGGGGCCCTCGTTAACGATGGGCGCGCACTGCGGCACAAGCCGGCCTCGCGCGAAGCGCGCATGCTACGCGCAACTGTGCAAGAGGCGTGCGGGAATTCGGCCAGTCTGCCGCGGGAATTATTCCCGCCGTCCCGTCGCGTGTCTCAGGCTGCCACGATACCGTGGCGTATGGCGAGGCGCGCGAGTTCGGCCGTCGTACCGACTTCGAGCTTGGCCTTGATCTGGGTCGCGTAGTTCGCGACGGTCTTGCTGCTGAGCGACAGGCGCGGCGAGATCTCGTTCACGCTGAGCCCTTCGGCGAGCAGGCAGAAGATCTCGAACTCTCGTGTCGACAAGCCCTGGAACGGCGAATCGGCGCCCTTGGTCTTCTGGAACGCGATGCGCTGCGCCATCTCGGCATCGATGTAGATGTTGCCGTTGGCGATCTGCCGCACCGCTTCGACGAGGTCGACCGGCGCACTGCTCTTGCCGATGTAGCCACGGGCGCCGGCCTGCAGGGCTTGTTCGACGAAGATCGTGTCCTCGTGCATGCTGAAGGCGAGGACGCGCGCGCCGGCTTCGCGGCTGACGATGCGCCGGATCGCTTCCAGCCCGCCGATGCCGGGCAGACTCAGATCCATGATCACGACGTCCGGCGCGTGGTCGACGAACTGCCGGCACGCCTGTTCGCCGCTGTCCGCTTCGCACACCACGCGCAGGTCCGGCTGGTTCTCGAGCAGCGTCTTGAAGCCGGTCCGCACGACCGCGTGATCGTCGACCAGGAGGATGCGGGTAGGTGCGTGCATGAAGGCGTCCGTCCGTGTTCATCGAGTACGGCACGCAGTGCTCGGAAAGGGTCCGGCAACGCGCCGCCGACGGTGCCGAAGTCTATACGGATTCGCGACGTCGCGCAGGACGCGAAGTCGCGGTGACGACACCGCTCGACCGGCCCTCAGTTGCCCGCGAACGGAATCTCGGCGGTGATGCAGACGCCCTGCCCGGCCTCACTCGTAAGCGTCCAGTGCCCGCCGAGTGACTGCGCGCGCTCGCGCATCCCGCGCAGGCCGAGTCCGCTGCTGCGCGTACCCGGTTCGAAACCGACGCCGTTGTCGCTGACGCGCACGTGCAGGACGGGCGCCGGGCCGTCTTGCGCGGACACCGACAACTCCACGCGCGCACTGCTGGCACGAGCGTGGCGCGCGATATTCGTCAGTGCCTCCTGCACGATGCGGTAGACACCGATGCGCACTTCGTCGTCGAGTTGTGGCAGCTCGTGGCGGCACACCAGTTCGCAGAAGCAATCCTCGTGGTAACCGTTCCAGTCATCGACCATCAGCTCGACGGCGGCGGCGAGCCCCAGTTCGTCGAGGATCACCGGGTGCAGGCGCGTCATCATCTGACGCACGCGTGCATAGACGTCGGACGAGACATCGACGATGGTTCGCGCACGCTCCGCCAGCGGTCCCTCGACACGCTCGCCGATCGAGACCGCGAGGGCCTTGATCGCGGTAATCGACTGGCCCATCTCGTCGTGCAGCTCGTGCGCGAGGTGACGCCGTTCGTCTTCCTGGATGGCGAGCGAGCGCCGTGCAAGGTTCGCATTGTCGTTCTCGCTGCGCTCGAGTGCCGCGGTCATCTCGTTGAAGCGCGAGACGATGACATCGATGTCCGGGATCCCGCTCGTCGCCAGGCGCGTCGCGTAACGTCCGCGGCCGACGCCTTCGAGCGCAGCCGAGAGACGCCGCAACGGCGCCAGGGCGTGCCCGAGGAAGACGAAAGCGACGACGTTGCTGCCGGCGAACGCGAGCAGCAGCACCAGCAGCGTCGTGCGCACCTCGCGCCAGGCCTCGCCGATTTCGGCGCTGGCATCGGCGACGATGCTGACCTCCGTACCGCCGAGCACGACCGCCTGGCGCAGCACCGTCTCGTGTGGCGCGACCAGGCGCGCGAACCACGCCGGCGCCTGCCGCGCCTGCCCGGGGTCCGCGTCAGCAGCCGGCGGCGGCGCATCGGCCAGCAGGATGCGCAGGTGACGCAACGGCGCATGCTGTTGCGCCAGATGCGCGACGAAAGCGGCGACCGCGGAGGCATCGCCGGCCGCGGCGCCGCTGTCGCGGAAGCCGCGCAGCAGGTGCGAGGCGAGCTCGGTCGAGGCACGCAGCTCATCGACTACCGCGCGGCGGGTATTGCCGAGCAGGTAGACGATGGCAACGGCCAGCGCCAGCGAGAACAGCAGCGACAGCAGCAGGTTCAGACGCAGTCGCAGCCCCATGCGAGTCTCCCGCCGCGCCCGCGCCGACGGCGCTCAGGAATGCTCGTCGTTCTGCATGCGTTCCGCGAAGCGGGCCTGCTGATCGGCCGACGCTTCGCTTTGGTAGCGCGACTTCCACGCCTCGTAGGGCATGCCGTAGACGAGCTCGCGCGCCTGCTCGTAGTCGATTTCGACGCCGCGCTCGCCGGCCTCCGCGCGGTACCATTTCGACAGGCAATTACGGCAGAACCCTGCGAGGTTCATCAGGTCGATGTTCTGTACCTCGGTGTGCTCGCGCAGGTAGTCGCGCAAGCGGCGGAAGGTGGCCGCCTCGATTTCCAGTGTTGTCTTGTCTTCCATTGCGGCAAGGCCTCCGTCTCGTGATGACAGTGCGCCCGCGTATGGCGCGACTTGTAGGCCACGCCCAGGCGTGGCCGCTATTATACCGGTCCCTCCAGCCTCACCGGGACGGTCTGCCTCGATGCATCTTGCGGAAAACTCACGCATCGTCATCGTCGGCGGCGGCGCCGGCGGACTCGAGCTGGCGACGCGCCTCGGCCGGCGCTACGGACGCCGCGGCGAACTCGACGTCACGCTCGTCGATCGCACCTACTCGCACCTGTGGAAGCCGTTGCTGCACGAAGTCGCGGCGGGCACGCTGAACTCGAGCGAGGACGAACTGAGCTACCTCGCGCAGGCGCATTGGAACCACTTCGCGTTCCGGGTCGGTGCGCTGGAAAGCCTCGACCGTGCCAACCGCACCATCACCATCGCCGCTTCGGTCGATGCGCAGGGTCGCGAATACATCCCGGAGCGTATCCTGCGCTACGACCTGCTGGTGCTGGCGATCGGCAGCATCACCAACGACTTCGGCATCGAGGGCGTTGCCGAACATTGTTTCTTTCTCGACCAGCGCGAGCAGGCGGACGCGTTCCACCAGCACCTGGTGCGCGCCTGCTACGCAGCCAACGCCGGCGCCGAACCGGTGCGTCCCGGACGTCTGCACATCGCCATCGCCGGCGCCGGGGCGACCGGCGTGGAGCTCGCCGCCGAACTGCACCACTCGCTGCGCACGCTGGTCGGCTACGGACTCGACCGCATCGATGTCGAGCACGACATCCGCATACACCTCATCGAGGGCTCGGAGCGCATCCTGCCCGGCCTGCCGGAATCGGTCTCGGTCTCGACGCATCGCGCTCTCGAGGAGATCGGCGTCATCGTACACACCAACGAACTCGTCACCCGCGCCACCTCGGACGGATTGTGGACGCGCAGCGGCGCGTTCATCCCGGCGGAAATCAAGGTCTGGGCCGCCGGCATCAAGGGCCCGCCCGTGCTGGCGACGCTCGACGGCCTGGCGGTCAACCGCGCCAACCAGCTGGAAGTCGAACCGACGCTGCAGACCACCCGCGATGAACACATCTTCGCACTCGGCGACTGCGCGGCCTGCCCGATGCCGGGCGGTGAACGCAACGTGCCGCCGCGTGCGCAGGCCGCCCACCAGCAGGCCGAGCACCTGGTGCGCGCCATCGCACACCTGCGCCAGGGCAAGCCGCTGGAACCCTACGCGTACCGCGATTTCGGCTCGCTCATCAACCTCGCGAAGCACAGCGCCGTCGGCAACCTGATGGGCAACCTGCTGAGCCGCCAACCCGCCAGCTTCCCCGTCGAAGGCCGCCTCGCGCGCTGGGCCTACCTGTCGCTTTACAAGATGCACCAGGTCGCGGTACAGGGCTGGGTGCGCACCGCGCTGACCACCGTCGCCGATTTCCTGACCCGCTCGAGCAAGCCGCGCCTCAAGCTGCACTGAGCGGCGGGACGCCGCGCGTTCATGCCTCGCGAGCGCCGGCCGCGATACCGTATTTCTGCATGCGGTAGCGCATCGCCATGCGCGTGATACCGAGGCGGCGCGCGGCTTCCGAGACATTCTCGTCACAGCGTGCCAGCGCGCGCCGGATCATGAACTGCTCGATTTCTTCCAGCGTCATGTCGTCGAGCGCGGCAAGGTCGGCCGCAGCCGTCGTCGCCTCCGGTGCGCGCAGTCCGAGTGCAGAGGCATCGATTGCGCCGCCACCGCACAGCAGCAGGGCCCGCTCGATCACGTGCGACAGCTCGCGAACGTTGCCCGGCCACGGATAGGCGCCGATGGCGCGGCGGGCGTCGGCGCCGATCTCCGGTTCAGCAAGACCGTAGCGCCGTGCGACCTCGCGCGCGAAGTGCGCCGCGAGAAGTAGCGCGTCGTCGCCGCGTTCGCGCAGTGGCGGCAACGCGAGCGTGAGTACGTTCAGACGGAAATAGAGGTCGGAACGCAGGCTGCCCTCGTCGACCATGGCCTCGACGTCGCGGTTGGTCGCGGCGATGAACCACGCCGAGACGCGCCGCTCCTGGCTGCTGCCGACCCGACGTAGGCTGCGCCGCTCGAGCACGGCGAGCAGCTTCGCCTGCAGTTCGAGCGGGATTTCGGCGATTTCGTCGAGAAAGACGACGCCGTCCTCGGCCGCCTCGATCAGGCCCGTGCGATCGGTCAGCGCGTGCGTGAACGCACCCTTGACGTGACCGAACAGTTCCGACTCGAACAGGTCCTTGGGCAGCGCCGCACAATCGACGTGGACGAACGGACGCGTCGCGCGCGGCGAACTCTGGTGCAGCAGGCGCGCGGTGACGTCCTTGCCGGTACCGGTCTCGCCGGTGATCAGGACCGTCGGCGGCACGCCCTCGCCGCTGACCAGCCCGGCCATGCGCGCGATCTGCTCGCGCAACGCGACCAGGGCGGGTGAATCACCGATGAGCTCGCTCGCACCGGCACGCACGTGCTCGCGCGTGCGCGAGTACTCGAGACGACGATCGAGCTCGCTGGCATGCAGCACCTTCTCGACGTTGAGCAACAGCTCGTCGAGGTCCAGCGGCTTCTTGAGGTAATCGGAAGCGGCGAACTTCATCGCCTGGACTGCGTCCTCGACCTCGCCGTAGGCCGTCATGACGATCACCGGCAGGCTGCTGTCGCGGCGCAGATCGCGCAGCAGGTCGAGCCCGGATCCATCGGGCAAGCGCATGTCGAGCAACATCAGCTCGGGCTCGTCGCTGCCCAGCGCCGCGCGGGCTGCCGCGAGCGTGGCGGCCTGGCTGCACGCAAATCCGGCGCGTTCGAGGCGGCGCACCACGGCTTTGGCGAAAAGCATCTCGTCGTCGACGACGAGCACGCGCCCGCGCGTGCCCGAGACGTCGCGGTGCCGCGCGTGGGCGTCGTCAGTCTGGGTCACCGGTCGCGGCCTCCTCGACGGCTGGTGCGAGGATCACGGCGTCGGTGCCGGCGCCCTCGCGGATGTTGAATTCGAGTCGATACCCGTGGGTGCCGCATATCTTATAGGCAACTGGAATGCCGAGACCGGTGCCGAAGCGCTTCGTCGACGGCCCCGGCGCGAGTCCCGAAGGCTCCGGCGTGAAAGGAATGCCGCCGGCATCGTCGCTCACCGACAGCCGCACCGTGCCGCCCTCGCGAACCACCCCGACACGCACCATCGCGCCGCGCGGGGACGCTTCCACGGCATTGTTGAGCAGGCCGTAGAAGGCCTGCTCGAGCAAATCGGGATCGGCCTCGATCAGCGCTGTCTCGTCCCACGGCTCGCACACGCAGGTGACGCCGTTGTCGACCATGCGCGCCTCGAGCAACTTGAGCGTCGACGCCACCACCGCGCCCGCGGCGACCGTGCGTCGTTGCGGCTGCAATGGATGCAGGTAGGAGACCAGCGCGCTGACCCAGCGCTCGAGACGGTCGACGGTATCGATGACGTCCTGCCGAATTTCGTCACGCTCGGCGTCTGATTCACTGCCATCGAGCAGCTGGGCATTGGCGCGGATCACGGCGAGCGGATTGCGGATGTTGTGTGCGACCACCGGTACCAGGGCGCCGAGCGCCGCCTGGCGTTCGTTGGCCACGATCGCGTCGCGACTCGCCTCGAGCTCCTGCGCCATCCGGTTGATACCCCGTGCGAGGTCGCGGACCTCACTCACTCCCTGCTCCGGTAAGACGTGATCGAGCTTGCCCGCGCTGACCAGCCGGGTGCCGTCCAGCACGCGCTGCATCGGCACGACGAAGCCGCGCACCAGGCTGCGGCGCGAGAAGACGAGCAAAACGAGCGCGATCAGCACCGGTACGGACAAGGCCCAGGGTGCGACCTCCGTCCAGCGCGCGATGGCGGCCTTCTGCGAGGCTTGCTCCTGCGCCACCAGGCCGAGCAACGACTCAAAGGCAGCCTCGAAATCGGCCACGAAGCGACGTTCGAAGGCCGGGTCGAAAATCTTCGCACGGACCAGGCGGTTGAGCGCGAACGGGTCGGAGAGGGTTTCGCGCAGCGTCGCCTGCAGCAGGCTGAACGCGGTCTGCATGTGCTGTACCGCGTAGTCCTCGGCACGGTTACGCGAGTTGCGCCGCAGTTCGTTGAAGCGTTCCTGGCTGCTGCGCGCGTAGCGCGAGTTCAGTGCCGCCACGCCGCTCTCTTCGCGCAGACCGGCGACCGAGACTTCCTGGATCTGCTTGAACAGCAGCGAGCGTATCTCCTGCGCCGTGTGCGACAGGTAGTCGAGACGGATCGCCTC
>JAPOKK010000037.1 GCA_029977665.1 Pseudomonadota bacterium | reverse complement strand
GCCCGCCGAGATCCGCGAGCGCACCGTACCGCGCACCCAGGGCCGCGCGCGCGACGCCGGCTGAGGCACTCGGCGCCGGGCCTCGCCCGCCCGTTGGCACCACGCCCGACGTGCCGACGGGCGCCCGCGCATGGCAACGGGTGCGCCGCCCCCCCCTGGCGTAGGCGCGCCAACGCGCAGCGGCAGGCCAGGCGCTCGCTTGGGCGCTCTCGCCTAGGAGTTCTCGGCGTGGCTCGCCTCGAGTTCCTGCTTCACCTGCTCGAGCGCAACGTGGCGCACGTCCTTGCCCTCGACGAGGTAGATCACGTTCTCGCAGATGTTGTGCGCATGGTCGCCGATGCGCTCGAGCGCGCGCAGCGACAGCACGGCGTCGAGCACCGGCGTGATCGAGCGCGGGTCTTCCATCATGTAGGTGATGAGGTGGCGCATGATGACATCAGTCTCGGAATCGATGTCGCGGTCTTCCTGCGCCACGCGCAGCGCCGCCTGCGAGTCCATGCGCGCGAACGCATCGAGCGCGGCACGCAGCATGCGGCGCACGTGGTGGCCCATGGCCAGCATGCCGACATAGTAGTTGCGCAACGCCGCCGGGTTGCCGACGTTGAGGATGAGGCGCGCGATCTTCTCGGCCTCGTCGCCGATGCGCTCGAGGTCGGTGATGGTCTTGCTGACCGCGACGACCAGGCGCAGGTCGCCCGCAGCCGGCTGCCGGCGCAGCAGAATCTCGGTGCAGTCGCCGTCGATTTCGACTTCCAGGGCATTGACCTTGTAATCGTTGACGGCGACGTACTCGGCCATCTCGAAGTCGCCCTTGGCAAAGCTGTCGAGGACCTTCTGCAGGTGATCCTCGACCAGCCCGCCCATGGCGAGCACCTTGGAGCGGATGTCTTCGAGTTCCTTGTCGAACTGGTGCGAGATATGGTGAGGAAGATTGGACAAGGCCATGTGTGTGCCCTCCTGACGCGCGTCGCGCGCCTGCCGCCGCCGGTTCCGTGTCAGCCGTAGCGGCCGGTGATGTAGTCTTCTGTCTGTTTGCGGCGCGGCGTCGTGAACAGGGTCCGCGTTTCGCCGAACTCGATCAGGTCGCCCATGTACATGAACGCAGTATAGTCCGACACGCGTGCCGCCTGCTGCATGTTGTGGGTGACGATGACGATCGTGTAGTCGGTCTTGAGTTCGTAGATGAGTTCCTCGATCTTGAGCGTCGAGATCGGGTCGAGGGCCGAGGCCGGCTCGTCGAGCAGCAGCACTTCGGGCTCGACGGCGATGGCGCGCGCGATCACCAGGCGCTGCTGCTGGCCGCCCGAGAGGCCGAGAGCATTGTCGTGCACGCGGTCTTTCACTTCTTCCCACAGCGCCGCACCGCGCAGGGCGCGTTCGACCGCTTTGTCGAGCACGCGGCGGCTGTTGACCCCCTGGATGCGCAGGCCGTAGGCGACGTTCTCGTAGACCGACTTGGGAAACGGGTTGGGTTTCTGGAACACCATGCCGACGCGGCGCCGCAGCTGTGCGACGTTGATGCCGCGCGCGTAGATGTTCTGTCCCTCGAGCAGGATCTCGCCGTCGATATGGACGTCGTCGATGAGATCGTTCATGCGGTTGAAGCAGCGCAGCAGGGTCGATTTGCCACAGCCGCTCGGGCCGATGAAGGCCGTGACCTGCTTCTCCGGGATGGTCATGTTGATGTCGTTGAGCGCGCGCTTGTCTCCGTAGTAGAGATTCAGCTTGCGCACTTCGAGGCAGGTGGCGGGCGCTTCGGCGCGCGCACGCGGCGTGCCTTCGCGCAGCGCCTGTGTGCCGACACCATGGGTCAGGCCGGCCTGGGCCTGCTTTTCAGCGCCATCTGCGTCTGCTGTCATCGGTGCGGATCCGGGCTCAGGCTTCGGCTGCATTGTACTTTTCCCGCAGTCGGTTGCGAATGGTGATGGCCGCGAGGTTCAGCGTGATGATGATGATCACGAGCAGCAGCGACGTGGCGTAGACCAGCGGGCGGGCAGCTTCGACGTTGGGGCTCTGGAAGCCGACGTCGTAGATGTGGAAGCCGAGATGCATGAACTTGCGATCGAGGTGCAGGAACGGGAAATTGCCGTCCAGCGGCAACGATGGCGCGAGCTTGACGACGCCGACCATCATCAGTGGCGCGACTTCGCCCGCGGCGCGCGCCACGGCCAGGATCAGCCCGGTCATCATCGCCGGTGTCGCCATCGGCAGCACGGTCCGCCACAGCGTCTCGGCCTTGGTCGCGCCGAGCGCGAGGCTGCCCTCGCGGATCGAGCGCGGGATGCGCGAGAGGCCCTCCTCGGTCGCGACGATGACGACCGGCACGGTCAGCAGGGCGAGAGTCAGCGACGACCACAGCAGGCCGGGCGTGCCGAAGGTCGGCGCTGGCAGTGCCTCGGGATAGAACAGTGCGTCGAGCGAACCGCCGATGAAATAGACGAAAAAGCCGAGGCCGAACACGCCGTAGACGACCGAGGGCACGCCGGCGAGGTTGTTGACCGCGATGCGGATGATGCGGGTCAGGGTGCCCTGCTGGGCATACTCGCGCAGGTATACCGCGGCGATGACGCCGAACGGCGTGACGAAGACCGACATCAGCAGCACCATCAGCACGGTGCCGAAGATGGCGGGGAACACGCCACCCTCGGTATTCGCCTCGCGCGGTTCGTCGGCGACGAACTCGGCCGCCTTGTCGAAGTAATGCACGAGCTTTGCGCCGAGCCCCATGGCATTGGGCTGGAACACGCGCACGAGCTTGGCGAACGACAGCTTGCGGACTTCGCCGGTCGTGGTGCGCGCGATCAGGGTATCGCGGCCGATCTGCTCGTAGAGCGTGCCGAGTTCGGCCGCGAGCGTCTCGTAGCGGGCGTCCAGCGCCGCGCGATCGGCGGCGATTTCGGCATAGCCCGGGTGATCGGCCGGCGCGTTCTCGAGTTCGAGTTCCCGTGTGCGCAGGCGCAGGTGCTCGAGTTCGTAGTTGACCGTGCCCATGCGATCCTTCTCGATGTGCTCGATGCGCTCGCGCAGCGCCTGCGTGCGTTCCATGCGCGCGGCGATCTCGGGCCAGGGGTCGTCGCCGCTCGCGATGGCCTCGCCGTTCTCTTCGATCCCTTCGACGAAGCCGTAGAAATTGCCCCACTCCTCGCGCTCGGCGACGAACACGGACTCGGGGTGGCGGGTCTCGGTGACGTGCAGCGCGGTGACCCAGCGGAAGTCGCTGCCGGTGACGTCGCGGTTGCCGGTCTTGATCAGGTAGCGGTCGACGAGTTCCTGGCCTTCTGGGACCTCGATGCCGAGCCCGCGGACGCGCGCCGCGGTGACCGTCTCGCTGTCGCTGAGTTCGCCGAGCACGCGCTCTCCGTTGTCGAGTGTCAGCTCGACCACGCCCTGCGGCCAGAAGTGGCCCATGCCGCGCAACGTGATCAGGATCAGCAGGCCGAAGACCATGATCAGGCTGAAGCTCACGGTGCCGGCAGTGAGCCAGATCCAGGGCAGGCCGGAGCGCAGCCAGGCGCCGGTGCCGCGATCGTTTGGCGTCTCGTCGTTCATCGCGTCTCGTTCACAGGCTCGCGTACTTGCGGCGCAGGCGCTGGCGCACGACCTCGGCCAGGGTGTTGACGAGGAAGGTCACCATGAAGAGCACCAGCGCGGCGAGGAACAGCACGCGGTAATGGGTGCTGTCGACTTCGGATTCGGGCATCTCGACGGCGATGTTCGCGGACAGCGCGCGAAAGCCCTGGAAGATGTTCAGATCCATGATCGGCGTGTTGCCGGTCGCCATCAGCACGATCATTGTCTCGCCGACGGCGCGCCCCATGCCGATCATCACGGCCGAGAAGATGCCGGGGCTGGCGGTCAGCAGGACGACGCGCACCGCGGTCTGCCATGGCGTCGCGCCGAGCGCGAGGCTGCCCATCGTCAGCGAACGCGGTACGCTGAACACCGCGTCCTCGCTGATCGTGAAAATCGTCGGGATGACGGCGAAGCCGATGGCGATGCCGACGACCAGCGAGTTGCGTTGATCGTAGGTGATGCCGAACGCGGTATGCAGCCAGTGCGACGCACTGCCGTCGAGGAAAGTGACCTCGATGAGCGTGCCGAGCTCGAGGCTCAGCCACACCGCGGCGCAGACGACCGGCACAAGCAACATCGCTTCCCAGCCGTCGGGCAGGCGATGACGCACCGCGCCCGGCAGGCGCGGCCAGAGCCAGGCGCTGGCGAGGATCGCGAGCGGCAGCACCGCAATCGACAGAAACACGCCGACCAGCTCGCGTTCGACCAGCGGCGCGAGCCACAAGCCGGCGAGAAAGCCCAGGATCACCGTCGGCAGCGCGGCCATGACCTCGATCGCCGGCTTGACCACCGCGCGCATCGGCGGCGACATGAAATAGGCGGTGTAGATGGCGCCCAGCACGGCCAGCGGCATGGCGAACAGCATCGAGTAGAACGTCGCCTTGAAGGTGCCGAAGGTCAACGGCATGAGGCTGAACTTGGGCTCGAAATCCGCGCTCGCGGAGGACGACTGCCAGATGTACTCGGGTTCCTGGCGGCTTTCGTACCAGACCTTGCCCCACAGCGCCTGCCACGAGACCTCGGGATGCTCGTTGTGGATGTCGAAAGTCTCGTAGCGGCCGTCCGCGCTCACCGCGATCGCGGCATGGGCGCGCGGCGACATCGACAAGGCCGTGACCGAATCGGCCGCGATCGGCTCGACCACCAGGCGGCGGTCGGCGGTGGTATGGAACAGGCCGAGGTTGCCAGCGGTGTCGAGCGCGGCGAAGCCCTTGCGGTAATGCTCGGGTGCGATGTGCGCGATCGGTGCCGGCAGCGGCGCGAAGCTGCGTACTTCGGCCAGCGTGTAATTGTTGTGGTCATCGCGCACCGGGAACCACTGGGTGACGCGGCCCTGGTCGTCGCCGACGAGCAATGAAATGCCGCCGGCGAGCAGCGCGATGTCGGTCACGCCGACGCCCTCTCCGACCACGCTGATGCGGTCGACGAGCACCGGTTCGGCCTTGTTGCTGATGTCGTAGTAGGTCAGCACGCCGGTCGTCGAGACGACGAACAGCTCGCGCTGCTCGATGTCCATGGCGAGGTGAGCGACGTCGCCGCCGTCGAGATCGAGCTCGGTGCGGTTCGACTCGAATGTCACTTCGTCGTCAAGGAAAGAGGTCTGGCGGGTGACGTTCAGCAGCAGCAGGCGGCCGTCCCCGGTGGCCGCGGCGACGCTCGCTTCGTCGTCGTTGGCCTGGCCGGCGATGAGGCGTAGCGAGGCGCCGCGCTTGCTGACCACCAGGGGCTCGGTGCCGTAGGGATAGCCGAGCCGCGGTGTCACCTGGCGTTTGTCGTCGGGGTAGCTGACCTGGTAGCTGGCCTGGCCGACGATGACCCGACCGTCCGCGGTGCCGGCGAACACCGTGCGTTCCGACGGCGCGCCGGCGCTGATCGCCGTGGCGCGCGTGGCGGGACTTGCTGCCGCGAGGAGATCGCCCGCGGCGAGTTCGCTGCCGTCGGCCAGGCGGAAGAAACGGTAGTCACCACCCGCGCCCACCGTGAAGCCAATCTCGGCGTACTCGTCGAGCGCGACGAAGGCCGGCGGACTCTTTGCCGGCGCCTCGCGCAGGCCCTGGGAGGCCACCGTCGCGCCTGCGAACAGCGGCAGGACGGTGTAAAGAAGGTAGAAGAAAATCAGCAGGATGGCGATGATCACCGAGACCCCGCCGACGCCCATGACGAGGCCGAACAGGCGGTCCTTGAGCAGCCGCAGGCGTTCGCGGGGACTGCTTTCCCGCATGGCGCTGTCGGTCACGGTCGCGGACCTGGATGGCTCGAAGGGGTGATAGACATCATGATCGTTTGGGTCCGCTCGGCGCGCGCCTGCGCGCCGGGCTGCGGGTGCGGCAGCAGGTGGTGCGGGAGAACCGGCCCGGCCCACGCGGGCGCGTCGCCGCAGGCGACCGATTCGGCATTCTGGCGGCGCTATGTTACAGGATCAAGTCGTCCTGACGACGCTCGGGCCGAGCTATTTCTCGGCCGTGATATAGCAGATCCAGCCGGCGTCGGCGTCGGCCCGCGTGACCGGCAGGAACTCGCCGCTGCCATCCTGTTCGTCCTCGTCCCAGCCCTGCCAGTACACGGTCGTGCGGCGGAAGCCCGCCTCGGCGAGGATCTCGCGGATCTCCGGCAGCGTCCACAGGCGCCACTCGTAGCTGAAGGCGCGCTTGAGCTTGGAGCCGTCGGGGAAGTGGAAATGGATGTGGCACAGCAGGTTGCCGTCGACCGGGTTGTACGAGGCCTGGTCCCACACGTAGGTGAAGTCGTCGTGCTCGGTCTTCTCCTTGAGTTCGCGGAAGGCGTCGTAGCCGCCGTAGCAGTCGAGGAAGAAGATGCCGTCGTCGTTGAGCGCATCGAGCACGCGACGGAAGTAGCGCCGCAGCAGGCGCCGCTCCTTGAGCAGCCAGTAGCTGAAATTCATCGCCAGCACGATGTCCTGCAGCGGCGTCGTCGCCTCGAGGACGTCGTCATGGACCAGCGCGATGCGCTTGCGCTGCGCCGGCGTCAGCGCGGCGACGTGGTTGGCCTGGCCCCAACCGAGCACTTCTTCGTCGAGGTCGACACCGGTGGCGTAGTTGTCGCTGCGCCGGCGCACCCATTCGCACGAGGTGTTACCGGTGCCGCAGAAGTCCTCGCGCAGGTAGCGCGCGCGCCGCCCGCGCAGCCGCATGAACTCGTCGTCGACGAAGTCGATCTCGGCTTCGACGCACTGTACCGCGGCCTCGTAGAGGGCGTGGCGGTCGGCTTGTTCGGCCATGGTCGGACCGCGCTTGCCGCGCCGTGCACCGCCCGATTTGCCCTTGCTGTTCTTGTCGCGCTTGTCTCGTTTGACCATGATCAGACTCGCTCCCCGAAGGCTTGCGGTGCCCGCCAAAAGCGCGCAATGTTAACGGCATACCCGGTCCGATGCACCCGCCGGCAGGCCCGGCTCCGGGGGCACCACGATCACCCGAAACGGCACTATGGACGCAAAGACCGTCGCCATCGGCGACCCAGAGCTTTATATCAATCGCGAGCTGTCGCTGCTCGAATTCAACCGCCGCGTGCTCGAACAGGCCAAGGATGCGAGCAACCCGCTACTCGAGCGGCTGCGCTTCCTGTGTATTTCGAGTTCCAATCTAGACGAGTTCTTCGAGATCCGCGTCGCCGGCCTCAAGCAGCAGGTCGCCTTCGCCGCCGGCCAGTCGGGTCCCGACCAGATGCCGCCGGCCGAGCAGCTGCGCGCGATCAGCCAGGCCGCGCACGCGCTCGTCGCCGAGCAGTACCGCGTGCTCAACGAGGAACTGCTGCCGGCGCTGGCGGCCGAGGACATCCACTTTCTCAAGCGCAGCGAGTGGCACTCGCGCCAGGCGTCCTGGGTGCGGCGCTTCTTCAACCGCGAGCTGCTGCCGGTGTTGAGCCCGATCGGGCTCGACCCCTCGCACCCGTTTCCGCGCATCCTGAACAAGAGCCTGAATTTTCTCGTCTCGCTCGAAGGCACCGACGCGTTCGGCCGCAACTCGGTGATCGCCATCGTGCAGGCGCCGCGCTCATTGCCGCGCATCATCAACATCCCCGAGTCGCATGCCAACGGACCGCACGAGTTCGTGTTCCTGTCTTCGCTCATCCACGCGCACGTCGACGACATCTTCCCGGGCATGAAAGTGACCGGCTGCTACCAGTTCCGCGTCACCCGCAACAGCGACCTGTTCGTCGACGACGAAGAAGTCGAGGACCTGCTGCAGGCGCTCGAAGGCGAGCTGCAGCAGCGCCGCTTCGGCGACGCGGTGCGGCTCGAGGTCGCGAGCGAGTGCCCGATGGAGATGGTCAGCCTGCTTTCGCACGAGTTCAACCTGCTCGAACCCGATATCTACAGCTGCAACGGCCCGGTCAACCTGACCCGCCTGATGGCCGTGCCGGACATGGTCGAGCGGGCGGATCTCAAGTTCCCGCCGTTCACGCCGAGCCGCCCGCTGCGCCTCAAGCGCAACGCCGACATGTTCGACGTGATTCGCCGCGGCGACGTCCTCCTGCACCACCCCTTCCAGTCCTTCGCGCCGATTACCGACTTCCTGTTCCAGGCCGCGCGCGACCCGGAAGTGCTCGTGATCAAGCAGACGCTCTACCGTACCGGGCCCGATTCGGCCATCGTGCAGGCGCTGGTCGAGGCGGCGCGCGAGGGCAAGGAAGTCACCGTCGTCATCGAGCTCAAGGCGCGTTTCGACGAGGAGGCGAACATCGAGCTGGCGACGCGCCTGCAGGAAGCCGGTGCGCACGTGGTCTACGGCATCGTTGGCCACAAGACGCACGCGAAGATGATTCTCGTGGTGCGGCGCGAGGGTAAACAGTTGCGCCGCTACGTGCACCTCGGCACCGGCAATTACCACGCGCGCACCGCGCGCCAGTACACCGATTACGGCTTGTTCACCTGCGACAACACCATCGGTGTGGACGTGCAGAAGATTTTCCACCAGCTGACCGCGCCCGGCCGCGCGGGAAAGCTGAAGAAGGTCCTGCAGTCGCCGTTCACGATGCACAAGACCGTCATCGAGCTGATCAACCGCGAAGCCGGACATGCGCGCGCCGGCAAGAGCGCACGCATCATCGTCAAGATGAATGCCCTGTCCGAGGTCAAGACCATCGACGCGCTCTACGAGGCCTCGATGGCCGGGGTCCGCATCGATCTCATCGTGCGTGGCGTGTGCGCCCTGCGTCCCGGTTTCGAGGGCATTTCCGACAACATCCGCGTGCGCTCGATCGTCGGGCGCTTCCTCGAACATTCGCGGGTGTTCTACTTCGCCAACGACGGCGCACCCGAGATCTACCTGTCGAGCGCCGACTGGATGGGGCGCAATTTCTTCAACCGCGTCGAGACCGCGTTCCTCGTCGAGGACAAGCGGCTGCACCAGCGCATCATGAAGGAATGCCTGAACAACTATCTCGCCGACAACACGCGTGCCTGGGCCCTGCGCAGCGACGGCAGCTACGCACGCGTCAAGCCCGGCCAGGCGCGCCCGCGCGACGCGCAGGGATACCTGCTCGACGCCTTGTCCTGAGAGCCGGCCGCGCCCGCAGCGGGCTCACTTGATCTTGAGCTTGAAGCCGCCGCTCTTGAGGTAGGCGGCCTCGGATTCGAGGTCGGCGCGGGTCAGCGGGTGGGCGTCCAGCCACAGTGGCGGAAAGCCCAGGCGCAGGGTGTTGTTGTCCGAAGTGAGACGCAGCGTCGGCACTGCTTCGGCGCTGCGTCGACGGTGCAGCACGCAGGCCAGCCTGAGCAGGATGCACAGGCGCAGCGTGGCCTTCTCGTGCTCGGCGGTGAGGCGGCTGAACACCGTCAGCGGCAGTTTGCGCCGGTGCCCGCGCACGAGCGCGGCGAGGCGCGCCTGTTCACCGCGCGCGAAGCCCGGCATGTCGAGATTGTTGAGCAGGTATTCGCCGTGCTTCTGGTACTGGCTGTGCGAAACGCTCAAGCCGATCTCGTGCAGGCTCGACGCCCAGCGCAGCAGGCGCTTGTATTCCTCGCCGCCGAGCTCCCAGGACTGCGCGACCTGTTCGAGCAGCGTCAGCGCGGTGGCACGGACGCGCTCGCTCTGCGCGAAGTCGACCTGGTAGCGGGCAACCAGGCCGTTGACGGTACGTTCGCGCACGTCCTCGCGGTGGATGCGCCCGAGCTGGTCGTAGAGCAGCCCTTCACGCAGGGCGCTCTGCGAGACTCGCATGCGCTCGATGCCGAGCGCCTCGAAGGCCGCCGAGAGGATGGCGACGCCGCCGGGCAGCACGGGCCGACGCTCTTCGGACAGGCCGCTCAGCTCGAGCTTGTCGACGTGGCCGGCGTCGATCATCGCCTGCTTCAGCTTGGCCAGGCTCTGCGGCGTGATGCCTTCCCGGCTCCAGCCCTCGGCGAGCACGATTTCGCGCACCGCGAGAATCGTTCCCGACGCACCGATGGCCGACTGCCAGCCGCTCTCGCGGTAAGCGAGCTCGATGGCTTCGAGTTCCTGGCGCGCGGCGATCTCGGCCGCGCGCATCGCCTTGGCGTCGATGCGGCCGCCGCTGAACCATCGCTTGGAGTGGCTCACGCAGCCCATGTGCAGGCTTTCCATCTGCAACGCCTCGAAGTGGCGCCCGAGGATGAACTCCGTGCTGCCACCACCGATGTCCATCACCAGGCGCAGCTCCGCTTCGTCCTCCAGGCCGTGCGACACGCCGAGGTAGATCAGGCGCGCTTCCTCGTGACCGGAGATGATGTCGATCGGATGACCGAGCGCCGCCTCCGCGCGGGTGATGAAGCTCCACGCGTTGCGCGCCTTGCGCAAGGTGTTGGTGCCGACGACGCGGACGCTGCCCGGGGGCAGGTCGCGGACCCGTTCGCCGAACTGGGCGAGGCATTCCATGGCGCGCACCATGGCTTTCTCGTTGATGTTGTTATCGGCATCGAGGCCCGCGGCGAGACGCACCGTTGCGCGCATGCGATCGAGCATGCGGAAGCCCTGTTCGGTGGCCTGTGCCACGATCATGTGAAAGCTGTTGGAGCCGAGATCGACCGCGGCCAGGGTGCGCGGCGCATCGGGTTGCTGTTCAGACATAGTGACCGGGGCCTGTTGCGCCGCGTCGCGGCTGACACGCTGGCATGCAGGTTCGCGCCGGTGTTTGCGCGAGGTCAAGTCGGCGAGCTGCGGGCCCGCATGCAGCGTACGGCGAGGATTATACTGGTTGTCCCAGTCATGCCGACGGAGCCACTGCCATGAGCGACGACATCGAGCGCATCACCCCACCCGAAGCAGCCCGCATCCTCGCCGGCGATCCGCGTGCGTTGCTCATCGACGTGCGCTCCAAGGTCGAGTTCGATTACGTCGGCCACCCGGTCGGCGCGGTCAACGTGATCTGGAAGGACTACCCGGGCTGGCAGGAGAACCCCCAGTTCGTCGCCGAGGTGCGCGACGCGCTCGAGGCCCATGGTGGCGATGATGTCGAGCGCCCGGTGCTCGCGATCTGCCGCAGCGGCGCGCGCTCGCTCGCTGCCGCCAAGGCGCTCGCCGCGGCCGGCTACCGCAAGCTGTACAACGTCGAGGAAGGCTTCGAGGGGGACAAGGACGCCGACGGCCATCGCCGCAGCGTGAGCGGCTGGCTCGCCCACGGCCTGCCCTGGGAGCAGACCTGAGCGACCACGCCGCGCTCGGAGGTGGCTCGGGCCGCGCTCAGCCCGCGCTGTCGTCGCGCGTCGCGCCGCACTGCCAGCACTGCGCGAAAGCGCCCTCGATGCGTTCGCCGCAGCGCGGGCAATGCCAGGCCGGCGTTTCTGCGGGTGGCGCCTCGGCTTCGCGAATGAGACGTTCGGCGCGCGCCACGTCGGCATCCTCCAGCACCCAGATCTCCGGCCAGCACTCGTTGACCGGCAGCTCGCCGACCGCGCCGCCGAGGTAGGCGTTGCGGAGCAGGCAGGGAATGCCGGCCGCGTCGAGGACCGATTTCAGCCAGCCGCAGTGCACGGCGTCCGCCGCGCTGTAGACACGTTTCATGGCCTCTATTGCTCCCGCCAGACCCGCCGCGTGACACGCTGCGGGAACCATCGCTCCCGCGCGGCACGACGCGTATAATGCCGCGCCCTTTCCACGCCGGCCGCTCCGTCCGGCATCCATCTCGCGTCAGCGACGCGCCGCAGGCCCTATGTCTACCACCGATCTTCGCAACATCGCCATCGTCGCGCACGTCGACCACGGCAAGACCACGCTCGTCGACGAGCTGCTCAAGCAGTCGGGCACGCTCGACCAGCGCAAGAGCCAGGGCTCGGAACGGGTGATGGACTCGAATGCCCTGGAGCGCGAGCGCGGCATCACCATCCTGGCCAAGAATACCGCCCTGACCTGGCGCGACTACCGTATCAACGTCGTCGACACGCCCGGGCATGCCGACTTCGGCGGCGAGGTCGAGCGCATCCTGTCGATGGTCGACTCGGTGCTGCTGCTCGTCGATGCCGTCGACGGTCCCATGCCGCAGACCCGTTTCGTGACGCAGAAGGCGTTCGCGCGCGGCCTGCGTCCGCTGGTCGTGATCAACAAGTGCGACCGCGATGGTGCCCGGCCGCACTGGGTGCTGGACCAGACCTTCGAGTTGTTCGACCGCCTTGGCGCGACCGACGAACAGCTCGATTTCCCGGTCGTCTATGCCTCGGCCATCCAGGGCTGGGCGCGGCGTGAGCCGGACGGACCCGAAACCGACATGACGGTGCTGTTCGAGACCATCGTCGAGCATGTCGCGCCGCCGGTGGTCGCGCCGGGCGACGCGCTGCAGATGCAGATCAGCGCGCTCGACTACTCGAGCTACGTCGGCGCGATCGGTATCGGCCGCATCAACCGCGGCCGCATAACGCCCAACCAGAGCCTCGTCATCGTCGATGCCGAAGGGCACCAGCGGCGCGGACGCGTGCTCGAGGTGCTGGGCTTCCAGGGCCTCGCGCGCGAGCTGCGCGAGAGCGCCGAGGCCGGTGACATCATCGCCGTGACCGGCATCGACGAGCTGCGCATCTCCGACACGCTGTGCGATCCGTCCGCACCCGAGGCCCTGCCGCCGCTGACCGTCGACGAGCCGACGGTGTCGATGACCTTCGAGGTCTCCGACTCGCCGTTCGCCGGGCGCGAGGGGCGTTTCGTCACCAGCCGCCAGATCCTCGAGCGGCTCGAGCGCGAACTGATCCACAACGTCGCGCTGCGCGTCGAGCAGACCGCCGATCCGAAGGTCATCCTGGTTTCCGGGCGTGGCGAGCTGCACCTTTCGATCCTCATCGAGAACATGCGCCGCGAGGGCTACGCGTTCTGCGTCGGGCGTCCGCAGGTCATCGTCAAAACCATCGACGGCGTCAAGTGCGAGCCGTTCGAGCAGCTCGTCGTCGACGTGCCGGAAACCTACCAGGGGGCGGTCATGGAGCGTCTCGGCACGCGCCGCGGGCAGCTCAAGAACATGCACAGCGATGGCCAGGGACGCGTGCGGCTCGACTACGAGATCCCGGCGCGTGGCCTGATCGGTTTCCGCACCGAGTTCCTCACCGCGACTTCCGGCACCGGTCTGCTGTTTCACAGCTTCGACGAGTTCCGCCCGCTCGAGGCCGGCACGATCGGCGCGCGCAAGAACGGCGTGCTGATTGCCAACGCCCCGGGCAAGGCGCTCGGCTTCGCGCTGTTCAACCTGCAGGAGCGCGGGCGCATGTTCGTCAAGCCGGGGGACGAGGTCTTCGAGGGCATGATCGTCGGCATCCATTCGCGCGAGAACGATCTCGTCGTCAATGCCATGAAAGCCAAGCAGCTCACCAACATTCGTGCCGCCGGCAGCGACGAGAACATCCTGCTGACGCCGCCGCTGCGTTTCGATTTGGAGCAGGCGCTGGAATTCATCGACGACGACGAACTGGTCGAAGTCACGCCCGAGGCGGTGCGCCTGCGCAAGCGCGAACTCAAGGAAGTCGACCGCAAGCGCACCCAGCGCGCGCACGAGAAGGCCGAGGCCTGAGGCCCGCCGGCGAGTAAACCGCCACCGCGGCCGTCACGGGAGCACGAGACGATGATCGGACTCATTCAGCGCGTGGAGAAGGCGCACGTCGAAGTCTCGGGCGAGGTCATCGGCTCGATCCAGCGCGGCCTGATGGCGCTGGTCGGCATCCAGCGTGGCGACGGCGAACTCGAGGCGACGCGTCTGCTCGAGCGCATGCTCGGCTACCGCGTGTTTCCCGACGAGGATGGCCGCATGAACCGTTCTCTGACCGACATCGACGGCGGCCTGTTGCTGGTGCCGCAGTTCACGCTCGCGGCCGACACCCGTAAAGGCATGCGCCCGAGTTTCGGTCCGGCGGCGGCGCCGGAGGACGGCAAGCGCCTGTTCGCCGGTCTCGTCGCGGCCGCGAAGAAAGCCCATCGCCGCGTTGGCAGCGGACGTTTCGGCGCCCACATGAAGGTCACGCTGGTCAACGACGGCCCGGTCACGTTCTGGCTCGAAGTACCACCGGCCGGCTTGCGCGCGGCGAAACCCGCTGCGGGGGAGCCGGGCTAGCCGCCAGCCGGGCGCGCGTGCGCCGCTCAGGCGCTGGCGAATGCGGCGATCGCGCGCGCGGTCGCCGCGGCGCCGGGACCGAGGGTGATCGAGTAGTGATTGGTGTCGGCGATTTCCTGCCAGGCGAGGTGGGGAATCGCCGCGACCTTGGCCTCGACGGCGCTGCGGCGCATCAGCGGCTCGGGCTGGTTGAGCAGTCCGCGCTCGGCGGTCAGCATGAGCATGGGATGCGGCACGCGGTCGATCAGGGTGACCATGTCGGGGCGCATCGGGTCGAGGCCGTCGGTGCGCACCGCGTCTTCGTTGACACGGCTTTTCATGTGCGGCGGTTCACCGACGAGGTCGTAGTCGAAGTAGGCCTCGACGTGCGCGTTCCAGGCCGCCGGATCGGCGAACGCCGGGTGCTCGTGCCAGTAGGCCCGGTAGGCCGCGCGATCGGGAAATTCCAGGCGCAGCCGCGCCAGTGCCGGTCCCAGCACCTTCTCCAGCAGCGCTTCCGGGGCGAGGCCTTCGGGCAGCGGCAGGGCGATGCCGCCGTCGACGAGCACCACGCGTTCGAGATAGTCGGGGCGCGTGGCGCCGAACGTGACGCCGATATAGGCGCCCATGGAATGGCCGGCGAACACGGCCGGCGCCGTGGCCAGCTGGTCGATCACCGCGCACAGGTCCTCGACGTGCCGGGCGAGGCCGAACGGGCCCGGCAGCGCGCTGCTCTGGCCGCGGCCGCGCAGATCCGGCGCCAGGATATTGAAGTGGCCCGCCGGTAATGCCGCGACGACTTCCTCCCACGCCATGTGCGAGGCCGAGATCCCGTGCACGAGCAGCAGCGTTGGTCCGTCGCCCGGCCAGTGCGCGACGGTGAGTGGGCCGCCATCGACGGTAACTTCGACAAAACGCTTGGGTTTCTGCATCATGGTTCCCCGGTTGTCGCGGTGCCTCGGGCGTCGAAGCACCGCGCATTGCACGCCGCGCGACGTTGCTCCGCTGGCAGGCCGCGCGGGCGCAGTGTATCGGGAAATACCGCCCGGGTGGCCACGCGGTGCGCGGCCCGGCAGCGTATCGTCGAAGGCGCCTCGATGTTGCCGGCAATACGTCGCGCAAGGTGCGGCGATTCTTCGCGCGGCGCCATGGCATGAACTCGCTGTCGGCGTCAGGCGCAGTACCAGGTCCGCCGTGGCAGCCCAGGCAAGCCGCACTCATGAAGCACCTTCTCGTCGTCCAGCACTCCAAGACCGGCGCTACCCGCGCACTGATCGAGGCGGCGATGGACGGCATGCGCGACCCCGCCATCGCGGGGATCGAGTGCCGCCTGCTCGCGGCACTCGAAGCGTCGCCCGAAGACGTGAGCTGGGCCGATGCGCTGTTGCTCGGCACGCCGGAGAACTTCGGCTACATGTCCGGCGCGCTCAAGTACTTTTTCGACAGCATCTACTACGAGTGTCTCGACCACACGCAGGGCTTGCCCTATGCGCTGATCGTCAAAGCGGGTAACGACGGCCGCGGCGCCGTGCGCGCGATCGAGCGCATCGTCAGCGGCCTCGCCTGGCGCGGCGTGGCGGATCCGCTGGTGGTGCGCGGCGAACTCACCGGCGAAGCCCGCGAGGCGGCCCGCGAACTCGGCATGACGCTCGCCGCCGGACTCGAAGCAGGCGTCTTCTGAGCTCCACGCGCGCGGGTTTCGCGGCGTGCCGCGGGCCACGGCCGCGCGCCGCCGATTGCTCTACAATGCGCGCTGACCCGTAGCGCAACCAGCCAGGTACGACCATGTCGCTCGACAACACCGCCCGTCTGCCCCTCGCCGATGAGCAGGATGCGCCCCGCGACATCCGCAAGACCGCCATCGACCCGGATTTCTGGTATCCCGTCGCGCGCTCGCGCGACATCAAGTCGGGCAAGGCCCGCGCCGTCAGCTTTGCCGGCCAGCCCATCGTGCTGGTGCGCGCGACCGCCGGCGAGCTGTTCGCACTGGAGGACCGCTGCGCGCATCGCCAGGTGCCGCTGAGCACCGGCGTGGTGTCGGGCTGCGCAATCAAGTGCGGCTACCACGGCTGGGAGTACGACGCCTCGGGCAAGTGCGTCAGCGTGCCCTACCTCGACGAGTGCCAGGCGACGCCGAACAGCGTGCGCAGCTATCCCGCGCGCGAGGCCTACGGGCTCGTGTTCGTGTTCCCGGGTGACGCGGCGCGGGCCGGCGCCGTGCCGTTCCCCGACGTGCCGTCGGCGAGCGATTCGAATTACAAGACGCGCTACCTCGATCGGCGCGTGGAATGCCACTACACGTTCATGCACGAGAACCTGATGGACATGAACCATCAGTTCCTGCACCGGCGCCTGATGGGCGGGATCAAGACCATCTTTCTCGGTACCCGCGAGGGCGAGAACTGGTGCGAGGCCGACTACACGTTCAAGCGCGCTGCCGGCAAACAGCCGCTAGGCGAGAAGTTCATGCTCGGCAAGCGGCCCGAGGCCGAGGTCGGCGAGCGCGATCTCATGACCATCCGCACCGAGTATCCCTACCAGACGCTCAAGTTCTGGACCGCCGGCAGCGAGCACCCGGCGCTCGACTTGTGGAACGTGTACATCCCTGTCGATCGCGAACAGCGCATCAACCACACGTTCGGCCTGATGATGATCCGGCGCCCCTCGCCGCGTTTCCTGCTCGACATGTTCTGGCCGGTGATCGTGTGGTTCACCAACGGCATCTTCGCCGAGGACCGCTGGATCTGCGAACTCGAACAGGCCGCTTTCGACGAGCATGGCGCGGATCGCAACCAGGAGATCTTCCCCGCCATCCGCAACCTGCGCCGCGTGCTGACCGACAACGGCATTCGGATGGAGGAAGCGGCGCGCTGAGCGCGCGCCAGCCGGCGCCTGCGTTCAGTCCGCGCCGAGCCAGTCGCGCGGCTGGATGAAGTCGCTGTACAGGCGCGCCTCGGGCGTGCCGGGCTGCGGGGCCCAGGCATAGCGCCAGCGCACGTTGGGTGGCAGCGACATCAGGATCGATTCGGTGCGTCCGCCGGTCTGCAGGCCGAAGATGGTGCCGCGATCGTAGACCAGGTTGAACTCGACGTAGCGGCCGCGGCGGTAGAGCTGGAAGTCGCGTTCGCGCTCGCCGTAGGGCGTGTCGCGGCGCCGCTCGACGATCGGCGCATAGGCATCGATGTAGACGTGGGCGACGGCCTGGATGAAGGCGAAGCAGCGCGCGAACGGCCATTCGTTGAGGTCGTCGAAGAACAGGCCGCCGATGCCGCGGTGCTCGTCGCGGTGCTTGAGGTAGAAGTACTCGTCGCACCACTGTTTGAAACGCGGGTAGACGTCCTCGCCGTAGGGCGCGCAGGCGTCGCGCGCGGCACGGTGCCAGGCAATCGCGTCTTCCTCGAAGCCATAATAGGGCGTGAGATCGAAGCCGCCGCCGAACCACCATACCGGCGCCTCGCCGTCCTTCTCGGCGACGAACAGGCGCACGTTGGCGTGCGAGGTCGGCACGTAGGGGTTGGCCGGGTGTACCACCAGCGAGACGCCCATGGCACGGAAGCGCCGCCCCGCCAGCTCGGGCCGGCGCGCGGTCGCCGCCGGCGGCAGGCTGGCGCCGGTGACGAGCGAGAAGTTGACCCCGGCCTGTTCGAACACGGCGCCGCCGGCGAGCACGCGGGTGCGGCCGCCGCCGCCCTCGGGCCGCGTCCACAGGTCTTCTTCGAACGCTGCCCGGCCGTCCAGCGCGGCGAGGCGCGCGCAGATGGTGTCCTGCAGTTCGCGCAGCGCGCTGGCCACCGCGTCGATGTCGTGTTCGCTGACGGCGTCGGTCATGGGATCTCCTCGCATGCTTCATCGCCGGCCGGCACCGGCCTCGATGTGGCGGAGTTTACACCGCACGAGCGCACTGCCCGCTCTTCCCCCGAGCGGCGCATGCGCCGGGGTGGTTCCGCACGGCGGTACTTCGCTTATCAAAGGGCGGACGAGGTGCTAAGTTACGCACTCTTCGAGCGCCCCCATTCGAGCCCCTGATGAGCAACCGTAGCGCCCGCGTCGAGCGGAATACCAAAGAGACGCAGATCGCCGTCGAGATCGACCTCGACGGCACCGGCAAGGCGAGCTTCGAGAGCGGCCTGCCGTTTCTCGACCACATGCTCGACCAGGTCGCGCGCCACGGGCTGGTCGATCTCGACATCCGCGCTCACGGCGATCTGGAGATCGACGCCCACCACACCGTCGAGGACATCGGCATCACGCTCGGCCAGGCATTCGACCAGGCGCTCGGTGAGAAGCGTGCGATCCGCCGCTACGGCCACGCCTACGTGCCGCTCGACGAGGCGCTTTCGCGCGTCGTCATCGATCTATCCGGGCGTCCCGGGCTGACCTTCGAGGTCGACTTCCCACGCGCGCGCATCGGTGATTTCGACGTCGACCTGTTCGCCGAGTTCTTCCAGGGCTTCGTCAACCACGCGCGCTGCACGCTGCACGTGGACAATATCCGCGGCGCCAATGCCCATCACATCATCGAGACCGTGTTCAAGGCCTTCGGGCGCGCGCTGCGGATGGCCGTCGAGCACGATCCGCGCATGGGCGACGCGCTGCCGTCGACCAAGGGCGCGCTCTGAAGCGACCCTGAGCATTCGTTCGTGGCCACCATCGCCGTCATCGACTACGGAGGCAGCAATCTGCGCTCCGTCGCCAAGGCCGTCGAGAGCGTCGCCGGCGCGCGTGTGCGGGTCGTCGTGACCGATGACCCGGCGCTGATCCGCGATGCCGGACACGTCGTGTTCCCCGGCCAGGGCGCGATCGGCAACTGCATGGAGCGCCTGCACGAGCACGGCCTGGTCGAGGTCGTGCGCGAGGTCGCGCGCTCGCGTCCGTTCCTCGGCATCTGCCTCGGCCTGCAATCGCTGATGACGACCAGCGACGAGGACGGCGGCACCGCCTGCCTCGACATCTTCCCCGGCAGCGTGCACCGGTTCCCGGCCGCGCCGCCGCCAGCCGCCGACGGCAGCCCGCAGAAGGTGCCGCACATGGGCTGGAACGAAGTCCACTGGACGCGCCCGCACCCGCTCACCGCGGGGATTGCCGACCGCACGCGCTTCTACTTCGTGCACAGCTACTACGTCGCGCCGGCCGACCCGGCGCTGACCATCGGCGAGTGCACCTACATCGAGACGTTCACCGCGGCCGTCGCGCACGCCAATGTCTTCGCCACCCAGTTCCACCCCGAGAAGAGTGCCGCCAACGGGCTGCGCCTGCTGGCCAACTTCGTCGCCTGGGACGGCGTCGACTGACGCCGGTCGCGGCGCTACATCAGCACGCCCGGCGCGAGCAGCATCACCGCGCCGAGCGCGAGCATCACCACCGCACTGAGAAGCTTGAGCACGCGGCCGCCGCGCGCATCGAGCTTCGCGGAGGACAGTGCGATGACGGCCAGTGCCACCATCAGCGCGTCGTCGGCCATGTAAGCCACGATGTAGAGCGCGAGGTAGGCGTAGTGGACGACCGGCGCGAGGGCCTGCTGTGCGAGTATCGCGGTGTACAGTGCCGGCAGGCCGGCGGTACACAGCAGCTCGACGAAGTTCACCACGATCGCCAGTGCGGCCGCGGCCGGCAGCGCGAACAACAGGCGATCCGCACGGACGATGCCGCGCATGCGCGCGTACAGGCCGGGCCGGGCATCGGCCGGGATCGAGAGCGTGTAATGATCGGTGCCGCGCAGCGCGTCACGCGCGTTGACCGCGCCGATCGCGAGCGCCAGCGCAGCCAGCGCGAGGCGCAGCGTCGTACTCATACCGAGCACGAGGAAGACGTTCAGCCAGGCCGCCATGAAGGCGTAGTAGACGGCCCCGCTGACGATGACGAAGGTCCCGGCGATCAGCGCCATGCGACGCCGATCGTCGAGTCGTACCAGCATCGAGAGCAGGAACAGCAGCACCCACATCGCGCACGGGTTGAAGCCGTCCAGCAGGCCGATCGCGACGGTGAACACGGGCAGCCCGAGGCGTTGCACGTCGAGTTCGCCGAACGGACCCGCGTCAACGGTGCGGCGCGGCGGCGCTTGCGCGAGCAGATCGCCCAAGGCGTGGCTGAACTGCGGTCCGTCGTCGAATCCGACCATGACCTGCCCGTCATAGACGAACGTCGGCACGCCGGGCGGCCAGACACCGGCCGCGGCCGAGTGCGTCTCGAGCGCGGCCAGCGCTGCCGCGTCGGCGTCGATGTCGCGGACCCGGATGGTGAGGTCCGGGTGTGTCGGCGCGACCTGCTCGACGAGAAATTCCTCGGCCGCGGCACAGTGCGGGCAGCCCTTGCGTACGAACACCTCGAGAGCCGGTTCGGCGGCGCGCGCGGTGCAGGCGAGCAGAAGCAGCAGGCCGAGCACGACCGCGAGCCGGTGCGCGCGGCGACTCGGCAGGGACAACTGGCGCGGCGCGTTCATCATGGAATTATCACCGTTCGGACGTGCGCACGTCGTTGCGCGCCGTCATGTCTCGCACGCGACACGCGCATCAAGGTATCGTTGCCTCCTGGAGCGGCCGCGTCCGCGACACCCGACGCTTGTTTCCATGAGTCATATCGAAATGCATCGCGTGCACCGCGCCGGCTGGTTGCGCGCGGCCGTGCTGGGGGCCAACGACGGCATCGTCTCCACGGCCAGCCTGGTCATCGGCGTCGCGGCGGCGAACGCGGCGCGTGCCGACATCCTCGTCGCCGGCGTCGCCGGCCTCGTCGCCGGTGCCATGTCGATGGCGGCTGGCGAGTACGTATCGGTCAGTTCGCAGGCCGATATCGAACGGGCCGACCTCGAAATGGAACAGCGCTCGCTCGACGACGACATCGATTTCGAGCGCCAGGAGCTCGCCGGGATCTACGAGGACCGCGGGCTGACGCCGGAACTCGCGCGCGAAGTTGCCGAACAGCTCATGGCGCACGATGCGCTCGGCGCCCACGCGCGCGACGAAATCGGTATCACCGACCAGGTCCGCGCCCGCCCCCTGCAGGCCGCCGCGTCCTCCGCCGCGACGTTCACCGTCGGCGCCGCGTTGCCGCTGGTGGCCGCGTGGCTGGCACCGGGCAGCCGGCTGATTCCGGCCGTGGCGCTGCTCTCGCTCGCCTCGCTCGCCGCGCTCGGCGCGGTGGCCGCGCGTGCCGGCGGCGCGCCCATCGTGCGCGGCGCG
>JAPOKK010000265.1 GCA_029977665.1 Pseudomonadota bacterium | reverse complement strand
CTCGGGAGCCGCGGCAGCCGGGGCCGCGGCGGCCACCGCCTGGCCGGGCGGCCGCGCGGCGGGGTCGTGGGACAGGAAGATCTCGAGACCGTCTGTCTTCAGGTGCATCTCTTCCCAGTCCGAGCGATTGAACAGCTCGACCAGGTTCTCGATGTCTGCCGGAGTGGCTTGGCTCATGGGAGCGATTCCTCGGTTGGGTCTGGTGATGGCGCGTGGCTCAGGAGGCCGCCTTGCCGGCCTCGATGGCCGCCAGCAGCACCGGTAGCGGATGGCGCGCGACGATGGTTTCGACGCCCGCCGCGAGCGCTGCGGCGACGCCGGCGTCTGACTCGACCGCGCCGCCGCGCACGCAGGCGTGGCCGGCCAGCAACGCCGGCAGCTGCGCGGGGTCCTCGGCACCCTCGACATGATCGAGGTCGTGCGCGTCCGCGGCCTGCGGGTCGTCTACGCCAATCACGCGCAGCGGGGCGCGCTCGGCAGCCCAGGCCGTCAGCCGGGCCAGACGCGGATCGTCTTCCTCGCGCGGCGTCTCGACGGCGAGTGCCGACGCGTAGACGACGCCCGCGTTGGCGTCGACGGTCACGGTCTGCCCGGCCAGTGCGGTCACGCTGGCGTCACCACAGCCGACCAGGCAGGGCACGCCGAGCGCACGGCCGACCACCGCGGCGTGCGAGGTCGAACCGCCCTGCTCGGTGACGACCGCGACGGCCGCGATCATGCCGTGGACGTCCTCGGGGCTGGTCGTGGCACGCGCGAGCACGACCGCTTCGCCGGCGGCGTGGCGGCGCTCGGCCTCGTCCGAATCGGTCACCACCACGCCCACGCCGACACCCTGGCAGGCGATCTCACCGCGTGCGAGCACCTCGACGCCGTCACCCGCGCCATCGGCGAGACGCGGCTTGAGCAGGCTGCGCACCTGCTCCGCAGTGACGCGGGCGAGCGCGGTATCGGCATCGATACGGCCTTCCTCGACCATGTCGACGGCGAAGCGCACCGCGGCCTGCGGCGCACGCTTCGCCGAGCGCGACTGCAACAGGTAGAGCGTGCCCTGCTGCACGGTGAATTCGATGTCCTGGACGTCGCCGTTCTCGACTTCGAGCTTGGCGGCGGCGTCCATCAGCTCGGCGTGCAGCGCCGGGTGCGCGCGCTCGAGCGCGGACAGGGGTTCTGGCGTGAACTTGCCCGAGACGACGTCTTCGCCCTGGGCGCGATGCAGGTATTCGCCGTAGGGCGCGGGATCGCCGGTGAGCGGGTTGCGGCTGAACAACACGCCGGTACCGGACGCGTCGTCGAGGTTGCCGAATACCATCGCCTGCACGGTGACGGCGGTGCCGAGGCTGTCGGGGATGTCGTGATGCTTGCGATAACGCTTGGCGCGGCGCGAGTTCCACGACGCGAACACCGCCTCGACGGCGCCGTGGAGCTGTTCGCGCGGGGTCGCCGGCACGGCGAGACCCTGCGCCTCGATGGCCGCGCGGATCGCCGCCGGGTCGGCATCATCCTCGCTCGCCAGGGTCGCTTTGAGCACGA
The DNA here is from genome assembly GCA_029977665.1 of Pseudomonadota bacterium. Lineage (GTDB taxonomy): Bacteria > Pseudomonadota > Gammaproteobacteria > JACKNG01. The sequence goes on along the minus strand of JAPOKK010000265.1, from coordinate 3,926 downwards.
TCGCGGCGTACAGCTCGAGGAAGCGGCGGTGCGTGTCGCGCGCGAAGCGCGCGTCGCCGGACTCGGCCGCGAGCGCCTGCTCGGTGGCGTCGTTGATGCCGAGGTTGAGCACGGTGTCCATCATGCCGGGCATGGAGATCGCCGCCCCCGAGCGCACCGAGACGAGCAGCGGCTGCGCGCCGTCGCCGAGCGTGCGTCCCGAGGCCTGCTCGAGCCACGCGATGGCCGCATCGAGATCGGCTTCGAGCCCGTCGGGAAAACGCCCGGCCTCGAGGTAGGCGCGGCAGGCGTCGGTCGTGATGACGACGGCCGGCGGCACCGGCAGGCCGAGACTCTGCATGCGTGCGACCGACCAGGCCTTGCCCCCGATCTGGGTGCGTTCCGGCAGCGCGGTGCCGTCGAGCGCCAGCGCGAACTGGCCGAGGGAGATTGCCATGTTGCTCCTATTCTTCGCGTTCGCGGCCGAGCACCCGGAGGATGTCCTCGTGGAGCTCGAACCACACCGTGTGGTAGCTGTCGATGGTCGCGTCCGAGACCCAGGCATGCGCGCCGTCCTCGGCTTTCTCGAGAGCCTGTTCGAGCTTCTCGAGATAGTAGGCAAAGCGCGGCACGACGGCCGCGAATGCCCGCAGGATCGGTTCGACCTTGTCGTGCACGCCGGCAAGCCGGTCGATCACCTTCTCGTCGTAATCGGCGTCGGAGTGATCGTTGGCAACCTGCCTGCCGCCGACCTTCATCGTCTGCCAGTCGGTGATGACCTGCTTGAGCTCGTTGTTGACGACCTCGAAGCGCTCGTGCGCCGCGCTGAAGCCGGCATCGGCGCGCGGCGCGGAATAATAGCGCGAATACTGCGTTTCGACGATCATCCGGCCGGCCGGCGTCAGCAGGTACTTGTCGTTGGCCAGCGCCGCGCGGCCACCGGCGACCGCCGCGTCGAGCAGCGCACCGACGCGCTCGGCCGGCAGGCCGACCAGATCCGCGACGGCCGCCGACGTGCCGTGCTTTTTCACGGCCACGCCGTGCAGAACGAGATGCGCTTCGTACATCGTTGGCTACCTTTCAGTTTTCTTTCAGCCTCACCGGAACGCCGCGGGTGAGGGCCACGGGTGAGGGCCGCCGGTGAACGCCCGGGTGATGCGTCCACGGGTGTCTGACACCCGTGCACCCACCGCTGCGAGGCACGCGCGACGTGCGTCGTGCGAGGGTGTCGGACACCTTCAACGTGTGTGCCGGTACCGCGGCCGGCGCCGTTCCCGCACACCGCGGGCTCATTCGCCGTCGCCGCGCAAGGCCTCGATGTCCGCGCGCGTCAGCCCCGCGCCGCGCCCGGCAAGGCGCCGCGACTGCTGCTGCTCGCGCTCGTAGAGGGCCTGCGCGCGGGGGTCGGAGGCATGGTACTTCAGCCACGTCTCGCACAGGTGGCGATAGTCGCCGGTCGCGGCGAGCGGGCTGAACTCGCGGGCGCGGCGGTTGTACTCGGCGAGCGTCAGCACACCCTGGCTGGTGGTGTAGCGATCCTGCTTCGGCGCGAGGCAGCTGGAACCCGGGCGCATCGGACCCACCGTAGGTGTGAAATCGCCGTCGAGCACGCTGTAAGGCAGGTGGGTATACATGCGTGCCGGCTGGTCGGAGTGCATCATCATGCTGTACTCGTTCAAGCGCTGGCTGGGATTGGTCAGGCTGCCGACGAGTTCGCCGAGAAAAGCATTCGAGTATTCGTCGTTCAGCAACGGCCGGAAGCGCTGCGCGCGCTCGTCGACCATCATCCAGTCCTCGACCTCGTAGCAACCGGCGACGTGCGCGATGTCCTTGGCGATGGCAAAGTAGGTGATGGCGCCCGCGTCCATCATCTGGTCGCGCGACCACGAGGCGATGCGCTTCCACAGCTTGGCGGTCGCGTCCTTGACCGTCTCGGTCAGCTCGGCGAACGCGTTCGTCAGTGCCTCGCGCGACTCCATCGCGACCGGGATGTAGCCGTCGGTCAGCGTGTCCGAGGTATACAGGCCCACGCCGACCACGTGGTGCGCCTTGAACTCGGGCTCGGATTCGAACGAGCCCCAGTCGTCCATCAGGTAGACGTGGCAGCCCTCGATCGCCATCGGCACGGTCAGGTTGTTGTAGGGCACCTCGCGCGCGACGTCGTCCAGCCAGGGGAAGTCCGACTCGGAGAGATCCATGTAGTCGCGCACGATCATCTCGCGCGTATCGGAGAGCTTGTACGGCCCCGAGTTGTGCAGGCTAATGCGCGACTCGCAGGAAATCAGGAAACCGTACTGCGAGGCCGCGGCCATGAAGGCCTGGGCCGCGTTGTGCAGGGCATCGCCCTGGCGGCATTCGTACATGTCGGCATGGAAGACCTGCACGCGGCGCTCGGCGAGGATCTGTGCGCGGTGGCCATAGGCGCTGTTGGTGATGTGGCCGTCGTTACGGTGCCAGGCGAGCTGGAAGCGTTTCCAGAAATCCATCACGTCGATGACGTCCTCGACGGCATCCTGCGGCCGCAGCAGCCCTAGGTTGATCAGGTACTCGCGGCCGAGCAGGTAGAACGACGGCAGGCCCCAACCGATCGCCGGGTTGGCGCACTTGATGCCCATGTTGCGCATGCGGTCGCCAATCTCCTCGGCCGGCATGTGCGCATCGACCTTGCGCACCAACTCCGGGTAGCGGTAGAAGGCCATGAAGTAGGACAACAGCATGTAGGGCGAGACCGGAAACAGCTTCGACTCCTGTACCGTGCGCGTCACGCACAGCCAGTAGGACTCGTCGGCGAGCTGCTGGATGAGCGCGTTGGTCTCGAGCAGCTGCGGGTAAGTGATCTTGCGCTCGCTCATCAGCCCCGCGCCTCCGCCTTGCGCCATACCTTGGCGGTCATTTCGATGCCGTGCTGGTAGGCCTCGGCGGTCTTGGCCTTGGCGGTGATCTCCATCTTCACCGTGTCACCTTCGCGGATACCGGAGAGTTTCGCGTTCATGAAGCAGGGGATGTTGTACTCGCGGGTGAGGATGCCGAGATGCGAGCGCACCGTGCCGCCGGCGCAGAGTACGCCGGCGAACTGCTCGAGGATCGGCGCGGTCAGCGTGCCGCCGGAGTCGTCGATGACGGCGATGGTGCCCGCCGGCACCCCCTCGGTCAGGTACTTGAGCACCTGCTCGCTCGAGCGTACGTAGCGCGCGGTACCGACGAGCGGCTCGTCCCAGGGCACGACGTTGTCACCGACACCGCATTGCGCCCAGCCATCGGCGTCGGCCGGCGCGGTCACGGCGCCGGGATGCTCGAAGCTGAACGTGGCGAGATCGCCAGCCAGCCCCGCGGCCGGCTTGTAGGCTTCGGGTCGCTCCTTCACCGAGACCAGCGCCGACCATTCGTAACGGTGGCCGAGTTCGAGGATGCGCGCATCGATGGCGGCGAAATCAGCCTCGGTAATCAATGCCAGCGACTGGTCGAAGACGAACGCGTTCCAGTCGCCGCCGCACTGCGCGAGCGCCTGGCGCACGCGGTCCTTGACCGCACTGTGGAAGGCTTCGACCAGCGGCGAGGCCGCCTCGTCGCCGAACTTGTCGGCATCGGCGTAGTAATGGCTCATGACATGCGAATCCGTTGAATGACAGGCAGATCGCCTTTGCGGCGGCTCAGTGGCCGACGATGTTGACGCAGGTCACGGCCTCCTCGATGCCGACGATGCCGCCGCCGTTCTGCGCCAGGCCCACGCGCGCGCCCTCGACCTGGCGCGCCCCGGCCTCGCCGCGCAGCTGCATCACCAGCTCGTAGATCTGACCGAGACCGGTCGCGCCGATCGGGTGTCCCTTCGACTCCAGGCCGCCCGAGGGATTGACCGGCAGGCGCCCGCCGAGACGCGTCTCGCCGCGCTCGGCGGCTGGTCCGCCGTCCCCCAGTTCGCACAGGCCGAGCGCTTCGAGTTCGATGAT
>JAPOKK010000101.1 GCA_029977665.1 Pseudomonadota bacterium | reverse complement strand
GATCTCGATGATCCGGTGCCCTTGCGCGGCTTCGAGGCCGGTAGTCTCCGTGTCGAGCACGATCTGACGCATGTGTGTCTCCTCAGTCTGCGTGGCTGCCGGCCAGCAGTTCGTCGATGGCGAGGTTGGCGAGCGTGTCGGCAAGCTCGTTGCCTTCCTCGCCGCTGTGCCCGCGCACCCAGCGCCACTCGACTTCGTGCGATTGCACCAGTTCGTCGAGCCGTTGCCACAGGTCGACATTCTTGACCGGCTTCTTCTGCGCGGTCTGCCAGCCGCGCCGCTTCCAGCCCGGCAGCCATTCGGTAATGCCTTGCATAACGTACTTCGAGTCGGTGACGATGCGCACGCGGCTGTGACGCTTCAGCGCGGCAAGCGCTTCGATGGCCGCACTGAGTTCCATGCGGTTGTTGGTCGTCGCGCGCGCGCCGCCCTTGAGGCGGCGTTCGTGTCCGCGCCAGCGCAGCACCGCCCCCCAGCCGCCGGGACCGGGGTTGCCGCGGCAGGCGCCGTCGGTGTAGGCAATCACCTGTTCGTTCGTGGCGCTCATGTCCGCTCGCTGCCGGCGCCACGACGCAGTCCGCGCGTCGAGGGTTCGACCATGCCGCCGGCGAGCAGGCGCCGGCGCTGGCGCCAGCTCGCGCGCAGCGGCGTCACGCCTTCGACGCGCTTCTTGCCCACCACGACGTAGAGGTTGCCGAGCGCCGGCCACAGGTAGGCGCCGAGCCGCTCGAGAAAAGCGCTGGCGCGATTCAGGCGCTGACTGCGCATCGGCGGACGAAAGCCGGCGCGCTCGAGCGCGACGATGTCGAAGCCGAGCAGCTGCAGCCAGTCCTTGAGCCGGTTGGCGGCAATGAAATGCCCGCTCCACGGCGCCCGCCCCTGCCAGCGCTGCAGCAAGGATCGCAGGCCGTACCAGCTCCACGGATTGAAGCCCAGCACGACGATATGGCCCTCGCCGATCAGCACACGTTCGGCCTCGCGCAACACGCGGCGTGGATCGTCGGCGAATTCGAGGACGTGCGGCAGCACCAGCACATCGATGGTGCTCGCCGCCAGCGGCAGCGCGTCCTCGGTACAACGCAGGTGCACGGGCGCTTCGGCCTGCCCGCCCAGCACGACGCGAACCTTGTGCGAGATTCGGCTCGGGCGCAGCAAGTCGTCGACGTGGTGACAACCGAGCTGAACGATATGAAAACCGAACAGGTCGGGCAGCACGTTGCCGAGCAGGTGCTGTTCCGCCGTCGCCGCGAAACTGCCGGGTTCGCGCCGGTACCAGTCGACCAGCGCGTCCGGAACGACCATCTCGCCGGGTGCGGACGAAGTTCTCAAGCCCATGCGCGGGTAGGGGTTCCTCGAAGTTGCGCGAATCGGGGCGCAAGCTTGTCACGTGGTGGTGACTGCTGCAATGCGAGCCACCTGCGTTCGAGCCCGTCGGGGTTGGCGCAGAACAATATCGTAGCGGCGCTCACGCGGCGTTCGACGCGTTAGCGAACACTGCCGCGCGCCGCGCCGCGTACAGCCGCATCGCGCATGCTGCAAGACCGCCTGCATGACCGATTGTTCCAGGGTCAGGCGGGCTGCTAGCATACGCGCCATGTCGGGGGCGCGCACAATAACAAACAGCCTTCTGGCCGGTGTGATCGCGCTGACGTTGACGGCCTGTTCATGGCCCACGCGGCAGGCCGAACCGGCCGCCGACGCCGTGGCCGCGGCAGCGCCGCCCGCGGCGAAAGAGCGTACGGAGCGCGAGGCATCGCCTGCACGTCGGGTGACACCCGCCAGCGTCCGTGCATCGAGCGACGCGGCTAAAGAACCCGCCGGCGAGACCGACCTGTGGCAACGCATCGGCTTCGAGCTGCGCATGGCGCCCGATCCCCGTCACCCGCTGCGCAAACCGCTCGCCTACTTCCACCACAGCGCCCGCTTCGTCAGCGAGGCCTCCGAGCGGGCGCGACCGTATCTCTATTACGTCTACCAGGAAGTCACGCGCCGCGAGCTGCCCTACGAGGTGTTGCTGATCCCGATCGTCGAGAGTGCCTACAACCCGCGCGCGACCTCGCCGGGCGGCGCCGCCGGCATCTGGCAGTTCATTCCGGCGACCGCACGTCATTACGGCCTGCACGTCTCGCGCTGGTACGACGGGCGGCGCGATATCGTCGCCAGCACCAAGGCCGCGCTCGACTATATCGAAACCCTGCGCGACCGCTTCATGGGGGACTGGCAGCTCGTGTTCGCCGCGTACAACTGCGGTGAGCGTACCGTCGAACGCGCCATCGAGCGCAACCAGCGCCTCGGCCGGCGCACCGACTTCTGGTCCCTCGACCTGCCGCGCACGACGCGCGACTATGTCCCCAAGCTGATGGCCTTGGTGGAGATCATCGCCAACCCGGCCGCCCATGGCGTGACGCTGGCGGAAATCCCGGCCGCGCCGCACTTCGAGATGGTCGACGTGGGCGCGGCGCTCGATCTGAACCGGGTGCTCGACTGGAGCGGCATGAGCGCGGCGGAATTCGACCGCCTCAACCCCGCGTTCCGCAAACGCTACACGGTGGCGAACGCACCGACCACGGTGCTCGTCTCTCACGGGCGCGCGGGTGCGGTCGAGTCGGCGCTGACCGCGCTGCCGGCGCATGCACGCCGTCCCCTGCGCGAGCACGTCGTCAGCGCCGGCGAGACGCTCTCGCACATCGCCGCGCGCCACGGCGTTTCGATTGCGACGCTCAAGACCGCCAACGGCCTGCGTTCGAGCGCGCTTGCCATCGGGCAGACGCTGCAGGTCCCGCTGCCCGGCGCGGCACTGCCCGCCGCCGACGCGAGCCATGCCGACACCGCGGGCAGTGCGACTCGCGAACATGTGGTGCGTAGCGGCGACAACCTGTGGGAGCTGGCGCGCGCCAACGGTACCAGCGTCGCGACGCTCGCCAGTGTCAACGGGCTCTCGCCGCGCGCCACGCTGCGGCCCGGGCAACGCCTGCGCCTGCCCGGCTCCGCCGCCAGGGCGAGCAGCGCGGCGGCACCCCACTACGAGGTACGCCACGGCGATTCCCTGTGGACGATCTCGCGCCGCTTCCGCATCTCGGTCGCGGACCTCAAGCGCTGGAACGGGCTGGCCGACGATCTGGCGCTGCAACCCGGCCAGCGTCTCGTCGTCGCCCGGCCCGACGATGCCGGCCCGCAGCACGACATCTGAGGCAGGCGTCGCGGCCGCGACGCGCTCCTGAAGCCATGCTGCGGGGTTTCCTCAGGCTCCTCGTGCGCGTGCTGTTCCGGGTTCGCGTGTGTGGCCTCGAGCACGTCCCGGCTGGCGGAGAGCGGGTGCTCATCGTAGCCAACCACGTCTCGCTGCTCGACGGTGCCTTCCTGTGGTTGTTCCTGCCCGCAGCGCCGGCCTTCGCCGTCAACCGCGAGACCGCTGCCCGCTGGTACCTGCGCCCGTTCCTCGCCTTGGCGCGCTGCCACGAAATGGACACCCTCAACCCGGTCGCGCTCAAGACACTCGTGCGCGAGGTCCGCGACGGCGTGCCCACGGTGGTGTTCCCCGAGGCCCGCGTCACCACGACCGGCACGCCGATGAAGGTCTACGAAGGCGCCGGCCTGATCGCCGACAAGGCCGACGCCATGATCCTGCCGATCGGCATCGAAGGCCTGCAGTACTCGCGCGCCAGCGCGCTGGCCGGCCTGCTACCGCGGCGCTGGCTGCCGCGTGTCACGCTTCGCATCCTGGCGCCGCGCCGGCTCGAACTGCCGGGCGACCTGCGCGGCGCCGCGCGCCGCGAAGCGGCGACCGAGGCGGTGTTCGACATCCTGCGCGACGTCGCGTTTCACAACGCGTTCAACCGCGACACCCTGTTCGCCGCGCTCGTGCGCGCGATGCGCGTGCACGGGCGCCGCCACGTGATCCTGGAAGATGCCAATGGCGCACGGCTCGCCTTCGGCGCGCTGGTCACGCGCACGTTCGTGCTCGGCGCGCTCATCGCACGCATGACCGCGCGCGATGAACGTGTCGGCGTCATGCTGCCGAGCACCGCGGCGGCGGCCGTGACGCTGTTCGCGTGCATGGCGCGCGGGCGCCAGGCGGCGATGCTCAACTTCACCGCCGGTGTGCGCGGCCTCGTCACCGCGATCGAGACCGCCGGCATCAAGCTCGTGCTGACCTCGCGCGCCTTCGTCGAAGCCGGCGGGCTGGAAGCCGAGGTCGCGGCGCTCGCCGAGCAAGCGGAAGTCGTCTATCTCGAGGATCTGCGCGACCGGATCGGCCTCGCGACCAAGCTCGGCGCGCTCGCCTGTGCCCGCCTGCCCGGGCTCGCGCATCGTCTGCTCGGTGGCGTACGCGACGCCGACGCCGCGGCCGTGGTGCTGTTCACGTCCGGCTCCGAAGGCATCCCCAAGGGCGTCGTACTCTCGCATGCCAACCTGCTCGCCAACTACGCGCAGGTGCACATGCTGATCGACATCACACACCGCGACCGCGTGCTCAATGTCCTGCCGACCTTCCACGCCTTCGGCCTGCTCGGTGGCCTGTTGCTGCCGATGTTCAAGGGCACGCCGACCTACCAGTACCCGAGTCCGCTGCATTACCGGCTGATCCCGGAACTCTGCTACGAACTCGGCGTGACCTGCCTGTTCGGCACCACGACATTCCTGCGCGGTTACGCGCGCAATGCCCACACCTACGACTTCCACCGCATGCGCTTCGTCATCGCCGGCGCCGAAAAGCTGACCGACGAGGTGCGGCAACTGTGGGCCGACAAGTTCGGGATACGCATCTTCGAAGGCTACGGTGCGACCGAGGCGAGCCCGGTACTGGCGGTCAACTACCCGCTCGCCCACCGTCGCGGCACGGTCGGGCGCCTGGTTGCCGGCATGGAGCGCTATCTGGAGCCGGTTGCCGGCATCGAGGACGGCGGCGAGCTCGTCGTCAGCGGACCCAACGTGATGCTCGGCTACCTGTTCCACGGCAATGACGGCAAGGTGGTGCCGCCGTGGACCCGTGCCCGTGGCGCCGGCTGGTATGCGACCGGCGACATCTGCGCAGTCGACGCACGCGGCTTCGTCACCATCAAGGGCCGCGCCAAGCGCTTTGCCAAGATTGGCGGCGAGATGGTTTCGCTGGCGGTGGTCGAGGAACTCGCACAGACCCTGTGGCCGGACGACGTACACGCGGCGATCGCCGTCGCCGATGCACGCAAGGGCGAACAGATCCTGCTCGTCACCAGCGTGCGCGAAGCGACGCGTGCCGACCTCGTCGCGGCCGCGCGCGCCGCCCACGTCAGCGAACTGGCGGTACCGCGGCGCGTGGAATGGATGGAGGACGTGCCGCTGCTCGGCTCGGGCAAGATCGATTACGCGAGGCTGCGCGAAACGATCGAATGAAGCGCCCGACTACATCGGGCGCCCGTTGATGCTCCAGTCATAGTCGAGATAGTCGATCTCGAAGCGACCGGCCTCGAGGTTCTTGCGCGTCTCCTCGTCCTCGACGTAGCGGGCGAGGAACGCCTGCACGGCATCGTCATCGCCGCCGAAGTCGTCCTCGTACTCGTCGAACAGGGGTGAGAGCTTGGCGCGGAGCAGGACGTTCGAGAAGCGATTCTTGCGGTTGTCGTTGACGAAGTCGTGGGTCGCCTGCTCGAGCTGCTGGTCGAGATCCTCGGCACGGTAGGCGCCGCTGCGCAGCAGCGGCGCAGAGTAGGTAGCGTTGACGACCGCGAAGTGCACGCGCGGGTCGTCACGCTCGAACAGGATGTCCTCCTCGATCGTCGACAGGTCCCAGCTGCGCCCGCCCACCTCGTGCTGGTTGCTGCCAAAGAACTTCATGCGCGCGATGGTGCCGATCGGGGTCTGCCCGTCAATGATCTGCTTGATGGCCAGCGCATTGTAGGCGTTGATCCAGAACGCGAGGCGTTCGTTGTCGTCCCCCAGCGCGTCGAGGTCGATGTCGCGGATGGCTTCGAGGTACTTGTGAAAGCGCACGTTGCGCGAGACGGCCGGGTAATCGACGTAGCCATCCTCGACGTGCGCCGAGAAGACCGCACCGATCAGGGCATTGAGCGCGCGCACGTCGGCGGCCTGGGCGATCGCGGGCAGCAGGGCCAGCAGCAGCACAATCGGCCACCGGCAGGTCAGTTTCGGCATCGATGAACTCTCCATGGCTTGCGAAGACTTGGATGCCGCAGGAGGCGACAAGTTCGCGTCGCCGGCCGGCAAATGAACGTGGTTTGCCAGCGGCGGGCGCGCGACAGTCTACACGAGCGTACGCGCTTGAATGCCGCCCGGCGACCTGCCACAGTAGCGCCGGCGCCATACGCCCGGTGCGAGGATCCCGCTGATGCACGAAGCCGTCGAAGACTACTACGGACGCGTCCTGGAACGCTCGTCCGACCTGCGAACCAACGCCTGCACCACGTCCGCGCGGCCGCCGCAGGCACTGCGCGCGCTCATCGATCGCGTCCACCCCGAGGTGCGCGAGCGCTACTACGGCTGCGGCCTGGTCTACCCCGACGCGCTCGACGGCATGCGCGTACTCGATCTCGGTTGCGGCAGCGGTCGCGACTGCTACGTACTGGCGCAACTCGTCGGCCCGGATGGAGCGATCGTCGGCGTCGACATGACCGACGAGCAGCTCGCCGTCGCCGAGCGTCACCGCGACTGGCACATGCAGGCGTTCGGCCACACCAAGCCCAACGTGTCGTTCCGCAAGGGCTACATCGAACGCCTCGACGAACTCGGCCTCGAGCCCGGCAGCTTCGACATCATCGTATCCAACTGCGTGATCAACCTCGCCGTCGACAAGGCCGCGGTGCTGCGCGGCGCCTGCCGGCTGCTCAAGCCGGGCGGCGAGCTCTACTTCTCCGACGTCTACGCGAGCCGCCGCGTCCCCGCGGCGCTTGCCGCCGACCCGGTGCTCTACGGCGAATGCCTCGGCGGCGCGCTGTACTGGAACGACTTCGAACAGCTCGCCCGCGCCACCGGCTTCGGCGATCCGCGCCTGGTCGAGGACAGTCCCATCGCCGTCACCGACGAGGCCATCGCTGCCCGCGTCGCCGGCATCGACTTCTACTCGGCGACCTACCGGCTGTTCAAGCTGCCGGCACTGGAACCCGCCTGCGAGGACTACGGCCAGGCGGTGATCTACCGCGGCGGTATCGCCGGTGCCGAGCAGATGTTCGTGCTCGACAAGCACCACCGCATCGAGCGCGGCCGCGTTTTTCACGTGTGCGGCAATACCTGGCGCATGCTGGCCGAGACCCGCTTCGCACCCTACTTCGAGTTCATCGGCGACTTCGAGACGCACTACGGGCTGTTCGAAGGCTGCGGCGGCGGCCTGCCGTTCACCGCTGCCGATCCGGCTGCGCCGTCGGCTGTAGCGACGTCCTGCTGTTAGCACGGCAGCCATGCGGCTCGACAAGCGCTGGCTGCTCGCGACGCTCGTGGTCGGCGCGCTCGCCGTCGCGCTCGTCTTCGAACCCACACGCTACCTGAGCCTCGACTTCCTCAAGCAGCAGCAGGCGGCGCTGCAGTCGCTGGTGGCAGCGCAGCCGCTGCGGGCCGCGGCCGTCGGCTTCGGCATCTACACGCTGGTCACGGCGCTGTCCATCCCGGGGGCGGTGGTACTGACCCTGGCCGCAGGCGCCGTGTTCGGCCTGCTGTGGGGCACCGTCATCGTCTCCTTCGCCAGCACCGTGGGTGCGACGCTCGCTTTCCTGCTCGCGCGCTACCTGTTCCGCGGACTCGTGCAGTCGCGCTTCGGCCATCGCCTCGAGGCCATCAACCGCGGCGTGCGCAACGACGGCCCGTTCTACCTGCTGACGCTGCGCCTGATCCCGGTGGTGCCGTTCTTCCTGATCAACCTGCTGATGGCACTGACGCCGATCTCGATACGCAACTTCTACCTCTACAGCCAGCTAGGCATGCTGCCGGCGACCGTGGTCTACGTGAACGCGGGCACCCAGCTCGCCGCGATCGAGCGCGTGGCCGACATCGCCTCGCCCGGCGTCATCGGCGCGCTCGCGCTGCTCGCATTGTTTCCCCTGCTCGCACGCCTCGCCGCGCTGCTGCTGCGGCGGCAGCGCTTCCTCGCCGACTTCCCGCCGCCGGCGGCCGTCGAGCACAACGTGGTGGTCATCGGCGCCGGCTCGGCCGGGCTCGTCGCCAGCCTGATCGCCGCCACGGTACGTGCCAAGGTCACCCTGGTCGAGGCCGGCCGCATGGGCGGTGACTGCCTCAACACGGGCTGCGTGCCGTCGAAAGCACTGCTGCACGTCGCGCGGCAGGTCCACGCGGCGCGCTCGGGCGCGGCGGGGCTCGCCGCCACGCAACCGGAGGTCGATTTCCCGGCCGTCATGGCGCGCGTGCGCGAAGTCATCGAGACCATCGCGCCGCACGATTCGGTCGAGCGTTACACGAGTCTCGGCGTGGACTGCGTGCCGGGCCGTGCGCGCATCGTCTCGCCGTGGGAGGTCGAGGTCGATGGGCGCCGGCTGAGCACGCGCTCCATCGTCGTTGCGACCGGCGCAAGCCCGCTGGTACCGCCGCTGCCCGGCCTCGACGACGTCGGATACCTGACTTCCGAGACGCTGTGGGACCTCGAACACCTGCCGGCACGCCTGCTGGTACTCGGTGGCGGCCCCATCGGTTGCGAGCTGGCGCAGGCGTTCGCGCGTCTCGGCAGCGAGGTGACACTGGTCGAAATGGCCGAACGCCTGCTGCCGCGCGAGGATCCGCAGGTCGCCGAAGTGCTCGAACACGCCTTGCGTGCCGAAGGCATCACGCTGCACCTTCACTGTCGCGCCGAACGCTTCGTGCTCGACCAGAAAGGCAAGTCGCTCGAGGTCGAGCCGCTCGCGCTGGGCGAGACCGATTGCTTCACGATCGCGTTCGACGAGGTCCTGCTCGCGCTCGGGCGCAAACCGAACGTGCAGGGCTTCGGCCTCGAGGAACTCGGCCTGCTCGATGCGGAGCGCGGCACGCTGCCCGTCAACGACTTCCTGCAGACGCGGCTACCCAACATCTATGCCTGTGGTGACGTGGTCGGCCCCTACCAGTTCACACACACCGCCTCTCACCAGGCCTGGTACGCCACCGTCAATGCCCTGTTCGGCGGTCCACTGAAACGCTTCGCCGTGGACTACCGCGTGATCCCGTGGTGCACCTTCACCGATCCGGAAGTCGCCCGCGTGGGACTCAGCGAACACGAAGCGCGCGAGCGCGGCGTGGACTACGAGGTGACGAGTTATGCCCTCGCCGACCTCGACCGCGCGATCGCCGACGACGCCCGGCGCGGTTTCGTGCGCGTCCTCACGCCCCCCGGCAGCGACCGCATCCTCGGCGTGACCATCGTCGGCGCGCACGCGGGCGAACTGATTGCCGAGATGGTGCTCGCCATGAAACACCGGCTCGGCCTGCGCAAGGTACTCGGCACCATCCACATCTACCCGACGTTCGCCGAGGCGAACAAGATGACGGCCGGCGCCTGGCAGCGGCGTCACGCCCCGGACCTGCTGCTCGACTGGGCCGCACGCTTCCACCGCTGGCGCCGCGAAGGCCGCGGCCAAGGCGGGTGATCAGCGCAGAAGCGTCTGCAACGCAGCCAGCGGGCAGCGCAGCCGCTTGTGCGGTGCTTTTCGCTAGGTCGCGCCCCGCGCCGAGGCGAGCCGGTCAGCCCCGCGAATGGGCTCCGGCAGGCGAAAGCGCGGCGCGCAGTCGAGCACCAGGTCGATGGCGCTGTCGAGACTCACGCCGTGACCGCAGGAGACGAACACCGGACTCACTTTGCGCCGCGTGCGCACGACGGCGCCGATGACCTCCTCGTTGTGCAGCAACGGCGACCAGGCGCCACGCTCGATCCCGGGCTCGTCGAAACTTCCGCATAGGCGCGACTTGCCGACGCCGATGGTGGGGATCCCGCTGAGCAGGCCGAGGTGGCAGGCACTGCCGAAGCGCCGCGGATGGGCGCGGCCGTGGCCGTCGCACAGGATCACGTCCGGCGTGCGCGCGAGGCGCGCCAGCGCCGTGAGCATCGCCGGCACCTCGCGAAACGACAGCAGCCCCGGGACGTAGGGGAAGCTGGTCGGTTGCTCGATGACGACCTCGTCGACCTGCTCGAGTGCCGGGTAGCTCATGACCACGATGGCCACGCGCGTCGTCTGGCCGTCATCGGGGAAGCCCGCATCGATGCCCGCGATGCGCCGAATGGCGCTGAAGCGATCGGTTGTCACGACTTGCCCCGCCAGCTCGCGCTGACGCTGCGCCGCCTCGCGCGGGCTGAGGTCCCAGTCGGCGCGTTCAGACGTCGGGCGCACGCCGCACCTCGCTTCGACACCGACCCACCGACCACCGCGTGGTGGCGGGGCGCGCACCGTGCAATCCCCTCATGACTGTTGCGACCTCCCTCTGACGCCAAACCGGACGGCACGGTACTGACCACCAGCCGATCACGTTATTATCGCCGACTTCTTCCGGTAAAGCCCGAGCGCCGATGGAAACGATCACCGCCCTCATTCGAGACATTCCCGATTTTCCCCGCCCGGGGGTGATGTTCAAGGACTTGACGCCGCTGTTACGCGACGCACCGGCGATGGCGCTGTGCACCGAGCAGCTTGCGGCCCCGTTTCGTGACGACGGCATCACCGCGGTGCTCGGCATGGAAGCCCGCGGCTTCGTCTTCGGCGCCCTCGTCGCGAGCGCGCTCGGCGCCGGGTTCGTTCCGCTGCGCAAGCCCGGCAAACTGCCCGCCGCGACGCGCAGCGTCGACTACGAGCTCGAATACGGCAGCGCGTCGTTACACATGCACCACGATGCCCTGACCGGCGCGGATCGGGTGCTGCTCGTCGACGACCTGATCGCGACCGGCGGCACCGCCGCGGCGAGCCTCGCCCTGGCCCGCGAGGCCGGCGCCAGCGTCGCCGGCTGCGCGTTCGTCGTCGAACTCGACTTTCTCGGCGGGCGCGCCGCGCTCGGTGACTGCCGCGTACACTCGCTGGTCCATTTCTGAGCGCGCCCGCGCCGATGTGCCTGCTGCTCGTCGCCCACGATTGCTGCCCCGGCTACCGCCTCGTGGTCGCGGCCAACCGCGACGAATTCCATGACCGACCGACCGCGCCGGCCGCGGCCTGGGACGACCATCCCCACATCATCGGCGGGCGCGACCTCGAAGCGGGCGGCAGCTGGCTCGCGCTCGACCACCGCGGCCGCTTCGCGACCATCACCAACGTGCGTTCCGGCCACCCCGGACCCGGCGCACGTTCGCGCGGACTGATCGTCAACGACTTCCTCGACGGCACCACCGCGGCGGCCGACTACGCGGCCACGCTGGCCGGCGATGCCGATGCCTACGCCGGCTTCAACGTGTTGCTGCACGACGGCCGCGAGTTGTGCTGGTACTCGAACCAATCGGGTGAGGGCCCGCGCAGCCTGGCGCGCGGCATCTATACGCTCAGCAACGCGCTGCTCGACACCGCCTGGCCAAAATCCGAGCGCCTGCGCGCGGGCTTCGGCGAGATCGTCGATGCCGGCGACCGCGACCACATGATCGCACAGCTGCTCACGCTGTTGCGCGACGAGCATCGCCCACCCGACGGTGCGCTGCCCGATACCGGCATCGGCCATGCCATGGAGCGCGTCCTATCGACCATCTTCATCGCCGGCAGCGGTTACGGCACGCGCTGCTCGACGGTGATCCTGATCGACGAACAAGACCGGCTGACGTTCCACGAGCGGCGTTACGACGCGCACGCCAGCGTCAGCGGTGAAACACGGCTCGCGTTTGAACTGCACGCAGCGCCCGCGTAGGATGCTGACGCATCATGGCGACGCCCGCGCGACAGCTTCAATCCGACGCCGCCGGCCGCGACGCCGCCACGCTGCGCGAGCGCTTCCGCGAGGTCCGCGCGGCCAGCGAAGCGCTCGCCGCACCGCTGTCGGCCGAAGACGCCTGCGTGCAATCGATGGCCGACGCGAGCCCCGCCAAGTGGCACCTCGCGCACGTCACCTGGTTCTTCGAGACCTTCGTGCTCGAAGCGGCCGAAGCCGACTTCCGTCCGCACCACCCGGCCTACCGAGAGCTCTATAACAGCTATTACAACGGCATCGGGCGGCAGTACCCGCGGCCGCGGCGGGGCCTCGTCACCCGTCCCGCGCTGGACGAGGTTCACGATTACCGCCACGCCGTCGACGCCCGCGTGCTCGATGTCATCGACCGCGCCTCGCCGGACCTGCTCGCGACCATCGAACTCGGCTTGCACCATGAACAGCAGCACCAGGAACTGCTGCTCATGGACATCAAGCACCTTTTCTCCTGCAACCCGCTCGACCCCGTCTATGCCGAACGGCCCGCCGCGCCGCCGGCGCGCGCCTCGGCGTTTCACTGGCAGGACCTGGACGGCGGCCTGGTCGAGGTCGGTGCCAGCGGCGATGCTTTCGCGTTCGACAACGAAACGCCACGCCACAGGAGCTGGCTCGAGCCCTACCAGCTCGCTTCCCGGCTGGTCACGAACGGCGAGTATCTCGAATTCGTCCGCGACGGCGGCTACCGCGAGCCGCTGCTGTGGCTGGCCGACGGCTGGTCCGCAGTCGCTGCCGAGAACTGGCACGCGCCACTGTACTGGCGCGAGATCGACGGCGAATGGGTCGAGTTCACCCTGCACGGCCTGGTACCGCTCGATCGCGACGCACCGGTCATCCACGTCAGCCATTTCGAGGCCGACGCCTATGCGCAATGGGCCGGCGCGCGGCTGCCGAGCGAACAGGAATGGGAAGCGGCGATCGCGCACGAGACGCTCGCAACCTCGTTCGCGCTGCATCCGGCCGGCACAACCGGCGATGCACCGTTCGCCGACGCGCTCGGCCAGGTCTGGCAGTGGACGCGTTCGGCCTACCTGCCCTACCCGGGTTTCAACCCGGCGGGCGGCGCGGTCGGCGAGTACAACGGCAAGTTCATGAGCAACCAGATGACCCTGCGCGGCAGCGCCTGCATCACGCCGCCCGGACACGCCCGCGCCACCTACCGCAACTTCTTCTATCCGCATCAGCGCTGGGCCTACTGCGGGCTGCGCCTCGCCCGCGACGTCGCGGCTTGACGGCGCGGCCGGCCGCATGGCGCCGCCGCGCGCTCAGCTCGACAGGCCGCCGTTGACCTTCAACGTCTGACCGGTGACGAACGCGGCCTCGTCCGAACACAGGAACAACGCCGCCGCGGCGACGTCCTCCGGATGACCGAAACGTCCGAGTGGCGTCTGCCCGATGACCCATTGCCGGTAGTCGTCCGCCATGTGCTCTTCGGCGAAGGCGGTGGCAATCCAACCCGGCGCGACCTCGTTGACGCGCACCGCCGGCGCCAGCGAGCGAGCGAGCGAACGCGTGAACCCGCTGATGCCGGCCTTGGTCGCGGCAAACATCTCCGGGTTGCGCTCGCCCATGCCGACCAGCGCGAGATCCCACGAGGTGTTGAGGATCACGCCGTGGCCCTGCGCCTGCATGCGCGGCGCGACCGCCCACGCACACTGCATGGTGCCGCGCAGGTCGACATCGATCAGGCGCGCCAGCTTGACCAGGTCGGCATGCTCGGCATTGGCGCCGGTGAGGATGTCGGCGCCGGCCACGTTGGCCCAGATGTCGATGCCGCCGAGCAGCGCCCAGGCTTCGTCGACCAGGGTCTCCACGGCCACCGCGTCGGCAACGTCGGCCTGCACCGCGTGCGCGGTCGCGCCGGTCGCGCGCAGCGCTTCGACCACGCCCTCAGCGCGCGCGCGGGAACGCGCGTAGTTGACCACCACGGCCGCGCCTTCGCGCGCGAACGCTTCGGCGATGGCGCGGCCGATACCGCTGCTCGCACCGGTGACGACGGCGCGCTTGTTGCTGAGACGCATGAACTGCCGTGGAAGCTGGAAGGCGGACGCGCAGCCTACCACGTGCGGCACCCACGGTTAACGCCGCAGGCGGTCCTAATCAATCGTCAACAATG
>JAPOKK010000403.1 GCA_029977665.1 Pseudomonadota bacterium | reverse complement strand
TGACCGTGAGGATTGCGAGCACCGGCGGGACGCGAGCTGGCGAGCGCAGTAGCTTCACGGTGCGCTCAACCTCGGGACCGTCGTGCGCAAAGCGTCACGAGCGAAGTCAGGTCGCGTTTCGGCGGCGCGCAACAACCGCAGCGTACTGAGGCGTACGTGAGGATTGCGAGCACCGGCGGGACGCGAGCTGGCGAGCGCAGTAGCTTTGCGCACGACGGTCAGCCGATCATGGAATAGCCGCCGGACACACTCAGCACCTGCCCCGTAACGTGCCCAGCGGCCGAAGACGCGAGAAAGACTACCGCGTTGGCGACGTCTTCGGGCCGGCCGATCTTCTTCAGTGGCAGGCTCTTCGCGACCTTCTCGAGTTGCTCGGCAGTGAACATCGAGTCCTTGTTGACCCACATGCTGTTGGCGCCGACCTCGGCATCGTCGGCGGGGATGGTCACACCCGGACAGACCACGTTGCAGCGGATGCCGTTGCGCCCGTTCTCCTTGGCGATGGTCTTCATGAAGCTGTTGATGCCGGCTTTCATGCCGCCGTAGACCGCTTCGCGTGGCTCGCCCTGGCGGCTCGCGTCGGAGCTGATGGACACGATGGCTCCGTGGTTCTGCGGCGCCATGATCGCGAGCGCGGTGTAAGTGCAGTTGAGCACGCCGACGAAGTTGACGCGAATGATCTTCTCCCACAGGTCGGGCGTAGTCTGGGTGAAGAACATCAGCTGATCCCAACCGACGTTGTTGATCAATACGTCCAGGCCGCCGAAGGCATCCGTGGTCTGCTTGAACATCGCCTGCACCTGGGTCAGGTCGGTGACGTCGCAGGCGGCGACGTCGACGGCCGCGGCGCCGGCCTCGCGCGCTTCGGCGGCGACGGCCTCGGCCTGTTGCACGTCGATGTCGCCGATCATCACCTTGGCGCCCTCGCGCGCGAAGGCGAGCACGATGGCACGCCCGATGTTGGAGCCGCCCCCGGTGACGATGATTGCCTTATCCTTCAATCCGAGATCCATGATCGATGTGTCCTCCCGCCGTTAAGAGATTGTTTCGGATGCCCGGGGTGGGTCACGTATGGCCGCGGTCGCCGGGCGCCTAATCTACTTGCATGGTATTCGCTAACGCCGCGTGGCGCGCGCCAATGCGGTGTAGTGACCGTCAGCCGCGGAAAGCCGGGGCGCCCGCGGCACAGTACGGTGAGGTCGTCACCACGCCACTCGCCGAGGCGTTATGCTGCGCGCTACCAGCCAAACTCTCGGAATCATGCATGAACAACGTCCGTTTCGAGGTCGCGCCAGACGGTATTGCGCTCGCGACCATCGACATGCCGGGTCGCCCTTTCAACGTATTCTCGGATGAGATGATCGATGAGCTCGAGCAGCTCACCGCGCATATCGAGGCCGATGCGGCCATCCGCGGCGTGGTCGTCACCTCGGGCAAGGAAGCCTTCATGGCCGGGGCCGATCTTGCCATGGTGCGTGGTTTCACCACCTTGCGCCTGGAGAAGCCGGCGGAGGAGATCCGCGCCGTCTTCCCGCGGCTGAATTACGCGCTGCGCCGTTTCGAACGACTCACCGTGCCCACGGTCGCCGCCATCAACGGCCTCGCCCTCGGTGGAGGCCTGGAGTTCGCCATGGCGTGTCATCACCGCGTCGCGGTCGACGGCGGACCGCCGGGCCTGGGGCTACCGGAGATCCTGCTCGGCCTGTTTCCCGGCGCCGGCGGCACGCAGCGGCTGCCGCGCCTGACCACGCCGGCGTTCGCCGCGCGGATGCTGCTCGACGGCAAGCCGGTGTCGCCGGCCGTCGCGCATGCCGCCGGGCTGGTCGATCACCTGGCGCCGGCGCCGCAACTGCTCGACAGTGCACGCGCGATTGCGCGCCAGGCGCGCGCCGGCGCCCGCTGGGACCACGCGGGTTGGCAGTTACCGGCCGATCCCGAGAGCTTACTCGCGGGAGACGACGTCCTCGAGAAGCTGCTCGCGCTGGCCTGGATGGGGCCGCGTGTGGCGCATCTCTATCCCGCGGTCGGAGCGGTCTGCCGCAGCCTGCTCGACGGCTGGGGCAAGCCCATCGACGCCGCGATCGAAGTCGAGGTGGAGAATTTCCTCACCATCATGCTGGACCCGGTAGCCGGCAACATGGTGCGTACGAGTTTCCTGTCGCGCACCGCCGCGCCGAAGCGCGCCGCGCGCCAGCTCGACGCGGCTGACGGCGGCGTACGTGCGCTCTGCGTCAGCGGCGCCGCGCCGGCGCGCCTGGCGGCGCATTTCGAGCTGGTCGACGAGCTCGCACGGGCCGACGCGACGCTCGCCGTCGATGCGCCCGGTGGCGCAGTGCGCGCCGAGTTCGCGATCGGGCTGCGCGCGGTCGATGCGCCG
>JAPOKK010000139.1 GCA_029977665.1 Pseudomonadota bacterium | reverse complement strand
TCTACCACGACGACGATGTCGAGATGGCGCGCATGCACAGTGAAATGCGCTGGGTCGCACGCATCAACCATGCACTCGAGACCGATGCCTTCGAACTGCATTACCAGGCCGTGCACGCGGCCGGGACGCAGCGTTCCGGTGCACCCTACTACGAGTTCCTGCTACGCATGCGGGAAGGCGACAGCCTGGTCCTCCCGGGAAACTTCCTCCCCGCCGCGGAACGCTACGGACTCGCCACGCGCATCGATCGCTGGGTCGTCGAGCACGCCTTGACATTGCTCGCAGGCAACTCGCTGCCGGGGGGCTGCGACGCCGTGTGGGCGATCAACCTGTCCGGCGCCTCGCTCGGCGATGAGCATTTCACTGCCTGGGTCGTCGAGCAACTCGAGACCAGCGGCGTCGAAGGCGCGCGCGTGTGTTTCGAACTCACCGAAACGGCCGCCATCACCAATCACACCAGCGCTATCGTCTTCCTCGAGACCCTGCGTGAGCGCGGCGTGCGCTTCGCGCTCGACGACTTCGGCTCCGGGCTGTCCTCGTTCGCCTATCTCAAGAGTCTTCCGGTCGACTTCCTCAAGATCGATGGCGTGTTCGTCCGCGACCTGGCCAGCGATCGCATCGCGCACGGCATCGTCAAGGCGATTGTCGACATCGGCCACCTCATCGGCTCAACGACCATCGCCGAGTTCGTCGAGGACGCGGCGACCGCGCAGGAACTCGAACGTCTCGGCGCCGACTACCTGCAGGGCTACCACTTCGCACGGCCCCGGCCAGCGGTGGCGGACGAACGCGACGACAGTCGCGGCACCAGCGCATAGGGCAGCGCCCATGAGCGGCTCGCGTCGCGACGATTGACACCGCCGACAGGCTTCATCGATCCTTCATTGCCGGAACGAATCGATTTCAAGGGACGGGGCGATACCCGGCCTGGGAGTCAGCGCGCCTGCGGCAACGCGCGTTTTCGTAGCGCCGCCCGGTCGAACCCGGTGCCCGAGCAGGCCGGAAACGTGCCGTTTCGCGACCCCGGCAACCATGGAGGAGACCGTGTACGCCCTGGTAATCGCTACGCTGGTCGGCACGGGCGTCGTCACCGGCCTGTTGTTCGCCTTCTCGAACTTCGTCCTCGCCGCGATCGCCGAGTTGCCGGACGAACACGCCATGTTCGCCATGCAGCGCATCAACGAACGGATCATCAACCCGATCTTTCTCCTGCTATTCCTCGGCACGCCCCTCGCCTGCGTGGGAACGATGCTGACGAGTGGCTCGGCGGGTGCCGCACAATCACCGCTGGTGGTCGGCGCGATGTTGTACCTCGCGGGTCCCCTCGGCATCACCGTGCTGCGCAACGTGCCGCTCAACAACCGCCTGGCCGCAACACCCGCCGAGGATGCGGCGACGGCCTGGCCGGAGTACGTGAGGCGCTGGCAATTCTGGAACCATATCCGGAGCTACATCGGGATTGCCGCGCTGGCTTTCCTCGGTTTCGGAGCGGTGAGCCTGTGACCGGGCGCGCGCTGTTCACACACTCCACAGGGCGCGCTACAGGACACGCCACGGGCGCCGACGCGTGGCCCGCACATGGGACGAGCACCTCGCGTGATGCAAGCGCGAACGCGTGTTTGCCTGGCGCTCAACCGGATGCTTCTCCGCGACAGCGCTGCGCGGCAGCGTCGAGCGGGAATGACCGACGACCGATGGCTGTGCCGTGCCCACGCTCGTAGAGAGAATCGAGGCGGCGTTCAAGGATACCCCCTTCCCCGGCGAAGACCGGCTGACCGACAGCTTCGGCGAGGAAGCCGAGGCGCTGGTGCGCCAATTCGCTTCGCAGAGAGACTGGCGAACACTGTCGGCAACATTTCTGAACCAGGCGCCGGAGGGCTGGGGCTCGGCGCTGTCCTTTTTCTCGGCTCCGGCCCTGCAGTTCTATCTTCCGGCTTATCTGATCGCCGACATCCGCGGCGCGCTCGAGATCGCCGACCCCTCCAGCCGCCTGTGCGCGTTCCTCGTTGCCGGCTATGCCGATAGGAAGCTGTCGAGCGTTTACGGTGGCGGCACCCTGGGCGAGCACGCCAGGCGCGAGTTCGCGCTGTTCAACGCCACGCAGGTCTCGGCAATCGTCGCCTACCTGTGGTGGAAGCTCGAACAGTCTCGATACGATCCGACCATCGAGCAAGCCCTGGAGAACTACTGGCTCGACCGCGAGGCGGCACTCGCTTCCGCGCGTCCTTGAGCCTGCAGGCCAGCGTCCTGGCGAGCGGGCGCGACCGCGGCGGATGCGTCGGCGCCTCGCCGGGTTGCGACCCGAGGATGTCGCCCACCGTGTACACTGGACGGACGACACGGCCAGTAGGACCGATCATGCGCCACTCGCCGAGAGCCGCCGCGCTCACACGCCTCAGCAACGACGGGCCTTCACCGTCGACGCGCACTTGCCGCTTCCCGCACGCGCCATGACGGCCAGGTCACCCCGTTACGTCGTCAACAGAAGACTGTTCGCGGCACAATTGATGCTCGTTGGAATCGCCTGCGGCTTCATCACCTTCCTGTTCGTGTTCACGGGCCAACTGGGCTCCTTCCCGCTGTCCTTCATCGCCGGCTGCATCGGCGGCAGCCTGGCGCTGCAGCGGCGCCTGCCGCGGACCGACGCGGCCACCGTCGAGGCGCTCGCGGCAAGCTGGATCACGACCCTGATGCCGCTGCTCTACGGCGGGTTGATGGCCGCCGTGACCTACCTGCTGTTCATGTCGGGGATCCTCACCGGCGACGGTGGCAACGGCTTGTTCACCCGCAACCTGTTTCCCAATTTCAGCCGTCCCGCGGCGCCCGCGGGCGAACTGCTCGACATGCGGACAATCCTCACGCTGCGCCCGGATGGCATCGCGGATTTCGGCAAGCTGATGGTCTGGTGTTTCGTGTCCGGCTTCTCGGAGCGCTTCGTCATCAGCATGCTGGGCACTCTGGAAGACCGTGCTGCCCCGCCCGGCAATCGCAACGATGACGGCTAGCAGCGGTGCTGCCGTAAAGTACATCGTTCTCCTCGCCGCGGGCGCGCTCGCGATTGGCGCCCTGCTCGCGATCGCGGTGTACTACCTCACGGGGTGGGACGTGGCGTGGTTCTTCGCCAGGTTTCTGGCTGGCCCCGCGGGCTTCGCCGCCTCGTTCGTGCTGTTCATTGCCTATGACACGTTCCGGCCGGCGCAGGATCGCGACGCGTAGTGCCGACAGGCGCGGGCCGGAGAGGGTTGCCTTCGGCGCGATCCCCGCGCCATCCAGCCCACGGCTCGCGTCGACTACACTGCGAACCATGTCAACCGGCAGCGCAGTCCAATCGCGATGACACCGCATCCACGGTCACGCGATGCGATCTGCCTCGTGCGCGGCGCCCGAACCGCCCTCGGCGAGATGGCATGATCGACCGATGACCGCTCGCTCACCGGGACGCGCGCAGCAAATCTGCTTTGTCGCCGCGTCGATCCATGCAGCCCTGGTCGTGCCCCTGTCACTGGCCGCCGGCAGCGGACTGCCGTTCGGCCTGGATGCCTATGCCCCGCCGATCGGCCACGCCCGCGAACTGCTCGGTGGCTTCGTCCTCGCGGTGGTCACGGGCTACCTGCTCGGCCGGCCATCGCGCGCGCTGCTCGGCGTGCTGTGCGTGAGCTGGCTGCTGGCGCGCCTCGGCTGGCTGCTCGACGCCGGCGGCCCGTGGGCACTGGCGAGCCAGGGCGCGTTCGCACTCGCGTTCACCGCGAGCCTGGCGCCGAAGTTCATCGGCAGCGGCCGCCGCTGGCGCAATCTCGCCGTCGCACCACTCCTCGCGCTGCTCGCTGCCGCCTCCGTCGCGCTCGACGGCATCACCGGCAACCTCGCCCTCGTACACCAGGTCATGATCCTGCTGCTCGCGATCCTGCTCGCCTTCATGGGCGGGCGGGTGCTCGCGCCTGCGGTGACGACCGAGCGAGAGCGCAACGGTCTTTCGCCCGCGGTACGCATGCAGCCACGTCTCGAGGGCACGATCATGGCGCTGCTCACAGTGACGATCACGACACTTGCCGCCGGCTATTCGCCGCTCGGAGGCGCCATCACGATCGCCGCCGGCGCCGTCGCCGCAATCCGGCTGTGGCGCTGGCGGGTCTGGACCTGCCGCGCCCGCGCCGATCTGTGGTGCCTCGGCGCCGGCCACCTGTGGTTGTCACTCGGGCTGCTCACGTTCGGTTTCGCCCTCGCGCGCGGCAGCGGCACGAGTTCGGCGCTTCACCTGCTGACGGTCGGCGCGCTGGGCACGTTCACTTTCAACATCATGCTGCGCGCGCGACTGCAACGCACACAGGGTGAACCGGCGCGCGAGACACTGCTGCCCGCCGGCACCGCGCTGCTCGCTGTGGCGACACTCGCGCGCTACGCTGCGGCGACACCCGGCACGGGTAACACGCCAATTCTGCTCGGCATCGCGGCAGCGGCGTGGACCCTGGCCTACGTCGCGCTGGCGCGGCGCCTCCTGCGCACGTAGAAGCGCGACATCGACAGGTACCTCCGATGCTTTTTCGCAACGCAATCAGCCTGGCACGCGCGAGCACGCCTGCCGGTAGGGTTCTCGACGACGGACAGCTCGTCCCCGAGCAAGCCCTGGGCGCGGTGTCCGGCGAACGCCTGCCCCGCTTCAGCTCACCGGGTGACCGCGCGGTTGCTGCCACGCCGCCCACCGGCCCGGAGCGCTTGCCATGACCGGCTCGACGGCGTTCTGGGACCGTATCGCCGCACGCTACGCGCGCAAGCCGGTCGCCGACGAAGCGGCGTACCAGCGCAAACTCGCTATCAGCCGTGAGTACTTCACGCGCGACACCGAATTGCTCGAGATCGGCTGCGGTACGGGTTCGACCGCACTCGCCCACGCGCCGTACGTGAAGCACATCCGCGCCATCGATTTTTCACCCAACATGATCGCCATTGCCGAGAAGAAGCGCATCGAGCAGGGCATCGACAACATCACCTTCGAATGCCGCGGGTTCGGCGAACTCGCCGATGGCGGGCAACGTTACGACGGCATCCTCGCGCTCAGCGTGCTGCACCTGCTTGACGACTGGCAAGACGTGATCGGGCGCGTACACGACCTGCTGGTGCCCGGCGGGGTGTTCATCAGCAGCACTGCGTGCATCCGCGACATGCTGCCGGGCTTCCGTTTTGTCGCGCCGCTGGGCCGCGCGCTCCGCCTGCTGCCGGAACTGAGCTGCTTCACGGCCGCGAGCCTGCGCCGGGCACTCGAGGACGCCGGTTTCGCCATCGCGTGCGAATGGCAGCCGGGCAAGCGCCAGGCCGTGTTCCTCGTTGCTCGCAAAGCGGCTCGGGAGAAAGCCGGATGACCGCAACGCCCGCCGTCGCCGACGCGCTTGCTGAACTCGCCCGCGCGTTCGATGCGCTGCACGAGGCGGACGTCCGCGCAAACCCCGGCGGGCTCCTGGCGCAGGACCGGCCACGCGCCGTGGCCGAGATCGACGCCGCGCTCGATGCCACGCTCGCGGGTTTTCATGCCTTGTGCCTCGCGACGGATGCGCAATGGCCCGACGTACCGGTGGACTGGTATGCGAACCCCGACATCGCCCTGGTGCTGGCGCTACGTACGGCCCGCACATGCGTCGATGAACGCCGCCCGCGCACCGTCTACGCCGCCCACGCAGAGCGCGCGCCGCGCCCGACGGCGCTGGAAAACTATGTGCTGATCGATTTCGATTACGCGGTGGAACGCGCCGATGCATTCGACGTGTTCCTTTCGTGGACCGATTTCGACGCATTTCTCGCGCCAGGCGGCGCCACCCACGAGCTCCATGCCGCGACCATCGCGCGCATCCGCAGCTATCTCGGCGCCGACGACTACCCGCACTACGCGGCCCACCACGCGCTGCCGCTGGACCGCGTGTTCTTCAACGTGGTGCCGCTGTTCGTCAACGCCGGCGCGACCGTCGCCGGCCTCGTCACCCCGGTCGTCGAAGCCGACGCGCGGGCGCGCGCCCTGCTCGGCCACCACTTCGCTGCGACCGCCCGCGCCGACACCCGTCGCCCGCGGGTGTCTTGCGGGCCGTTCCTGTTACCGGCCTGAGCGGCGCCAGCCGGCGCGGCGCGTCAGGCGTCCTCGGCCCAGGCTTCCGGCGGCGGACAGCTGCACACGAGGTGGCGATCGCCGTGCACGTTGTCGATACGCGCGACCGGCGGCCAGTACTTGTCGGCGATGTCCGCGCCTGCCGGGAAGAACGCCTGCATCTTGTCGTAGGGGCGCTCCCAGCGCTCGGCGATGAGCAGGCGATGGGTGTGCGGCGCATGCTTGAGCGGATTGTCCTCGGGGTCTGCATCGCCGCGCTCCACCGCGGCAATCTCCTCGCGAATGGCGATCATCGCTGAGCAGAAACGGTCGAGTTCGCGCTTGTTCTCGCTTTCGGTCGGCTCGATCATCAGCGTGTCGGCAACCGGGAAGGACATCGTCGGCGCGTGGAAGCCGAAGTCGGCGAGACGCTTGGCGATATCGTCGACGGTGATACCGGTGGCGTGCTTGATCGGGCGCAGGTCGATGATGCATTCGTGGGCGACGCAGCCGTTCTTGCCGGTGTACAACACCGGGTAATGCTCGCGCAGACGATGTGCCACGTAGTTGGCGGCGAGGATCGCGACCAGCGTCGCGCGGCGCAGCCCCTGTGCGCCCATCATCGCGATATAGGCCCAGGAGATGGGCAGAATGCTCGGCGAACCCCACGGCGCGGCCGACACGGTGCCGATGGTGCCGGCCGGCCCCGCGGCCGGGTTCACGCCGTCGATGACCGGATGATCCGGCAGGTACGGCGCGAGGTGCGGCATCACGCCGATCGGTCCCATGCCCGGACCGCCGCCACCGTGGGGGATGGCGAAGGTCTTGTGCAGGTTGACGTGCATGACGTCGGCGCCGATCTCCCCCGGCCGGCAGATGCCGACCAGCGCGTTGAGGTTCGCCCCGTCCATGTAGACCTGGCCGCCATGCTCGTGCACCACCTGGCAGATTTCGCGGATAGCGGCCTCGAACACGCCGTGCGTCGACGGGTAGGTGATCATCAGCGCAGCGAGGCTCGTGGCATGCTCGGCGGCCTTGGCGCGCAAGTCGGCGACATCGACGTTACCGCTGTCGTCGCAGGCGACGAGGACGATACGCAGGCCCGCCATCACCGCGCTGGCGGGATTCGTGCCGTGGGCCGAGGCCGGCACGAGGCAAACGTCGCGGGCGCCTTCACCGCGCACCTCGTGGTACTTGCGGATCGTCAGCAGGCCCGCGTACTCGCCCTGAGAGCCTGCGTTCGGCTGCAGCGAGAACGCGGCAAAACCGGTCAGGTCGCAGAGCATGCTCTCGAGCTCCGAGAACAGCTGCTGATAGCCCTGTGCCTGGTCGAGCGGTGCGAACGGGTGCAGGTCGGCGAACTCGCGCCACGACAACGCCTGCAGCTCGGCTGCCGCGTTGAGCTTCATGGTGCACGAGCCGAGCGGGATCATGGCGCGATCGAGCGCGATGTCGCGGCGCGCGAGACGACGCATGTAGCGCATCATCTCGGTTTCTGAATGATAACGTTCGAACACCGGGTGGGTGAGTATCGGATCACTGCGCAGCAGTTCGCGGGGGAGGTTCTCGCCAATCTCGCGATCGAGCACGGCGATGTCGAGTTCGTCGTCGTCACGTGCGAACACGCGCCACAGCGTGCGCAGGATGCCGCGCGTGACGGTCTCGTCGAACGCGATACCGAGATGATCGGCATCGACCACGCGCAGGTTGATGCCGGCCTCGCGTGCGCGTGCCGCGAGGTGACGCGCCCGGTGCGGTACGCGCACGGTCAGGGTATCGAAGAACTGCGCGTGGACGACTTCGTAGCCGAGCCGTTGCAGCGCGAGCGCGAGAATCTGCGCGAGCCGGTGTACGCGCCCGGCGATGAGCGCGAGGCCGCGCGGGCCGTGGTAGATCGCGTAGAACCCGGCGATGATCGCGAGCAGGACCTGCGCGGTGCAGATGTTCGACGTCGCCTTGTCGCGGCGGATGTGCTGTTCGCGGGTCTGCAGCGCCATGCGCAGCGCGGGGTGCCCGTCGCGGTCCACCGACACGCCGATGATGCGCCCGGGCGTAGCGCGCACGAAGGCCTCGCGGGTCGCGAAGAACGCCGCGTGCGGTCCGCCGTAGCCCATCGAGACACCGAAACGTTGCGCGCTGCCGACGACGATGTCCGCGCCCAGCGTAGCCGGCGCCGTCAGCATGACCAGCGCGAGTGGATCCGCGGCGATCGTCGCGATCGCCTGTTGGGCATGTGCGGCCTCGATCACTGCGCGGAAATCGCGTACCGCGCCGCTCGAGCCCGGGTACTGCAGCAGGATGCCGAAATAATCCTGCTCGGTGCCCCAGGTCTCGGGGTCGCCCACGACGACATCGAAGCCGAAATGACGCGCCCGCGTCTCGACGACGGCTATCGTCTGCGGGTGGCAATCGGCATCGACGAGGAAACGCCGACTCTTGCTCTTCGCCACTCGCCGCGCCATGGCCATCGCCTCGGCCGCGGCGGTCGCTTCGTCGAGCAGTGAAGCGTTCGCCACCGGCAGGCCGGTGAGATCGATGACCATCTGCTGGAAATTGAGCAGTGCTTCGAGGCGACCCTGGCTGATCTCGGCCTGGTAGGGCGTGTACGCGGTGTACCAGCCCGGATTTTCGAGCACGTTGCGCTTGATGACCTCCGGCATCACCGTGCCGTGGTAACCCATGCCGATCATCGACACGTTCACGCGGTTGCGTGCGCACATCTTGCGCAGGTAGGCGAGCACCGCCTGCTCGGAGATAGTCTCGGTCAGCGCCAGCGGCGCGTCGGAGACGATGTCGTCGGGCACTGCGCGCGTGACGATGTCGTCCAGCGAATCCAGCCCGAGTTCGGCCAGCATCTCGGTGACCTGGACCGCGTCGGGCCCGATGTGGCGGCGGACGAAGTCGCCGCGCTGCTCGAAATCACGCAGCCGCATGCTGCCCTCCTCGCGGTACGCGCTCACAGGCTGGCGACGTAGTCCTGGTAGGCCGCCTCGTCCATGAAGGCATCGAGACCCGTGGCATCGTCGGCTTCGATGCGCAGCAGCCAGCCGTCGCCGAGCGGCGCGCCGTTGACGAGTTCGGGTGCATCGGCGAGACGGTCATTGACGGCGACGATGCGTCCGGCCAGCGGCATGTTGATCTCGCCGACCGCTTTGACCGATTCGATCACGACCACCTGGGTGCCGGCGGCGACGGCGGCATCGGCCTCGGGCAGTTCGACGTAGACGATGTCGCCGAGCTGTTCCTGGGCATAATCCGTAATGCCGACGGTGATGCTGCCGTCGTCCTCGCGACGCAGCCATTCGTGATCCTGGGTGAACTTGAGCGTGCTCATGGGCGGATGTTTCCTCAGCCTCTGTAGTAACGATGGGGAACGAAAGGCAGCGCACGGACTTCGACCTCGTGACGCCGATCGCGGATCGAGACCTCGAGCCGGGTACCCGGCCGCGCGCAGGCGCGCTCGACGTATCCCATGGCGACCGGATGCCCGACGCTGGCGCCGAAACTGCCGGAAGTCACCGTGCCGACGACGTGGCCCGCAGTGTCGACGAGTTCGGTCGCGGCGCGCAACGGGACGCGGCCGAGCGGCGCGAGACCGACGCGCACCCGCGGCGTGCCGCTGGTGAGCTGCTCGAGCACCACCCCCGCGCCGGGAAAGCGCGCCGGGGTGCTGCCGTCGCGATACTTGCGTGCGACGGTCCAGGCGAGGTCGGCAGCGATCGGCGTGGTGGTGGCATCGATGTCCGTGCCGGACAGGCACAGTCCGGCCTCGAGACGCAGCGAATCGCGTGCGCCGAGACCGACCGGCGCGACGCGCTCGTCAGCGAGCAGGCGCCGCGCGAGGTCTTCGGCGTCGGCGGCGGCGAGCGCGATCTCGAAACCGTCTTCGCCCGTGTAGCCGCAGCGATTGACCAGGCAGGTGCTGCCCGCCAGGCGGCACTCGCGCGCCGCCATGAACGGCAGCGTCGCGAGTTCCGGCTCGAGCGCGCCGAGCACGGCCGCCGCGGCTGGCCCCTGCAAGGCGAGCAGCGCGCGGTCCTCGGCCAGGCTGACGCGGCAGGCGGCACCGAGCCCGGCGGCCAGGTGAGCGAGGTCGTCGTGCTTGAATGCCGCGTTGGCCACCACGAACAAGCGCTCGGGCAGGCGCGTGATCATGAGATCGTCGCGAATGCCGCCGTCCGCGTTGGTCAGCAAGCTGTAGCGCTGGCGCCACAGCGGGAGTCCCGCGATGTCGCCCGCGACCAGGGTCTCCAACTGGTCGAGATCGCCCTCGATGGTGATCTGTCCCATGTGCGAGACGTCGAACAGGCCGGCCGCGCGGCGCGTGTGCAGGTGCTCCTCGCGAATGCCGCCGTCGTACTGCAGCGGCATCGCGTAGCCGGCGAACGGCACCAGCCGCGCGCCGAACTCGCGGTGCAGCGCCGCCAACGCCGTTGATCTGCCCGCGGCTTCGTCACTCATCGGCCGTTCTCCGCTGGCACTGGTTGCATCCTCACCTGGCTCCTCCGTCCCGCGACCGGCGCCGGCTAGCGCCTCGTGGCACCGGCGTAGGCGCCACCATATCATCCCGGCCAGGGCCGGCGACCAG